>NZ_JBJGZB010000014.1:0-155261 GCF_054050295.1 Geodermatophilus sp. SYSU D01045
CCCCCCCCCCCCCCCCCCCCCCCCCCCCCCCCCCCCCCCCCCCCCCCCCCCCCCCCCCCCCCCCCCCCCGCCCGCCCCCCCCCCCCCCCCCCCCCCCGGGGGTGACGACTGCACTACGCTCGGTGGGCCATGCGGCCCGCCGACCTCGCCCTGCTGCGGACGCCGGGGACGCCGGCGGTCTCGCCGGACGGGCGCATGGCCGTGGTCGCGGTCAGCCGGCCCGACCTCGACGACGACGCCTACCGCGCCCAGCTGTGGGCCGTCCCCACCGACGGCTCGGCGCCGGCCCGCCCGCTGACCTCCGGCGCCCGCGACTCCGCCCCGGCGTTCTCCCCGGACGGCCGCTGGCTGGCCTACCTGTCGGCCGCGCCCGGCGGGCACCCGCAGCTGCACCTGCTGCCCACCGCGGGCGGCGCGCCGCGCCGGCTCACCGACGCGCCGCTGGGCGCCGGGGCCCCCGCGTGGTCGCCGGACTCCCGCCGGCTGGCCTGGGTGGCCCGTGTGCCCGAGGAGGGCCGCTACGGCACCGCCGAGGACGTGCCGCCGGAGGCCGAGCCCCCGCGGCTGGTCACCCGGCTGCGGCACCGGGTCGACGACGTCGGGTACACCGCCGACCGCCCCAGCTGCGTGTTCGTCCTCGACCTGCCCGAGGACCCGCTCGACGACACCGGTGACCCGCCCGAGGCGCGGCAGCTCACCGACGGCCGCGGCGAGGACACCGACGTCGCCTGGTCACCCGACGGGCGCACGCTGGCGTTCGTCTCCGCCCGGCACGCCCGCGCCGACCGCGACTGCGTCCGCGACGTGTGGCTGGTCCCGGGGACCGGCGGGGAGCCGCGCCGGGTCACCCGCGGCCGCGGCGAGTGCCGGCTGCCGGCGTTCGACCCGGCCGGGACCTGGATCTACGTGACCGCCCGCCCCGACCTCGGCCCCGACGGGCTCGACGTCGCCGGGCGCGGGCTGACGCTGTGCCGGGTGCCGGCCGCCGGCGGCCCGCTGGAGCCCGTGCTCGACCCGCGCGACACCCACCGCGGCGACGAGACGCCGGCGACGGTGCTGCACGGCGGCGCGGCGCTGGTCGGCGTCGAGCGGCGCGGCGCGGTGGCGCTGCTGCGGGTGCCCCTCGACGGCAGCGCCCCCGAGACGCTGGTCGAGGGGCCGTTCACCGTGCGCGGGGTCGCGGCCGGGGGCGGGGTGGTCGTCGCCGCCGTCGCGCACGACCGGTCGGCGGGGGAGCTGGTGGCGATCACGCCCGGACGGCGCCGGCTGCTCACCGGCTTCGGCGCCGCGCTCGGCGCCACCGGCCGGCTGCACCGCAGCACCGAGCGCACCGCCACGGCCCCCGACGGCGCGCCGGTGCACGGCTGGGTCACCGTGCCGGAGGGCCCGGGCCCGCACCCGGTGCTGCTGCTGGTGCACGGCGGGCCGTTCACCCAGTACGGCTGGTCGCTGCTGGACGAGGCGCAGGTGTACGCGTCGGCGGGGTACGCGGTGGTCCAGTGCAACCCGCGCGGCTCCTCCGGCTACGGGGAGGAGCACGCCCGCGCCGTCGTCCGGGCGTGGGGCGACCGGGACGCCGCCGACGTGCTGGCCTTCCTCGACGCCGCGCTGGCCGACCCGGCGCTGGACGCGGAGCGGGTCGGGGTCCACGGCGGCTCCTACGGCGGCTTCCTCACCGCGCTGCTGCTCACCCGCACCGACCGGTTCGCCGCGGCCGTCGTGGAGCGGGCGGTGACCGACCCGGCGTCGTTCGCCGGCTCCAGCGACATCGGCTGGTGGTACGCCGATGCGTACCTGGGCGCCGACGCGGTGAGCCCGCTGGCGCAGGCGTCGTCCATCCGCACGCCGACCCTCGTCGTCCACTCCGAGCAGGACGAGCGCTGCCCGGTCGAGCAGGGCCGGCGGCTGTTCGTCGCGCTGCAGCGGCAGGGTGTGCCCAGCGCGCTGCTGCTGTTCCCCGGCGAGGGCCACGAGCTGTCCCGCTCCGGCCGCCCCCGGCACCGGCTGGCCCGCTTCGAGCACCTGCTCGCCTGGTGGGACCGCTGGCTGCCGGTCGCCGCTCAGGCGGGCCGCAGCCGCGCGCCCTCGGCGGACACCACCAGCCGGCCGTCCACCCGGGTCGCCGGGAACACCGCGACGTGGCCGGGGGCCACCGGGACCGGCAGCCCGCCGTCGATCTCGTAGCGCGAGTTGGTGACCTTGCGGCGGGTGCCGGCCGGGTCGTCGGGGCCGACCGGCGGCGCGTCCGGCCGCAGCACGACGACCACCTCGGTGCAGCCCGGCGGCCAGTCCCAGCGCAGCCGGCCGCCCCGCAGCACGACGCCGGTGACCGGCGGCAGGGAGACGGCGGGGGGCCGCGGCCGGGCGTCCCCGCCGTGCGCCTCGGGGGCCGCGACGCCCAGCCGCGAGGCGACGACGACGTAGCCGGCGACCTCGCCGTACCCGCCGTCCTCCAGGGCGGTGACCGAGGTCGAGCCCACCACCTGACGGGTGCCGTCCGGGCGCACCCGCAGCACCCGGTACTCGACCGGGCCGGCGGAGGCCGACGCCGTCCAGCGCACCTCGCGGGCGCCTCCCGGGGCGGGGGTGACGACGACGTCGGTGGCCGGCGCGACGCCCAGCGCCGCGAGCTCGGCCCGGGCGGCGGGGTGGTCGGCGACCGCGTCGAGGGCGGCCAGCAGCGCCACCTCCCGGTCCCGGCCGGTCCGGGGCGGGGCGAGGACCGCGTCGGCCCGCGCGAGGGCCTCCCGCGACCGCCGGAGCAGCTCGGCGGCGTCCTCCCCGCCCGGGCCGGGGACGTCGGCGGCCGTGGCGACCAGCTGCTCGAGCGCGGCGGCCGCGGCCGCGTGCCGCCGGGCGGCGACGGCGGGACCCACGCCGCGCCAGGCGGCGACGGCGCGGGCCTCGGCCTCGGTGACCTCGTCGCGGACGGCCCGGATCGGCGGGTGCATCCCGTCCGCCGCGGCCGTCGCCGCGTCGGCGTGCCGGCGCGCGGCACGCGGCCGCCCGGCCCGCAGCGCCGCCCGCGCCGCGGACACCTCCGCCCGCCAGTCGCCCCGGCCGGGCCCGGGCGGCGGCGGGGCGAGCTCGACGGCGGTGCCGGCCGCGGCGGCCAGCTCGGTGACCACGGCGGCGGCGCGCCGCGGGTCGAGGCCGGCGGCCATCGCCTCCTGCACCAGCAGGTGGGCGTCGGCAGGGGTCAGCCGGTCCTCGACGAGCACCGCGGCGGCCACCCGCGGGCGCAGCGCCTCGCGGACGTCGGCGGCCAGCGCGTCGAGGTAGCGGCCCGGGTCGCCGTCGACCAGGAGCGCGCCCACGGCGGCCAGCAGGTCGTCGACGAGCGCCCTCCGCCGGTCGGGGCGGCGCTGCCGGTTGAGGACGAGCAGCGCGTCGCGGCGGCGGCGCACCGTGTCGCGGTCCGCCGTCGGGGGCAGCTCGAGGAAGGCGTGCAGGCCCGCCACCGGGGCGCCCTCGATGCGGCCGAGCTCCTCGAGCCCGTCGCGGACCTGCCGCAGGACGGCGTCGTCGGCGACCGGGGCGGCGCCGAGCTGCCGGTGCCGGCGCAGGCGCTCGGCGAACGCGGCGTCGTCGATGCCCGCGGCGGCGGCCAGGCCGCGCAGCCCGTCGACCTTGTCCGCCGGCACGCCGCCGAAGCGCTCGGCCAGCCGCTCCAGCGCGGCGTCGAGCTCCGCGAACCGGGCGGCCTCCCGCCGGTCCCGCTCGGCGCGGGTCTGCCCGGCCAGCCACTGCCGCCCGCCGGGGGTGCGCAGCTGCGCGGCGAGGGCGTCGTGCGACTGCAGCAGCGCGGTCACCAGCCCGCGGTACTTGGGGTGGTCGCGCTGCTTCTGCCAGAACGCCCAGACCTCGTCGACCCGGCGGGCGACCTCGTCGTCTGTCAGCGACCCCGCGGCCTCCAGCGGGAGGTCGTAGACCTCGAAGGGGTCGGTCGTGTCAGGGCCGCCGCGGCGCTCGATGGCGGCGAGGACCCGCTTGCGGTAGCCGGTGCCGTCGAACGGCGGCAGCGTCACCGGGTCAGTCCTGCCGGCGGCGGACCCGGCCGACCTGCGCGCGCTCGCGGGCGACGTCGGCCTGGCTCAGCGCCGCGCCGGTCTCCACGCGCACGGTCAGCGGGCGGTCGGCCAGCCCCTCGTGCAGCGCGGTGAGCTCGAGGATGCCGTCGAAGCCCATCCGCAGCACGACCTGGATCTCGGTGCCGGCGGGGTGGCCGGGCGGGATGTCCTCGATGGAGGCCTCGGCGAGCAGCTTGGCGTCCTCGGGCCGGGCGGACTCGGCGCCGCCGCCCTGCTCGACCACGCGGATGGTGACCACCCGCTGGTCGTCGTGGACGGTGCCGAACGAGCGGCGCACGGCCACCGGCAGCCGGTCGTCGCGGTGCACGAGGAAGACCGCCGACGGCTCGCCGAACCGGTCCAGCGCCAGGACGCCGAAGCCGCGGGAGACGGTGTTGAGGACCTGGATCTCCACGGTGCGCCGCACCTGCGCCGCGGTCAGGCCCACGGCGTCGCCGAGGCGGGCGCAGGCGGCGTCGACGTCGGCCTCGGCGGCGTACTCCAGCGGCGTGCCCGGGCCGAGCGCGCCGCGGGTGACCAGGTCGGCGGTGAGCAGCCGCTCCAGCTGCTTCTTGCGGCCGTGGACGGCGGCGCCCTTGGCGACGGCGAGGTCGGGGTCGTGCACCTCGGCCGGCACGCCGAGCTCGGCGGTGAGCCGCCGCGCGACGGCGGGCATGCGGGTCGAGCCGCCGACCAGCAGCACCCGGTCGATGCGGTCGACGCCGCGGGCGCGGGCCGCCGCGACCGCGGCGCGGGTCAGCTCCACCGTGCGGTCGAGCAGCCCCGCGGTGAGCCGCTCGAACTCCGCGCGGGTCACCGGCACGTCCACCCGGCGGCCGTCGTGCTCGACCGGCACGACGACGGACTCGCGGACGCTGAGCTCGCGCTTGGCCCGTTCGGCGGCGAGCACCAGCGCCTGGCCGCCGGCGCCGTCGTCGAGCGGGTCCTCGGCGTCGGGGTGGGCGGCGAGGAAGGCGTGCGACAGGTGGACGGCGAGCTTCTCGTCCCAGTCGGCGCCGCCGAGCTCGTGGTCGCCGTCGGTGGCGACGACGGCCAGCCGCCGGTCGGCCAGCTCCACGACCGCGACGTCGACGGTGCCGCCGCCGAGGTCGTAGACGAGCGCGACCTCCTCGAGGTGCCCGGCCGGGCCGCCGCCGTCGAGGCGGGCGAAGCCGTAGGCCAGCGCGGCCGCCGTCGGCTCGTTGATGACGTCGAGGACGGTCAGGCCCGCGTACTCGCCGGCCAGCCGGGTGGCCCGCCGCTCCTCGTCGCCGAAGTAGGCGGGCACGGTGATGACGACGTCCTGCACCGGGCTCTGCGTGGAGAAGCCCGTCTCGCTGACCAGTGCCTTGAGCACCAGGCTGCTCACCGCGGGCGCCGACCAGGACCGGCCGTGGCTGACGAAGCGCCACGTGCTGTCGCCCATGCGCCGCTTGACCAGCGTGCAGACGTCGTCGGGCTGTGCGCGGGCCAGCACGCGGGCACGCTCGCCGGTGACGTAGTCGTCGGGGCCGACGAACAGCACCACGCTGGGCAGCGTCGGGGCGCCGTCGAGGAGCGGGACGACCTGCGCGGTGCCGGACCCGTCGACCTGCGCCAGGCAGCTGTACGTGGTGCCCAGGTCGATCCCGTACACGGCAGGGGAGGGGGCACCGCGCGGCATGGGCCGGAGGGTAGCGGCGCCCCATAGGGTCGGGGGGACGTGTCCGCCGCTCAGAGCGCAGGTCGGCCCGGGTGGGCGACCTGCGGGGAGGCCTCCCTTGGTCGACTACACGAAGCGCCCGAAGTCCCCGCCGCCGCAGCCGGAGACGCCTCCGGCACCGCCGCAGCCGCCGCCGCACCAGCCCCCGCCGCCGGGTCAGCCGTACGGGCAGCCGCCGTACCAGGGGCAGCCCCCGTACCCAGCGCCCGGCCAGTACCCGCCGCCCGGGCAGCCGCCCTACCCGCCGCCGGGGCAGCCCTACGGGCAGCCGCCGTACCAGGGGCAGCCCCCGTACCCGCCGCAGGGGCAGCCCCCCTACGGCCAGCCGCCGCAGCAGGACCCGTACGGCCAGCAGGGGTACGGGCAGCAGCCGCCGGCCCCGCCGCAGCAGGGCGGCGTCAACATGGACAAGGTCTCGCTGACCAAGTCGGCGCCGTCGGTCTCGCTGACGAAGACCGCCGGCACCACCGGCGTCCTGCGGGTGAACCTGAACTGGAACGCCCGGCCCGGTGGTGGTGGTGGAGGCGGCGGTGGCGGCTTCCTCAAGCGGCTGGCCGCGGCCGCGGGCGGCGGCGCGATCGACCTGGACCTCGGCTGCCTCTACGAGTACGCCGACGGCTCCAAGGGCGTCATCCAGGCGCTCGGCAACGCCTTCCGCGGGCAGCACACGCTGGGCAACGGCGAGTCGATCGTGTGGCTCGACGGCGACGACCGCTCGGGTGCCAACAGCGGCGGCGAGAACCTGATGGTGAACCTGCAGCACACGCAGCTGATCCGCCGGATCCTCGTGTTCGCGCTCATCTACGAGGGCGTGCCGAACTGGGGCCAGGCCGACGCCGTCGTCACGATGTTCCCGGCCAACGGGCCGCAGATCGAGGTGCGCCTGGACGAGCACGACCCGCGCGCCCGCATCTGCGCGATCGCGATGCTGGAGAACCGGGGCGGGGAGCTCGTCGTCAACCGCGAGGTGCGCTACGTGCACGGCGGCCAGGACGTGCTCGACCGCACCTACGGCTGGGGCATGGACTGGACGCCCGGCCGCAAGTGAACCGGACCCCGGTGCCGTCGACGCGTTCACGGCACCGGGGTCCCGGCCCTCGGGGGCGGCGATCACGCCGCCCCGTGGCTGCGACACCCCCGATCTGATTCGCTGGCGCCATGGCGGTCGACGGGCGGAAGGGGCGTGCAGGTACGTCGCCAGGCCGTGAACCTCCGCGGATCACGCTCGAACACTGCCGGGACGGGGGCCGGTGGGACGGGCTGCTCCGAGACGTGGCCGGCTCGACCGCCTTCCACACCTGGGACTGGCTGGAGCTGCAGACCCGGGTGCACGGCTGGCGTCTCGAGCCGCTGGTCGTCCACGTGGACGCCCGTCCGGTGGGCGTGGCTCCGCTGCTGCTGTCCCGGCGCCGCCTGCTCATGGAGGCGCGGGTCCCGTTCCCCTACGTGGGGCCGGTCGTCCCACCGGAGCACCTGAGCGGGACACTCCTCGCGCTGGACGCATGGGCCCGGGAGCACCGGGTGGTGTCCTCGCGTGCGGAGTTCGCCCCGGGGCTGACCCACCCGGCTCAGGCGGCACCCCGGGCCCGGTGGGACGTGCACGAGGACCTCACCTGGGTGGTCGACCTGTCCCACGGGTCGGTGGAGGAGTTCTGGCGCAGCACCCGGCGTTCGGTGCGGCGCACCCTCCGCAGCGCAGAGCGGCGCGGGGTCGTCGTCCGGCCGAGCGGCAAGACGGAGGTGTGCCGATGGCTCCCCGTCTTCCTCGAGGAGGCGTACGGCGCACGAGGTCTGCCCTCGCCGTACCCCTCCGACATCGGAGAAGCGGTGTGGGAGCGGTACGGGGACCGGGAGGGGGTCTGCATGCTCTCCGCGTGGGTCGGCGAGGAGCCGGGCGGGCTGTCCCTCGCCTTCGGGCACGGGCAGACCCTCTACTCCTGGGCGGGCGGTGGCTTCCGGTCGCGCCGAGCCGACAACCCGGGCACGGCCCTCTACGTCCACGAGATCCTCTGGGCACTCGAGCACGGCTACCAGCACCTCGACGAGGTCGGGGCGGTCGACGAGGGCGTCAGTCAGTTCAAGCGTGCCTTCGGCGCCGAGCCGACGCCCTATCTCGTGGCCACCCGGACGCACGCGCCGGTCTGGCGGCAGGTCCGCCGGGCCTACCGGGTCGCCAAACAGGGTCGCGACCGGTTGGCCGCTGCGCGTCGAGGGCCGGCCGGGAGGGGCTGAGCGTCGGCCGTCGCCGTGCAGGCGCGGTGGCGGCCGTCCTCACCGGAGGTGTCAGGCGAGGGCCCGGCGCGACTCCTGGCACGGCGCGGCGGGTTCGTCGGGGTCGTTCGTCCGGCGCGGTCGTCGGGACCTCACGCGCATCAGGCGGTACCCCACGGAGCGCTGGAACTGGCGCAGACCCTCGGGGATCCCGCCCGGGTGCCAGGTGTCGACGAGGTACCGGACACCGCGTCGGGCCAGTGCCTCGACCAGGACCACGCACATCAGGTACCGGCTGTCGCTGTGCTCGGGACCGTGGCCGAGGGTGCGGAAGTAGCGGAGCAGAGCCCACTCGCCGTCGACCGGTGTCACCGAGAGCAGCAGCGGATGCCCCTGGGGGGAGTAGGCCGCCAGCCAGAGGTCGTGCTGCAGGAGGTCCTCGTTCTCGGGGACGTCGATGCGGTAGCGCGGATCGGGATGGGACCTCTCGGTCTCGTCGGCCAGCAGGACCAGTGCGCGCCGCTCGGCGGGGTCGTCGACGGGTCGACAGGTGATGCCGCGGCGCTGCGCTGCACGGAGCCGCCGACGGAGGGTCTGCTTGGCGCGCCCGTGCACGTACCCTCCCGGATCCGCCGGGACCCGCAGGACGGACACCCCGGTGGCCCCGAGCGTCGCGCCGACGAAGACGGGGCGTGACAACGCCTCGTACAGGGCCGTGCCCCCGGGACCGGTCGAGAACCGGGCCCTCGCTGAGGGGAGCCGAGCCGTCGCGACGAGGGCCAGGAGGCTCGCCAGCGGGTGCCGTACGACGAAGGACGCCAGTGATCGCCCGGAGCGACGGAAGTCCGAGTAGTACCGGGCGAGCGCCGACTCCGAGGTGCACGTCCCCAGCCGGACCCGCAGTCGGCGCCACCGGCCCGCTGGGTCGTCCGCCCCGGGGATCCCGGAGAGCCGGCCCCGGGGGACGTCCCCGTCCTGCGGGCTCGCGTGTGCCCCGGTGCCGTCACGACCACGCGGTTCTCGAGAGCCCACGGCCCGATCCTGCGGCATGACCTGGGGATGCTCACGTCGGACCGCCGAGGCGGTGACCCGGAAGCGTGAGGTTCGATGTCGCCGTACGACCCGGTCGGCGCGGGGGACGCCCGGTCACCGACACGGGCACGGGGGTGGGGCGACGCCCCGGACACGAGGGGAACGTGACACGGGTGAACGGGATGACCGCCGGCTTGAGGAGGGTCCGCCTCGTGATCGGACGGAGGCTCCGGGGGAGGGGGCTGACGGGAGTCGTCCACGAGTCGTGCAGGACCGTGGGCGCCGGCGTGCGGAGAGGGCGGATGTACCTCTCCGATCTCGCGCTCGACCTGCGGCTGGGCGTCCGCACCCGTGGACTCGCCGACAACGAGGCATCTCTGGCACCCCAGACGTTCGGGCGGGACCCCCACGCGTACGAGCCGGTGCACGCGGACTGGTGGCGTCGTGCCATGTCGGCGCTCCCGCCGGTCCACCCTGACGCGACCTTCGTCGACCTGGGGACCGGTCGCGGGAGGCCGCTGGTCCTGGCGGCGCGGATGGGTTTCCGGCGGATCGTCGGGGTGGAGCTCGACCCCGCGCTCGTGAGGACCGCTGAACGGAACGCGCGCAGGTGGAGTCGCCGGGATCCCGGCCTCGCCATGACCGTGGTGCACGCGGACGCAGCCACCTACCCGCTGCCCGACGGTCCGCTCGTTGTCTTCATGGCCAACCCCTTCGGCGCCGAGACGCTGCGCCGCGTCCTCGACCAGGTGGTGGCGCGCCACGGGCGGGGAGACGTGGTCGTCGTCTACTTCAACCCGGTCCACGCCGACGTCTTCGACGAGTACCCCTCGCTGGAGGTGCACGAGCGGGGTCCCGACTGGGCGGTCTACCGGCTCCCCGGACCGGAGGTCACGGCGTAGGCCGCCGTCCGTCGTCCGCCGGGTCGGGCGCCGTACGGCCCGGTCCCTGCCCACGTCGGGCAGCCCTGCTCGCCAGGACCTGCACCGCGCCCCACACCTTGGCGAGGTCCTTCGCCACGATGACCACCGGTGTGAGGGCGGCGGTGGCCAGCGGCCGTTCCTCGTGCCGGGCGCGGGCGAGGGGAACCCACACGTAGGCGACGCCACCCGCGGCGAGCACGGCGCGCAACCGGGGGCCGCCGATGCCGAGCCCCACGAGTCCGACGAGGTAGGCCAGGGCCCGGCCGAGGTCCCGCGCGAGGGCCTGACGGTCGGTCGCCTCGGCATCACCCCGTCCGTAGCGGACGTACATCCGCGCGGTGCCGCGCACCCCTGCCTGGTCCCAGACCAGGTCGGCGTCGGTGGTGAGCACGCACCGCAGCCCGCGCTCGGCGATCGACCGGCTCAGGTCGAGGTCCTCGTGCACTCGGATGTGCTCGGGCCAACCACCGACGGCCTCGAGTGCGGACCGCGTCACGGCGAGGGACCGTCCGGCGGGGCGCGTCGGGTCGAAGCGGCGCCCGAACAACACCGACCAGGCGGTGGTCACCGGACCGGCTCGGCGGACCTCCGCGACGTCCGGGTAGCACCCCACGGCGGACGCCGTCTCGAACACCGAGCGCCGACTCACCCGGTAGGCCCCTGCGACGAGGTCCGGTGGGGGCGTCTCGGCGAACGGTGTCCGCATCCCGTCGAGCCAGCCCTCGCCCCAGTGACAGCCGGCGTCGGTGAACGCGACGTGGGCGTGCCGGGACACCGCCACGCCGGCGTTGCGGGCCGCACCCGCGCCGGCGTTCCGCTGCAGGCGCACCACGCGGACGCGGGGGTCGCGCGTCGCTGCGCGCTCCGCCCGCTCGCCGGTGTCGTCAGGACTGCCGTCGTCGACGACGACCAGCTCGTCGTCCTGCCGCAGCTGGGGCAGGAGCGTCTGGACGAGGTCGTCGACGAGCGCTCCCTCGCGGTAGACCGGGACCACGACGCTCACGGGCGGAGCGGTCGCCGGGTCGATGCCCGCCCCGGGTCGTCCGACGGCCTCCGCCAGCACTCCCGCCAGGCGGTGGGCGACCTCGCGCGACGGGGGGCCGTCGTCTCCGAGGGCGGACGGTGGCAGGTCCAGCCGGCCCGCGTCGTCACCGTCGCCCGCCCCTGGTGAGGACAGGAGCACGGCGGCGGCCCGACGCGTCACGCGTCCGGGCGGGACGTGGCCGTCGTCGAGGACGACGACGCGATGACCCGTGAGCGTCCCCGCGACGACGGCGACGGCGGCTGCCGTCGCACCGTGGGCCAGCACCACGTCCGGATCGAGGGAGCGCAGGACCGCGACGAGCCGGCCCGTGCCGGCCAGCACCCGTCGCGGCCCGTCTCCGAGCCGGTGCACGGTGGGGCGGAGCCGATCGGTGGCGGCGACGAGGCGGAGGACCCGGTCGTCCTCCGGCTCCCCGGCGTCACCGGGTGCCGAGGGTGAGGCCGGGATGACGAGCACCCGCAGCGGCGCGCCCGGCCGCGAGTGCCCGGGCACCGCGCCGGCCGGGGACGAGGGGACGGATCTCACCCACCGGAGCTTTCCCGATCCCCGCGCTCCTGCGCACGCCGGGAGGCTGGCCCCAGGTCCGTGCAGCCCAGGCGCGCGGCAGTGGTCCGGAGGCCCGAGGATGGGAGTCGTCCGTCCCGGCCCGTCCTCGGGGTCCGGACGGCCGCAGGGGCGTGGCCACGAGGCGGACTCGCAGGTCCAGGGGGGAGGGGACATGGCTGACGGGGTCCCGCGTGTGCTGCACGTGTCACAGCCGACCACCGAGGGCGTCGCGCGCTGCGTCGTCGACCTGGTGGTGCACCAGGTGGCACAGGGGTGGGAGGTCACCGTCGCCTGCCCCCCGGAAGGCGATCTGCCGGTGCGTGCGGCGGCAGCGGGAGCCGAGGTCCGCACCTGGGTGGCGTCCCGCGCTCCCGGGCCGACCGTCCCGTCGGAGACCGTGCGGCTCGGTCGGCTGGCCCGCGAGGTGGCTCCCGACCTCGTGCACCTCCACAGCGCCAAGGCCGGGCTGGCCGGGCGGCTGGCTCTCCGGGGCAGGATCCCCACCGTCTACCAGCCGCACGCCTGGTCCTTCCTGGCTGTCCAGGGGCCGGTCCGCTCGGCCTCGCTGCAGTGGGAGCGGTGGGCGCTCGGGTGGACCGACCGTGTGGTCTGCGTGAGCCTCGCCGAGTGCGAGGACGGACTCCGCGCCGGCCTCCGCCTGGAGGGCAGGACCGTCGTGGTCCCCAACGGGGTCGACACGGAGCACTTCACGCCCCGGGAGCGCGCCGTGGCGCGGGCTCGGCTCGGCATCGGGCCCGGCCCCCTCGCCGTCTGCGTCGGCCGGCTGAGCCGCCAGAAGGGCCAGGACGTGCTGATCGAGTCCTGGCCGGGTGTCCAGGACGCCGTTCCGGGCGCCACCCTGGTGCTCGTCGGTGATGGTCCGGATCGGGAGGAACTGGCAGCACGGGCGCCGGACGGGGTCCGGTTCGCCGGACGGGCCGAGCCCCGGGACTGGTACACGGCAGCGGACGTGGTGGTCCTCCCCTCGCGGTGGGAGGGGATGGCGCTGGTGCCCCTGGAGGCGGCGGCGTGTGGCCGGAGCGTGGTCGTCACCGACGTCGCCGGAGCTCGGGAGGCGGTCCCCGACGAGGCCGCCTCGGCGATCGTCCCGCCGGAGGACGCAGCCGCCCTCGCAGCGGCCCTGGTCGCCCGCCTGGGGGACCGGGAGTCGGCAGACCGCGAGGGCGAGCTCGCCCGTCGCCACGTGGTGCAGCACCACGACGTCCGTCGCAGCACCGACTCGGTCCTCGCCGTCTACCGCGACGTGCTCGGCGCTCGCGCTCGGGGGGGCGCGTCGTCGACCAGCAGCCATGACCCCGCCGGCTGACCCGGCGCCACCGGAGCTCCCTCCGCTGCGACGACTCGCTCGCCGGGCCCTCGTCACGGTCGCCGTGGTCGCCGCCGTGCTCGTCTCGTCCACCGCCCCGCTCGCCCGCGCGGACGAGCCCGCGCAACTCGGCCGGGTGTTGGAGACGGGGGTGGAGGTGTTCTCGTTGTGGCGGGACTGGCCGGTGAACGAGCTGGTGCTGGACCGGGTGGTGGAGTCCGGGTCGGGCTGGGTGCGGGTGGGGGTGGGCTGGTGCTCGCTGGAGGAGGCCGGGCCGGGGGTGGTGTCGGAGTGGTACCTGCAGCGGTTGGACGCCACGGTGGCCGCGGCGGCGGCGCGGGGGTTGCAGGTGCTGGCCACGCTGGGCTGCACGCCGGGGTGGCTCAGTGGCAGCGACTCGTTGACGGTGTTGCCGCCGGCCGGGCGGGTGGGGGAGTTCGGGCGGGTGGCGGCGTGGCTGGCCGGGCGGTACGCGGGGCGGATCGCGGCGTGGGAGATCTGGAACGAGCCGGACTGCTCGGCCGGGACCGGGTGCGGAGCGACCGCTCCGGAGGTGTACGTGCCGGTGCTGCAGGCCGGCTACCGCGGGATCAAGGCGGGGGATCCGGCGGCGGTGGTGGTCTCGGGCGGGACCAGCGGGGTGAACGCCGCGTGGGTGGCGGGCCTGTACGCGGCCGGGGGCGGGGGGTGGTTCGACGCGCTGGGCCTGCATCCCTACCAGGGGCCGGCGGCCGAGCCGCCGGAGGCGCCGCCGGCCGAGCACCCGTACCGGATCGCCAACGTGGAGCGGGTGCGGCAGGTGATGGTCGGAGCCGGGGACGCGGAGGTGCCGGTGTGGTTCACCGAGTTCGGGTGGAGCACCGGCGGCGGGGAGGGGTGGTTCGCCGGGGTGGACGAGGCGACCCAGGCCGACTACCTGGCGCGGGCGATCGACCTGGTGCAGCAGCAGTACCGGTACGTGACCCACGCGTTCGTGTTCACCGTCCGGGACCGGGATGACTGGAACGCCTACGAGAACAACTTCGGGCTGACCCGCCTGGACGGGACACCCAAACCGGCACTGGCGGCCCTCCGCGCCGCCAACGACCACCTCGCCGACCTCCGAGGGGCGGCGACGGGACGGGCCGGGGACGCGGGGCCGTGACGCGCGACCGCGTGGCGGTTCCGGACCCGTTCGCACTCCTCCCTTGGGGCCACCCCACGTTGCGCCGGGCACGGAGCGTGGGGAGGGTGTGCTCCTGACGTCCGGATTCGGGGCCGGCGGTGGCAGCGGGACGGCGTCGTGAGCGTGCCCAGAGGAAGTGCATGAGCGAGTCGACCCCTCGAACCGCGTTGTTCGTGCTGCCCGGCCTCCAGTTGGGCGGGGCCGAGCGGCACGTGGTGCTGCTGGCACAGCACCTGGACGAGCAGCGTTGGCGGTCACGCGTAGTCACCTTCCGTGACGGCCCTTACGGTGACGAACTGCGGGCGTCCGGGATCCCGGTCGACCTGGTGCCCGAACCGGAGGGAGCGGGCGGCGTCCTGCGCACGGCGGCAGGGATCCGCGGACTGCTGCGCCGGCACCGCCCCGCGGTCGTCACCGCCCAACACTTCGCGGCCGACCTCCCGGTCCGTCTCGCGCTGCTGCAGCACCGGGTGATGGCCGGTGGTCCGATGCCCTACGTCGTCTGGAAGCACACCTACGGCCACGTCGGCCACCGCGGGACCCGTGAGCGCGTCGTCGAGTCGGGGCTCGGCCGGCTGGTCACCGGCTACGCCGCCGTGTGCTACACGCAGGTCACCTACCTCCGCGGCCAGCTGGGTCTCCCCGCCCAGCGGATGGAGGTCGTCCAGAACAGCCTGCCCGCGACGAGCGTGGGGGACGGCCGAGCGGCACTCGCAGCCGCCGTCCCGGGGGGACTGCCCGGGCCGGTCGCCGTCGTCGTCGGCGCGCTGCGGGCGGACAAGGGCCACCGTGACCTGCTCGAGGCGTGGCGAGACGTGGCCCGGAAGGTGCCCGGCGCCTCCCTCGTCGTGGTCGGGGACGGGCCCGAGCGGGCGGCACTGGAGCAGGTCGCGGCACAGCCCGGGATGGAGCGGGTGCACCTCCTCGGTGCGCGGGTCGACGCTCCGCTCCTCGCGGCCGGTGCCGACGTCTTCGTGCTGGCGTCCTACAACATCGAGTGCTTCCCGTACGCGGTGCTCGAGGCCATGGCCGGCGCCGTCCCGGTCGTGGCGACGGCCACCGGCGGGCTCGCGGAGATGGTCGACCACGGAGTGACCGGGCTCCTGGTACCCCCCCGGGCGCCGCAGGCGCTGGGTCGGGCGCTGGTCGAGGTCCTCGGTTCGCCCGCGCGCGCCGCCGAGTTGGGTGCCGGTGGGCGACGCCGCCTGGCCGAGGTGTTCCCGTTCGACCGGTGGGTGTCCGAGGTCAACGACCTGTACGACACGTGGTCCACCGTGCCGGGGAGGTCGGCGTGACGTCCGGCAGTGTCGGGTCGCCCCGGGGGACCGGAGGCCGGCACGCGCTGGACGAACGCAGGGGCGCCGCGCGTCTGTGGCGGCTGCTCCGGCTGCCGCTGGTCCTGGCCGTGCTCGGAGCCGTGGCCGGTGTCGCGGTGAGCCTGGCCGGTGGTGCGCAGTGGGAGGCGGAGTCGACGGTGGTGTACACCCCGCTCTCCCAGGACCCGGTGGTCTTCCCCGGCGGCAACCCGGCGTCGGCCGACCGCGAGCTGGCCGGTGCTGCCGCGCTGGCCGCGTCCGAGGCCGTCCTCGCCCCGGCAGCCGACCGGCTCGGCACGGGCGAGAGCTGGACGGACCTCCGGGACGTGGTCACGGTGACCCCGAGCCCCAGCTCCGGCGTCATCTCCGTGTCCGTCACCGGGCCCGGGGCCGAGGACGCCGCGGCGCGGCTCGATGCCGTGGTCACCTCCTTCGCCGACGTCGCGCGACAGCAGGCGGTGGACACGGCGAACGCAGCAGCGGCCGCTGCTGCGGACGATCCGACGGGGTCCGACGGGGGAGCCTCCGAGGACCTGCGCGCCCGGGCGGAGGTCCTCGCCCGGACCGCGAACCCGGTGCGGGTCCTCAGTACCACCCCGGCCGTCCAGACGTCACCGGCCGTCCCGCGGGACGCCGCGACGGGCGCGGTCCTGGGCCTGGTCGTCGCCGCTGCGTTCCTCGCGGTCCGTTCCGCCCGGCCGTCCCGTGTGACCTCCCTGCGGGACGTCGGCGAGGTGTTCGGTCTCCCCGTGGGCGTCATCCGCGCCGGCCAGGTCGTCCCCGGATCCGAGCGGCTGGTCGAGGACCTGCAGGGACTCGGTGGGCACGGGACCACACACCGGCTGGTCGTCGTTCCCGCCGGTGCCGCCTCGGTGGCGGCCGCGCAGGAGGTCGCCGCGGTGCTCCGGGACACCATCCCGGTGGACCGACCCGTCGGGGAACACGTCGCGGTGGCGGACGGCGGGACGGTCGTCGAGTCGGGACCGGGAGTCAACCGGGTCCGGGTCACGGCCGACCCGACGACGGCCGTGGTCGCCCCGGCCCTGAGGGAGGCCACGGCGATCGTGCTCGCAGTGGAGGTGGGCGCTCCGTTGCGGGAGGTCCGGACCGTGCAGCGCCTCAGCCAGCAGTGGGAGCGTCCGGCGGACGCCGTCCTCGTGATGGGGTGACGGTGGGCGGGAGGTCCGGTGTCACCGGCGGGCACGCCCGGGACGTCGTCTGATGTCGGGCGTCCTCGCCGTCCTCGGGCTGGGTGCTGTGCTCGGCGCGGCCTGGCTCCTGGCATGCCGGCCCTGGCTGGCGCCGTGGGCTGTCGTGTTCCTGTTCGGCACGACCGCGGAGCTGCGTCTCCGGCTCTCGGACACCTTCGGTGTCGCCAAGGACGCGCTCGTCGTCCTGCTGCTCGCCGTGACGGTGGCAGCGGTGCTCCGGGGGCGCACGTCCCTGGCGGCGCGGCTGCCGCCGCTCTCCGTGGGGTTCCCCCTGACCGTGCTCCTCGCTCTCTACCTGCTCGATCTCGGCGGCGACCACGGCGGCGGTTGGCTCTTCGGGACACGCCTGCTGGTGGAGCCACTGCTCCTGCTGGTCGTCGGGTTGACCACCCCACGACCCGATGCCGCGCTGCGTCACCTCGTGCGCGCGATGACCGTCTTCCTCCTGGCCCAAGCGGTCCTCGCCTGGATCCAGCAGGCGGTCGGCCCGGACGCGCTGGTGTACCAGTGGGGTTACGCGTTCGGCTCGCAGGTGCGGCTCACCTCCGGTGGAGGGCTGCGCAGTCCCGGCACCTTCGAGGAGTCCTTCTCCCTCGCCGCCTTCGCCGTCCTCGGTGCCTGCCTGGCTCTCACGGTCGCGTCCCGACGGCAGGCGGTGGTCCTGTGGATCTCCGTCGCGGCCATCCTCGGCGCCACCCAGGTCCGCACCGCGGTCCTGCAGCTGGCCGTCCTCGCGATCCTGGTCCTGCTCCGACAGGGCAAGATCCGTGCGGCCGTGGTCGGCGTCGTGGGAGCCGTCTCCGGGGCGGTCCTCGTCGCCGGCGTCTACCTCGTGTCGGCCACCGTCCCCGGGGGACCGGTCCGCCCGCTGCTGTTCACCCTCAACGGGCGCTTCGACGCGTGGGCGGTCGCCTACCGGGACGTCTCGACCCTGGTGCGGGGCAACGGGGTCGGAATGCTCGGTG
Source organism: Geodermatophilus sp. SYSU D01045 (assembly GCF_054050295.1). NCBI lineage: Bacteria > Bacillati > Actinomycetota > Actinomycetes > Geodermatophilales > Geodermatophilaceae > Geodermatophilus > Geodermatophilus sp. SYSU D01045. Next base: position 17,514 of record NZ_JBJGZB010000014.1, read on the forward strand.
CCGGCTCGACGCGGGCCGAGGCCGGCCTGGTCTCAGCGGCGCCCGCGTACGACCCGGATCGCGAGAGCACGGCGTTCTTCGCGGGTGACCCCTCGTTCCTGGACTCGTCGTGGGCCCAGGTCCTGTCCGACGTGGGGCTCGTCGGGGTGATCGCCCTGCTGTGCGCCGTGATCGCCTACGCGGTGTGGCTCAGCGAGCCGGCGCGGCGTGGCAGCGCCGCGGCCTGGCTGGGCCTGGCCGTCCTCGCCGTGTCGGTCGTCGACTGGGTCTCGCGGACCACCCTGGGCAGCTACCCCACCGGCTTCACGACCTTCTACCTGCTGGGTGTCGCGACGGGGGCCGCCGTCACGGTGGGGCGCGATCGGACACGACTCCCGAGGACGGAGCCAGCCACGTGACAGCACTCGAGCCCGACGACGTCCTCTCGAAGGGCAGGCTCGTCCGCATCGGCGTCGCCGCGGCGTTGGTCTCGCGGATCTTCGGGCGGCTCGTCGGCGTCGTCCTGGTGGTGGTGCTGGCGCGCGTGGCCGACCCCGTCACCGTCGCGCTCTACGGCTTCCTGCTGGGCACCGTGACGCTGATGGCCAGCCTCACCGACCTGGGGGTGGCCAGTCTCGCGGGCAGGGACGTCGCGGCACGGGTCGCCACGGCGCCCGCGGCCCTCCGCTCGGCCCTGGGTCCCCAGGCCCTGTCCACCGCCGCAGCCGTGGTCCTGACCTGCGGCGTGGCGGTCCTGGCCGGCCCGGCGGGCGTGGACGCGGCCGTGCTCGTCCCCTGCTCGGTGTTCGTCGTGGCCAACTCGGTGTTCAACCTGTGGGGCGAGGTGCTGCGGGGCGCCGGCAAGGTCGTCCTCGAGGGCGTCCTGCAGGGAGTCAGCGCGCTGCTGCTCGTCACGACCGGCTCCCTGGCGGTCCTGGCGGGCGCGGGGATCGTCCCGTTGCTGTGGATCGTCGCGGGCAAGGAACTCGTCGTCCTCGCCGTCGCGGCCGTCTGGTTGCGGCCGAGCGCCAGGAGGGACGGCGGGTTGACCTTCGGAGCGCTGCTGCGCCGCAGCGCGTGGCTGGCGATCGCGGGAACCGCCCTCGTGCTCCTGTGGCGGCAGGGCACCCTGCTGGTGAGCGGCCTGGCGCCCGCACGTGCCCTCGCGGACTACGTCGTGGCCACGCGGTTGCTGGACGCCAGCGTCACGCTCGCGCACACACTGGGCATCGGTCTGTTCCCGGGGATCGCGGCCCTCGCGGCCGAGGCGCCCGCGGCAGCGCGCGCTCAGGCCCGGCGCTATCTCGTCGGGGCGGTGGGGGTGTCCATACCCTTCGCGGTCCTCGGGGTGGCCGTGGCCGGTCCCGTGACCCGGGGTGTCTTCGGTGACCAGTGGCAGTCGGCCGTCCCGGCGGTGCGTGTGCTCGTGGCCATCACGCCGCTCATCCTGCTCGGCTACCTGCTGTGGTTCGTGCTGCTGGCCGAGGGACAGGAGCGGTGGCTGTGTGCCGGCGCAGTGGCCGCCGCGGTGACGTCGGTGGGCGTGACCGCCGCCCTGCTGGCCGTCCACCCGCAGGCCGAGGCGGGTGCGTGGGGGACGGGTGCCGGCGCTCTGACACTGGTCGTGGTGCTGGCGGCACGTGCGTGGAGGACCCGCGCTGCCGGACACCCGCCCGGCGCCTCGACCCCGGCGGTGCTCCCCGGGTCCTCGGGGAGGGAGGCGTCCACGCCGTAGGCGGGTCCGTGCCTGCGGACCGGCCCGCTGGGGGCGGGCAGCGCGTGGTCCGACCGACGGACGCGCTGGGCGCCCGGCGGTCAGGACGTGCTCGACCGCACCCACGGCCGGGGCACGGACTGGACCCCCGGCCGCAGGTGACCCGCCGGGCCGGCACCGATCAGGCGGTGCGTGTCCGCGATGGCGCCCCGTCGTCCGCGGCCTTCCGCGGCGCGGGCGCTGCGCGGCGCGAGGGGATCTCGGGCATCGGGCCGCCGGCGGTGAGCCGGTAGGCCTCCGCCAGCCGGCGCAGGAGCGCGGCCTTCTCCGCGGGCCGCATCGCGGAGCGCATGTTCTTCTCCGCCTGGTCCCTGATCGCGGTGAACAGCGCTTCCTGCGCCTCTTGCTTCGCCTGGGAGTGCATCGGAGGCCTCCTCGTGACCTGCAGCCAGCCGTCCTGGCCTGCACGGATGGTCGCACCGGGAGGCCCTCCGCCGCAGGTCACCAGCCGCGGGCGCGCCACTCCGGCAGCGACGGGCGCTCGGCGCCCAGCGTCGTGTCCCTCCCGTGGCCGGGATAGACCCACGTGTCGTCCGGGAGGACGGCGAACAGCCGCTGCTCGACGTCGTCGATGAGGCTGGCGAACCGCTCCGGGTCCTGCTGCGTGTTGCCGACGCCGCCCGGGAAGAGGCTGTCGCCGGTGAAGACGTGCGTGCCGGCGCCCTCCGGCCCCCGCCAGACCAGCGCGACGCTGCCCGGCGTGTGCCCGCGCAGGTGCACCACCTCCAGCACCTGCTCGCCGACCTCGACGGTGTCGCCGTGCGCGACCGTCCGGTCGACGGGGACGGGCAGGTCGCCGGCGTCGGCGGCGTGCGCCACCGTCCGCGCCCCGGTGGCCGCGACGACGTCGGGCAGCGCGCGGTGGTGGTCCCAGTGCCCGTGCGTGGTGACGACGGTGCGCAGGTCGGCGCCGCCGATCAGGGCGCGCAGCGTCTCCGGTTCGGCGGCCGCGTCGACGAGCAGCGCCTGCCCCGTCGCGGTGTCCCGCAGCAGGTAGGCGTTGTTGGCCATCTCGCTGACGGCGACCTTGCTGATGGTGAGCCCGGGCAGCTCCCGCACGTCGGCCGGTCCGCCCACCTCGACGTCGCCGGTGTAGGTCATCGGGCCTCCGTTCGAGAAGTGTCGGCGACCGCGGTTACGGTCGCCCGCATGGACGCTAGCGGAGCTCCGGGCGGCGCCCGGCTCGTCGGCCTGCCCGCCTCCGTCCTCGCCGCGCGCGTGCGCGCGGGCGAGGTGTCCGCGGTCGAGGTCGTGCGCGCGCACCTGGCCCACCTCGCCGAGGTCGAGCCCCGGATCGGCGCGTTCCGCGTGGTGCGGGCCGAGGAGGCGCTGGCCGAGGCGGCCGCGGTGGACGCCGACCCGCGCCGGGCCGTGCTGCCGCTGGCCGGCGTCCCGGTCGCGGTGAAGGACAACGTCGGCGTCGCCGGGGAGACGGTGACCGACGGCTGCGCCGCCCACTCGACCACCGCGGACGCCGACCACGAGGTGGTCGCCCGGCTGCGCGCCGCGGGCGCCGTCGTCGTCGGGGTCACCCGGGTCCCCGAGCTGTGCCTCTACGCCGCCACCGACGGGCCGGGCACGGTCACCCGCAACCCCTGGGACACCGCGCTCTCCCCGGCCGGGAGCTCCGGCGGCAGCGCGGCCGCGGTCGCCGCGGGCGCGGTGCCGCTGGCGCACGGCAACGACGGGATGGGCTCGCTGCGGCTGCCGGCCGCCGCGTGCGGCCTGGTCACCCTCAAGCCCGGGCGCGGCGTGCTGCCCGGCGGCATCGGCGCCGACGACTGGTCGGGCATGGCGGTCAACGGCGTGCTGGCCACCACGGTCGAGGACGTCGCGCTGGGCACCGCCGTCCTGGCGGGGGAGGACGCCGGCCTGGGCTGGTCGGCGCCGGACCCGGGCCGCCCGCTGCGGATCGCCGTCGGCCGGCGCTCCCCGGTGGCCGGCTCGCGGCCGGACGGACCGGCGCGGGCGGCGGTCGAGCGGACGGCGCGGCTGCTGCGCGGCGCGGGGCACGTCGTCGTCGAGCGCGACCCGGTGATCCCGACCGGCGCCGCGGTCGGCGCGATCGCCCGCTGGCTGGCCGGCGCGGAGGACGACGCCGCCGCACTCGGGCTGGACCGGGCGGCGCTACAGCCGCGCAGCCGCGCCCACGCCCGGCTCGGCCGGCTGGCCCGGCGGGCCGGTCTCGTGCGCCCGGCGACCGCCGAGCGGTTCCGCGAGCGGACGGCGGCGTTCTTCGCCGAGGACGACCTCGACGTGCTGCTGACCCCGATCACCAACGGCCCGCCGCTGCCGGCGCGGCCGTGGCACGAGCGCGGGTTCCTGGCCAACGTCACCGCCAACGCGCGGTGGGCGCCGTGGGCCTCGCCGTGGAACCTGGCCGGTGTCCCGGCGGTCGTGCTGCCCGTCGGGACGCGCGAGGAGGGGGTGCCGCTGGCGGTCCAGCTGGTCGGCCCCCCGGGCAGCGAGACGCGACTACTCTGGCTGGCCGGAGAGCTGGAGCGACGCGCGCCCTGGCGCCGTCACGCCCCGGTGTTCGACCCCGCCGGAGCGCCGTCCCCGGCCTCCGTCTGAGCACCCGCACCCGGCGGCAACGTCGCCGTCGTCACGGATTGCGCGCGGGCAGTGACGGCGTTGCCCGTATCGACATCTCGACACACTGACCGCGGCCCGGCGAGACCGGCCGGCCCGGCTGACCGACAGGGATCACTTTGGACCGTCTCGTCGTCCGCGGCGCCCGTGAGCACAACCTCAAGGACGTCCACATCGACCTGCCCCGCGACGCCCTGATCGTCTTCACCGGGCTGTCCGGGTCGGGCAAGTCGAGCCTGGCCTTCGACACCATCTTCGCCGAGGGCCAGCGGCGCTACGTCGAGTCGCTGTCGGCCTACGCCCGCCAGTTCCTCGGCCAGATGGACAAGCCCGACGTCGACTTCATCGAGGGCCTGTCGCCCGCGGTGTCGATCGACCAGAAGTCGACCAACCGCAACCCGCGGTCGACCGTCGGCACCATCACCGAGGTCTACGACTACCTCCGGCTGCTCTACGCCCGCGCCGGCCAGCCGCACTGCCCCAACTGCGGCAAGCCGATCGCCCGGCAGACGCCGCAGCAGATCGTCGACCAGGTGCTCGCCATGGAGGAGGGCACCCGCTTCCAGGTGCTCGCCCCGGTCGTGCGGGCGCGCAAGGGCGAGTACGTGGACCTGTTCAGCTCGCTGCAGACGCAGGGCTTCTCCCGCGTCCGGGTCGACGGCGTGGTGCACCCGCTGACCGAGCCGCCGAAGCTCAAGAAGCAGGAGAAGCACACGATCGAGGTGATCGTCGACCGGCTGACGGTGAAGGAGAGCGCCAAGCGCCGCCTCACCGACTCGGTCGAGACCGCGCTCGGCCTCGCCGGCGGCCTCGTCGTCCTCGACTTCGTCGACCTGCCCGAGGACGACCCGGTGCGGGAGCGGACCTTCTCCGAGCACCTGGCCTGCGTCGACGACGGCCTGTCGTTCGAGGCGCTCGAGCCGCGCTCGTTCTCGTTCAACTCGCCGTTCGGCGCCTGTCCGGAGTGCACCGGCATCGGGACGCGCAAGGAGGTCGACCCCGACCTCGTCGTCCCCGACCCGGAGAAGAGCCTGGCGCAGGGCGCGATCGCCCCGTGGGCCGGCTCGATGAGCAACGAGTACTTCCAGCGGCTGCTGTCCGGGCTGGCCGACCAGCTGGGCTTCTCCATGGACACCCCCTGGGAGAAGCTCCCGGCCAGGGTGCAGAAGGCCGTCCTGCACGGCTCCCCGGACCAGGTGCACGTCCGGTACAAGAACCGCTACGGCCGCGAGCGCAGCTACTACGCCGCGTTCGAGGGCGTGCTGCCGTTCCTCGAGCGCCGGCACGAGGACACCGACAGCGACTACATGCGGGACAAGTACGAGGGCTACATGCGCGACGTGCCCTGTCCCGTCTGCCACGGCACCCGGCTCAAGCCGGAGATCCTCGCGGTCAAGCTCACCGGCCGCTCGATCGCCGAGGTGACCGGCCTGTCGATCGGCGAGGCCGCCGACTGGCTGGGCGCCCTGGAGCTGGGCGAGCGCGAGCGGGCGATCGCCGACCGCGTGCTCAAGGAGATCCAGGCGCGGCTGTCGTTCCTCGTCGACGTCGGCCTGGACTACCTGTCCCTCGACCGGCCGGCGGCGACGCTGGCCGGCGGCGAGGCGCAGCGGATCCGGCTGGCCACGCAGATCGGCTCCGGGCTGGTCGGCGTCCTGTACGTGCTCGACGAGCCGTCGATCGGACTGCACCAGCGGGACAACACCCGGCTGATCGAGACGCTGGTCCGGCTGCGGGACATGGGCAACACGCTCATCGTCGTCGAGCACGACGAGGACACGATCAAGACCGCCGACTGGGTGGTCGACATCGGCCCGGGCGCCGGCGAGCACGGCGGCGAGGTGATCGTCAGCGGGCCGGTGTCGGAGCTGCTGGCCAGCGAGCGGTCGCTGACCGGGCAGTACCTGTCGGGCCGCAAGGAGATCACCGTGCCGAAGGTGCGGCGGCAGCCGCAGCCCGGGCGCGAGCTGGTGGTCAAGGGCGCCCGGGAGCACAACCTCAAGGGCGTCGACGTCACGTTCCCGCTGGGCCTGCTGGTCGGCGTCACCGGGGTGTCCGGGTCGGGCAAGTCCAGCCTGGTCAACGACATCCTCTACACGGTCCTGGCCAACCAGCTCAACCGGGCGCGGATGGTGCCGGGCCGGCACCGCACGGTCACCGGCCTGGAGCACCTGGACAAGGTCGTGCACGTCGACCAGTCGCCGATCGGGCGGACCCCGCGGTCCAACCCGGCCACCTACACCGGCGTCTGGGACCAGGTCCGCAAGCTGTTCGCGCAGACGTCGGAGGCGAAGATCCGCGGCTACCAGCCGGGGCGGTTCTCCTTCAACGTCAAGGGCGGGCGCTGCGAGGCGTGCTCCGGCGACGGCACCATCAAGATCGAGATGAACTTCCTGCCGGACGTCTACGTCCCGTGCGAGGTGTGCAAGGGCGCCCGGTTCAACCGGGAGACGCTCGAGGTGCACTACAAGGGCAAGACGGTCGCCGAGGTCCTGGACATGCCGATCGAGGAGGCCGCGGACTTCTTCGCCGCGATCCCGTCGATCTCGCGGTACCTGCGCACGCTGACCGACGTCGGCCTCGGGTACGTGCGGCTCGGCCAGCCGGCGACGACGCTGTCCGGCGGCGAGGCGCAGCGGGTGAAGCTGGCCAGCGAGCTGCAGAAGCGGTCCAACGGCCGCAGCGTGTACGTCCTCGACGAGCCGACCACCGGCCTGCACTTCGAGGACATCCGCAAGCTGCTGCAGGTGCTGCAGGGCCTGGTGGAGAAGGGCAACTCGGTCATCGTCATCGAGCACAACCTCGACGTGATCAAGAGCGCCGACTGGCTGATCGACATGGGGCCCGAGGGCGGGTTCCGCGGCGGCACGGTCGTGGCCGAGGGGCCGCCGGAGTTCGTCGCGTCGGTGCCCGAGTCGCACACCGGCCGGTACCTGGTGCCGCTGCTCGACGCCGGTGCGATCGAGGCCGCCGCCGCCGGCCCGAAGAAGCGGGCCACGCGCAAGCGCGCGAGCTGAGCAGGACCGGGTGCGCGTCGGGACGGTGCGGGTCGACGCCGTCGCGGACGGGACGTTCGTCGCCCGCCGGAGCTACTTCGGCGGGGACGTCCCGGCCGGCGCGCACCCGGAGCTGTTCGACCGGGACGACGCGGCGTGGCTGCCGATCGGCTGCTTCGTCGTCCGGACCGGCGGCCGGGTCGTGCTCGTCGACGCGGGGATGGGGCCGGAGGCGCAGAGCCTGCCGGACCGGATGCTGCTCGTCGGCGGGCAGCTGCCGACCGGCCTGCGGGCGCTCGGGGTGCACCCGGACGACGTGACCGACGTCGTCTGCACGCACCTGCACGCCGACCACGTCGGGTGGCTGTTCGGGCCCGGCGGCGAGCCGGTGTTCCCCGGCGCGACGATCTGGTTCGGCGCGGCCGACAGGGCGCACTTCGTCGACGGGCCGGGGGAGATGGCCGGGCACGTCCGCACCGGCTTCCGCCGCTGGGCCGGCACCGCACGGCTGCGGCCGCTCACCGGGGACGCCACCGTGACGCCCGGGGTGGAGGCAGTGCTGACGCCCGGGCACACGCCGGGTCACCTGGCCGTGTCGGTGACCTCCGGCGACGAGCGCCTGGTGCTGCTCGGCGACGCCATCACCTGCCCGGTGCAGCTGGCCGAGCCCGGCTGGCGCTCGATGGGCGACGTCGACGCCGCCCTGGCCGACCGCACCCGCCGGCGGCTGTGGCAGGTGCTGGGGGAGGAGGGGACGTCCGGCGTGGGCGCCCACTTCCCGCAGCTGGCGCGCGGCCGGGTGACCCGCTCGGGCGGGCGGTGGGAGCAGGCGGACTGAGCTCGACGCGCCTGCCTCAGCGGCGTCCGCGCCGGGCGAGGAGCCCGGCCAGGGCGGCCGCCAGCACGACGGCCAGGAGGACCGGCAGCGCCCGGGCGGCTGCGCCGCCGTCGGCCGGGGTGGACGCCGTGCCGGTGCGGGCGGCTTCCCCGGCGGCAGGCGGCGGTGTCCTCGCAGCCGGCGCGAGCGCGGACGGCGGCGCCACCGGTGCGTGGTAGAAGACGAACTCGCCGCGCTGCCGGTGGCCGTCGTCGGAGACCGCCGACCAGGTGACGGCGTGCCGGCCGGCTGCGGTGAGGGCGACGGGCGCGACCAGGACGGCGCCGTCGAGCACCACCGGCCCGGCGCCGGCGGACGCGCCGTCGGGCCCGGTGACCGTGACCTCGCCGCCCGCGGGCCGGGCCGCGAAGGTCAGGGTGACCGCCTGCGGGGTCGTCATCACGGTGCTGTCGGCCACCGGCTCGGTGGCGAGCAGCAGCGGGTGCGCCGACGCGGTGCCGGGTGCGGCCAGCGCGAGGACGAGGGCCAGCAGCCCCGTGACGAGCAGGCGGGGTGGCGTCGTGGGTCCGCGGACGGTCGGCACGGGAGCCCCGGAAAGGGCGGCGCTACGTCCAGCGTCGGATGAAGTCGATCGTGGCCCGGTCGACCTCGGCGGGGTGCGAGGCGCTCAGGAAGTGCCGGCCGCCGTCGACCACGCGCAGCTCGGCGTCGGCGCTGTTCGTGAAGAGCCGGATCTCCTCCTCGGCGTTCGCGACGGAGTGGACCGGGTCCTCGGTGCCGTGCATCCACAGGACCGGGCACTGCACGTCGTCCAGGCGGCCGTGCAGGCCGTCGCGGTCGCGCAGGTTGATGCTGGAGAGCCGGAGTCGGCGGCGGCCGTCGTCGCCGGTGTAGTTCCGCTGGTGCGTCTCGTGCCAGAACGAGCGCTCGGCCGGTGACACGTCCTCCCCGAGGCCCTCGGCGAGCGTGGCGTCGACCAGTTCCACCGGGATCGCCCAGTCGTCGCCGACCGCCCCGGCGAGCGCGTCGATGGCCGGGGTGCAGAAGGTGACGCCGTCCCAGCAGCCCAGGTCGCGGCTGCGCGGGCTCTCGTGGTCCATCCTCTCGTGGTCCATCGAGGTGCCCAGGGGGACGATGCCCCTGACGGTGCGTGGCGCCAGCACGGCCATCCGGGCAGCGATCCACCCGCCCTGCGACGTGCCCAGGACGAAGACCTCGGGGATGCCGAGCGCGTCGAGGACCTGCAGGTCGGCGATGGCCGAGTCCCAGTAGGTGAACTGCTCGTACGAGGCACGCGTGCGGCCGTGGCCGTAGGGCTCCAGGGCGAGCAGGTCGGCGGTGGCGGCGAGGTCCTCGTCGGCGAACTGCGGCCGGTGGAGCTCGGCGGACGTGGTGAAGGAGTTGACCAGGACCAGCGTCGGGAGCGAGGGGTCGTAGGGCCGGCCGAACCGGTAGCCGATGGTCGAGGTGCCGAGGTGGGGCACCGTGATCGTCTCCGTGTCCGCCATGGTCGCTCCCGTCGCCCGGGGCCGGCGCGCGGCAGGGCGGCCGTGCGCGACGTGCGCCCGTCATCGTGTCCGCGGGCCCCGGACCGGTCAACGCTCGGGCTTGCGTCCACGCCTCCGCCCCGGTCCCGCCTCAGTAGGGCGGTGGGGTGGTCGTCGCGGTGAGGCCGGTGGGAGTGGTGACGGTGAGCGTGCCGTCGGGCGCCCGCTCATGGCGCCGGCCCGGTGCCTGGTGCTTGCCGCGGTGGTGGCGGCGCAGTAGCCGGCCAGCGGCCCGGACGACAGCCCGACCGCCGGCGCCACGGGCACCGGAGCGGTCAGCACGTCGTCCACGTGTTCGACCACACCGTTCGACGAGGTGACCGAACAAGACGCTGAGCAGTGGGAATGTCGGAAGCGGTAACGAGACACCGCCGTCCGAGACGCGGCCGGATGTGATCCGGGGCACCCTGGGGGTGTGATTACTGACCGAACAGTCAGTGCGGTCGGCACGAGCCTCCTCTGCGGCCGGCCGCGGTCCTGCTGGCCCCCACGGATGAGCCCGGGCGGGGAGGCGGGGCTCGTGCACGCCGTCGAGGTGCACCGCAGCGCAGAGGAGCTGACGGGGGAGAACGAGGTCGCGCTCTGCGGGGCGATCGTGCAGGTGCTCGACGCGCCCTGGGCGGGCGCTCCCGACCGGTGCCCGCAGTGCCGCGAGCTCACGGCGTGACGCAGCAGCACGGCCCGGCCGGGGGTCACCCTCCGCGGGAGTGACGTGCCGCCGTCACGCCGCAGGAACCCGTTCCGACCCTGCGATGCTGCCCGGGTGAGCCGGGCCAGCGAGGACTCGAACCGGCGCATGCTGCGCGCGCGGGACGAGATGGACCGCTCCTACGGGGAGCCGCTGGACGTCCCGGCGCTCGCCCGCGTCGCGCACGTCTCCGAGGCGCACTTCATCCGCACCTTCAAGGAGACCTTCGGCGAGACGCCGCACCGGTACCTGCAGCGCCGCCGGGTGGAGCGGGCGATGTTCCTGCTGCGCAGCACCGACCGCACGGTCACCGACATCTGCATGGCCGTCGGCTTCTCCAGCCTCGGCACGTTCAGCCGGGTCTTCGCCGACGTCGTGGGCGAGCCGCCGAGCGCCTACCGGAGGCGCGGGCCGCTGGCGCCGGTGCCCTCCTGCTTCGGCATGCGCTGGCTGCGCCCCAGCCAGAAGCCGGGCCAGGAGCCGGGCCAGGAGCCGGACGGCGAGACGGGCGAGAAGACAGCAGTTCCGGAGAAGCCCGCCGCCGGCGCCCGCCCCTAGCGTCGTCGGCATGTTGACCTCCATCTCGATCACCTCCCTCTACGTCCTCGACCAGGACCAGGCGCTGGACTTCTACGTCGGCAAGCTCGGCTTCGAGGTCCAGACCGACCAGCAGTTCGGGCCGATGCGCTTCCTCACCGTCGTCCTGCCCAGCGACCCCGGCCACGCCGTGCTGCTGGAGCGCCCCGCCCCGCCGTCGGTGAGCCCGGAGATCGCCGACACGGTGCGCGACCTGGTGACCAAGGGCGCCGGCGGCGGCCACCTGTTCCTCACCACCGACGACGCGCACAAGACGCACGCCGCGCTCAAGGAGAAGGGCGTCGACCTGCCGGAGGAGCCCGTGGTGCAGCCCTACGGCATCGACTTCGGCTTCCGCGACCCGTTCGGGAACTCCGTCCGCATCGCGCAGATGAAGCCGCCGCCGTCGGCGTGACCCCGCCGGCCGGGCCCGGCAGGACCGCGTCGCGGTCCCCGGCCCGGCCGCCAGGGTGTCGTCGGGGGGCCCCGCGGTGGCCGGGGAGTCGCGCCGGGTCTAGCGTCCCGCGTGACCGCCGTCACACCTGGGGGTTGTCCGTGCCGCTCAGCCGGAGGTCGTTCCTCGCCGGGGCGCTGGCTGCCCCGGCCCTGGCGACCGCGGCCGGGGCGCTCACCGGGTGCGCCGGCACGGTCGTCCAGCCCGGCGACCTCTCCCGGCTGCGGGTCATGGCCCCGGCCAGTCCCGGCGGCGGGTGGGACACCACCGCGCGCGTCTTCCAGCGGGTCGTCCAGACCAGCGGCCTGGCCCGCAACGTGCAGGTCTTCAACGTCGAGGGCGCCGGCGGCACGATCGGCCTCGGCCAGCTCGCCCGGGAGACCGACGACGCGCTGCTCATGATGATGGGCCTGGTCATGGTCGGCGCCGTCGACACCAACGACTCCTCCACCCGGCTCTCCGACGTCACCCCGATCGCCCGGCTGATCGGCGAGACCGAGCTCATCGTCGCCCCGGCCGAGGCGCCCTACACCGACGTCCAGGGGTTCGTGGAGGCGTGGGCCGCCGACCCGGCCGGCACCCCCATCGCCGGCGGGTCGGCCGGCGGCACCGACCAGATCCTCGCCGGGCTGCTGGCCGAGGCCGCCGGCATCGACCCCGCGCAGGTCAACTACATCGCCTTCTCCGGCGGCGGGGAGTCGCTCGCCGCGCTGCTCGGCAACCAGGTCGCCGCCGGCATCTCCGGCCCCACCGACTACGGCGAGCAGGTCCGCACCGGCGACCTGATCGGCCTCGCGGTGTCCACGGCCGAGCGCTCCGAGCAGGTGCCCGACGTCCCGACCCTCGTCGAGTCCGGCTTCGACGTCGAGGTCTCCAACTGGCGCGGCTTCATGGCCCGGCCCGGCATGTCGCGGGAGGCGCGCGAGGACCTCACGCAGCTCGTCGTCGACGTCCACGACACCCCCGAGTGGGCCGAGGCGGTCGAGACCAACGGCTGGGACGACCTGCTGCTCACCGGCGACGAGTACGGCCGGTTCCTGGCCGACGAGGAGGAGCGGGTGCGCGCGATCCTCGAGCAGATCGGGCTCGTGCAGTGAGCGGCGCGTCGCCGGACCCGGACGTGTCGACCGCCGACGCCACCGGCACGCACGACGCCGCCGAGTCGCGGCACCCCACCCCGCCGCGGACCGGGGTCAGCCGTGGCGAGCTGGCCATGGTGGTGCTGCTCGGCGCGCTCGGGCTCTACCTGGTCCTCGACGCCGCGAACATCGCCGTCCCCGGCTCGGCGAACACCATCGGCCCGCGGTTCTTCCCCTACCTGGTCGGCGGGGTCGTCCTGGCCACCGCGCTGGCGCTGGGCTACCGCGTGCTCAAGGGCGACCGCGGGCCCTCCGACGAGAGCGAGGACGTCGACCCCGACGCCCCGACGTCGTGGGCCGCGGTCGGGATCGTCGCCGTCGCGTTCCTCGGCCACGCGCTGCTCATCAACGTCATCGGCTGGCCGCTGGCGGTCACGCTGATGTTCGCGCTCGTCGCCTGGGCCCTCGGCGCCCGCGGCATCGTGCGTCCGCTGCTCGCCGGCGGGGTGCTCTCGGTCGTCGTCTGGACCGTGTTCGTCAAGGGTCTCGGCGTCGCGCTGCCCGGCGGCACCCTCCTCGAGCTGGCGACGAGCTGGTTCTGATGGGCGCCCTGTCGGACCTGGCCGCCGGGTTCGCCGACGCGCTCACCCCGGTCAACCTGCTGTTCGCGCTGCTCGGCGTGCTGCTCGGCACCGCGGTGGGCGTGCTCCCGGGCATCGGCCCGGCGATGACCGTCGCGCTGCTGCTGCCGGTCACCTACACCCTGGAGCCGACGACGGCGTTCATCATGTTCGCCGGCATCTACTACGGCGGCATGTACGGCGGGTCGACGACGTCGATCCTGCTCAACACCCCCGGCGAGTCCAGCTCGATCATGACCGCGCTCGAGGGCAACCGGATGGCCAAGGCCGGCCGCGGCGCCGCCGCGCTGGCCACCGCGGCGATCGGGTCGTTCGTCGCCGGCACGATCGCCACGCTGCTGCTCGCGCTGGTCGCGCCGACCGTCGTCGAGCTGGCCATCGGCATCACCCCGGCCGACTACTTCGCCCTCGCCGTGCTGGCCTTCGTCGCGGTGGCCACGGTGCTCGGCGCCTCGCCGCTGCGCGGGCTGGCCTCCCTCGGCATCGGCCTCTACCTGGGGCTGGTCGGCACCGACGTGCTCACCGGGCAGGAGCGGTTCACCCTCGGGGTCCCGCAGCTGGCCGACGGAATCGACGTCGTCGTCGTGGCGGTCGCGCTGTTCGCCGTCGGGGAGGCGCTGTACGTCGCCTCCCGGCTGCGCCGCGGGCCGGTGCAGGTGATGGCCGCCTCCGGGCCCTGGTTCACGGGCCGCGACCTGCGCCGCTCGGTCGGCCCGTGGCTGCGCGGGACGGCGCTGGGCTTCCCGCTCGGCGCGCTGCCGGCCGGCGGCGCGGAGATCCCGACGTTCCTGTCCTACGCGGCGGAGCGGAAGCTGACCAAGCACCCGGAGGAGTTCGGCCGGGGCGCGATCGAGGGCGTCGCCGGGCCCGAGGCGGCCAACAACGCCGCGGCCGCGGGCGTGCTCGTCCCGCTGCTCACCCTCGGGCTGCCCACCTCCGCCACCGCGGCGATCATCCTGGCCGCCTTCCAGGGCTACGGCATCCAGCCCGGCCCGACGCTGCTGTCCACCGAGTCCTCGCTGGTGTGGACGCTGATCGCCGCGCTGCTCGTCGGCAACGTCATGCTGCTGGTGCTCAACCTGCCGCTGGCCCGGGTGTGGGTGCAGCTGCTGCGCGTCCCGCGGCCCTACCTGTACGCCGGGATCCTGCTGTTCGCCTCGCTGGGCTGCTACGCGGTCAACGCCGACCCGCTGGACCTGGCCCTGCTGCTGGTCCTCGGCCTGCTGGGGTTCGCGATGCGCCGTTACGGCTGGCCGGTCGCCCCCGCGGTCATCGGGCTGATCCTCGGCCCGGTCGCCGAGACCAACCTCCGGCGCGCGCTGGCGATCAGCGGCGGCGACCTCGGCGTGCTGGTCGAGACCTGGTTCAGCCGGGTCGTGCTGTTCCTGGCGCTGCTGGCGCTCGTGCTGCCGGTGGTGCTGCGGGCGGTGCGGGGCCGCCGCTCCACCCCGGAGGAGCTGCAGGCGGGGGAGGGGCTGCGTCACTCCGAACAAAGCCACCACGAGCGCGTCGGCGCGCCCGCCGACGGGGAGGAGGAGCGGTGAGCCGGCAACCGGTGGTCGTCGTCGGGCACGTGCCCACCCCGCGCGGGCAGGCGGCGCTCGAGCACGCCCTGGCCGAGGCGCACCGCCGCGGCGCCCGGCTGGTCGTGGTCAACAGCAGCCGCGGCGACGCGCTGGTCGACGAGGAGTACCTGCAGGGCGCCCCGCTGCGCCGGCTGCAGGACGAGCTCACCGTGTCCGGCCTGCCCGTCGAGCTGCGCCAGCCGATCGGCCGCGACGTCGCCGAGGAGCTCGCCGACGCCGTCTCCGAGTCCGGCGCGGAGCTGCTGGTCATCGGCCTGCGCCGGCGCAGCGCCGTCGGCAAGCTGCTCATGGGGAGCGCGGCCCAGCGGATCCTGCTCACCGTCGACTGCCCGATCCTCACCGTGAAGGGCCCGCCCGCGGCGTCGGCTTGATCGCCGGGCGTCACAGCGCTTATCGTCCGTGTGACGGACGTCACGCCGTCGGACGGCGTGACGGGGTCCTCGATGGAGGAGTCGCCCATGAGCGCGCTCACGCCCGACTGCGATCCCGACCTGGCGCACTGCGGTCAGCCCCGGCCCAGTGACGGGATCCGCTCCACGCTGGTGCTCGTCGCGCTCGTGACCGTCGCGGCCCTCGCCGTCACCGGCGAGGCCGTCCCCGGTGCGGTCGCGGTCGTCGCCGGCGGTGTCGGGCTGGTCGCGACGCTCCTGCTGGGCGCCCGCGCCGTCCGCCTGGGCCGGCGCGCCGTCGCGGCGGTGCACCTGCCGGCGCTGCACCGCTCCCGCCCGGCCGGCTGACCCCTGCCCGCCCTGCGGCGGGACGGGCGGACCGGCAGGCTGGCCTCCGACGACGACGTCCGAGGAGGCCAGCTCCATGACCCTGTCCGCCGACCCCACCCTCGTCCCCGCCGCGGACGGCACGCGGCTGGCCGAGCGCCGCTGGACCCCCGACGGCGAGGTGCGCGCGGTCGTGCAGGTCGTGCACGGGCTCTCCGAGCACGCCGGCCGCTACGGCCGCCTGGCCGCCGCGCTCACCGCCCGCGGGTTCGCCGTGGCCGCGCAGGACCAGCGCGGCCACGGGCTCACCGCGCGCTCGACCGGCCCCGGCCGCTTCGGCGACGGCGCGGGCAGCGACCACGTCCTCGACGACGTCCGCGAGCTCGGGCGGCGGCTGACCGCCGACCACCCCGGCGTCCCCTACGTCCTGCTCGGCCACTCGCTCGGCTCGGCGGTCGCGCTGGCCTCGGCCGAGCGGGACGGCGACGGCCTGGCCGGGCTGGTGCTGTCCGGCCCGATCGGCGTGGCGCCGCACCTCGCCGCGACGGCGGAGCAGCTGGAGGCCGCGGTGGCCGGTGGCCTGGGCGACCGGCCGATGGACGCCCTCGGTGCCTTCAACGCGCCGTTCGAGCCGGCGCGCACGCCCTACGACTGGCTCAGCCGCGACCCGGCGGAGGTCGACGCCTACCTCGCCGACCCGCTGTGCGGCGACGACGTCCCGCCCAGCCACCGCTACGGCGCCGGCATGTTCGCCCTCGTCGCCCGCGCCGCGACCCCCGAGGCCGTCGCCGGACTGCCGGACGGGCTGCCGGTGCTGCTGCTGGCCGGGCAGCGCGACCCGGTCGGCGGCGAGGACGCGGCCCAGGTGACCGCGCTCGCCGGCCTGCTGCGCGACCGCGGCCTGCCGGTGGAGCAGCACGTCTACCCCGACGCCCGGCACGAGGTGTTCAACGAGACCAACCGGGACGAGGTGACCGCCGACCTGCTGGCCTGGCTGGACTCCCGGATCGGCGGCTGACCCCACCCCGACCCCACCCGACCCGTTGCCTCCACCGGCCGGGGGGCCGCTCACGGGGCGGGCTCCTCAGGGGTGCCACCGCTGCGCGTGCTCGGCGTGCGTCCGCAGGTAGGAGCCTGGCCGGAAGAAGCGGTCGTAGAACTCCAGGTCGAGGTGGTGCGCCTGCACGTAGTTGAGGACGAACACCGTCGGCACGGTGCCGGGGAACTTGCCGAAGGTGTCCAGCACGTACTGGGCCTGCAGCGTTACGCACGCCTTGAACTCCGCGTCGTGGACCTGCGCGCTGCCCCGGAAGCCGGGGCTGTCGGTCCACGGGCCGGGCGTGCGGGGGTTGAACGGGCCGCCCTCGCCGAACTTGCGCTCGGCGAAGGCCTCGACCGCCGCGGCCATGTCCGCGTGGTGCGGCGGGCAGAACGCCTCGAAGACGCCCGGCAGCCCGGTCGGGTTCGGCACCGCCCAGCGCTCGTCGGTGTCGTAGCGGAAGCCCAGCCCCGGGACGTCGGGGTCCCCGGAGGCGCCGAGCACCGAGAACCGGTCGATCCCGTCGAACATCCACCCGCCCAGCCCCATCGCCTGGAGCACGAGCACCCCGGCGTAGCAGCTGGTGGCCAGCTCCGCGGTGGCCTCGGTGAGCGCGTACTGCTCGGTGAAGGTGAGCGGGAAGGGCGCGTCGACGTCCACCAGGTGGCGGAACCGCTCCAGCCCGGGGATCTCGCGCCCGTTGACGTCGTCGAAGACCGCGTACCCGTTCTGCGTGAAGAAGCAGAGGATCGCCAGCAGGTGCTGGGCGACGTCGGCGACCGGGACGGCCAGGAGCGAGCCCGGCACGTTGACGCACCAGGTGTTGTGCCCCTCCAGGTGGGGCTCCTCGCGTGGCAGGTGCAGCCGCCGGTCGGAGAGCTGCCGCACCCGGCCCCGGTGCCGCTCCACCAGCAGCTCGGCGGTGACCTCCTCGGTGGCCGGGTCGACCAGGGCGCCGGCGTCCCGGGTGGGGAAGAAGTACACGCCGGAGTCGTCGGTGAAGAACAGCTCGGCCGTGTGGAAGCCGGCCGCCGACGGGAAGGTGCGCCCGGCCGCGCCGCCCGCGTAGTTCGCCGGGTGGGGCGCGTAGTGGGCGTTGCGCGTGATCGAGTGGTGCCAGCCCGTGGTCCCGCCCATGGCGGTGAGCACCAGCATCCGCTCGAGCTCGGTCAGCGGCACCGGCTCGTGCCGTGACCGGTAGGCGAGCGGGCCGTCCGGGATCTCGTCGCCCAGGGCGAACCGCCGGGAGCGCCGCCCGAACAGGGCCTCGACGAGGGGGAAGGTCGCGAGGTCGGTCAGCGGGTCGGTCAGGGCCGGCGGCGCCGTCCGGGGCTCCGGGACCGCCGCCGTGCGGGCCCGGGTCGTCGGGTCCTGCGTCGAGCTCATGGGCGCACCCCCGGGGGCGGACGACTGACCGACCGAGGCTGACCCGGGTCCGGGACGGCGGTCCAGAGGCGGAGGTCCCCCGGGAACCACACCGGTGTCGTCCCCGTGGCCACGTCCACGCCCCGCGAGGGGCGGATCGTCGCCCGCGGCACCTACTGTGGGTGCGTGCCCGACCCGTCCACGTACCGCCCGGCGGTCGGCTCCATCCCCGAGTCGCCCGGGGTCTACAAGTTCCGCGACCCCTCCGGCCGCGTCATCTACGTCGGCAAGGCCAAGAACCTGCGCCAGCGGCTGAACAGCTACTTCGCCGACGTCGCCGGCCTGCACCCGCGCACCCGGCAGATGGTCACGACGGCGGCGAGCGTCGAGTGGACCGTCGTCGGCACCGAGGTCGAGGCCCTCCAGCTCGAGTACAACTGGATCAAGGAGTTCGACCCGCGGTTCAACGTCCGCTACCGCGACGACAAGAGCTACCCGTCGCTCGCCGTGACGCTGAACGAGGAGTACCCCCGGCTGCAGGTGATGCGCGGGCCGAAGAAGAAGGGCGTCCGCTACTTCGGCCCCTACGCGCACGCCTGGGCCATCCGCGAGACCCTCGACACGCTCACCCGCGTCTTCCCGGCCCGCACCTGCTCCAACGGCGTCTTCAAGCGCGCCGGGCAGATCGGCCGGCCCTGCCTGCTCGGCTACATCGGCAAGTGCGCCGCGCCCTGCGTGGGCCGGGTCAGCGCCGAGGAGCACCGGGCGATCGTCGACGACTTCTGCGACTTCATGGCCGGCCGCACCGACCTCATGGTCAAGCGGCTCGAGCGGGAGATGGCCGAGGCCGCCGAGGCCATGGAGTACGAGAGGGCCGCGCGGCTGCGCGACGACCTTGGAGCGCTCAGGCGCGCGATGGAGAAGCAGGCCGTCGTCCTCGGCGACGGCACCGACGCCGACGTCGTCGCCTTCGCCCAGGACGAGCTCGAGGCCGCCGTCCAGGTGTTCCACGTCCGCGGCGGGCGGGTGCGCGGCCAGCGCGGCTGGATCATCGACAAGGTCGAGGAGGTCAGCACCGGCGAGCTGGTGGAGCAGTTCCTCCTGCAGGTCTACGGCGGCGTCGACGAGCAGACCGGCTCCTTCGAGGCGGGTGAGTCGGTGCCCAAGGAGGTGCTCGTCCCCGAGCTCCCCGACGACGCCGACGTCTACGAGGAGCTGCTCAGCGAGCTGCGCGGGTCGCGGGTGTCGCTGCGCGTGCCGCAGCGCGGCGACAAGCGCAGCCTGCTGGAGACCGTCGAGCGCAACGCCAAGGAGGCCTTCGCCCGGCACCGGGTCAAGCGCTCCAGCGACCTCACCGCGCGCAGCCTCGCCCTCAGCGAGCTGCAGGAGGCGCTCGAGCTGCCCGACGCGCCGCTGCGCATCGAGTGCATCGACATCAGCCACGTGCAGCAGACCGACGTCGTCGCCTCGATGGTGGTGTTCGAGGACGGGCTGGCGAAGAAGTCCGACTACCGGCGCTTCGCCGTGCACGAGGGCACCGACGACACCGCGGCGATGGCCGAGGTGGTCCGGCGCCGCTTCGCCCGGCACCTCAGGGAGGAGGCGGACCGGCGCGACGAGCAGGGCGTCGCCGCGGAGGAGGGCCGGCCGCGCCGGTTCGCCTACCCGCCGAACCTGCTGGTCGTCGACGGCGGCGCCCCGCAGGTGGCGGCCGCCGCCCGGTCGCTGGACGAGCTGGGCATCGTCGACGTCGCCGTCTGCGGGCTGGCCAAGCGGATGGAGGAGGTGTGGCTGCCCGGGGAGAGCGACCCGGTGATCCTGCCGCGCACCTCCGAGGCGCTGTACCTGCTGCAGCGGGTGCGGGACGAGGCCCACCGGTTCGCGATCACCTACCACCGGCAGAAGCGTTCGGTCAGCATGCTGGTCTCCCTGTTGGACGACGTCCCCGGTCTCGGGGAGACGCGGCGGAAGGCGCTGATGAAGCAGTTCGGGTCCCTCAAGCGGCTGCGCGCGGCCACGGTGGAGGAGCTCACGGCCGTCCCCGGCATCGGCCGCCGGACGGCGGAGGCGGTCGTGGCCGCCGTCGCCGAGCCCGCCGCCGGGGACGACGCCGACCGTCCCGCGGAGGAGGACGCGGCCGCGGAGACCGTCGTGGAGAGCACCACGGCACCCAGCGGGCCGGCGGAGCGGGGCACCCCCCGCGCCGGGGCCGGGGAGACCGCCGAGGTCGGCCGGGTCGCCTCGTGAGCGCCGGGCAGGACGCGGGGACGGCGCCGGTGCCGTCCCCGGACGGCCAGCACGGCCCGCACGCCGACGTCCCCGCCGGGCTGGACCCGGCGAGCACCGAGACCCCGCCGGTCGAGGTCGTCGTCGTCACCGGGCTGTCCGGCGCGGGCAAGAACACCGCCGGGCGGGTGCTCGAGGACCTCGGCTGGTACGTCGTCGAGAACCTGCCGCCGGCACTGCTGCTGCCGATGGTGGAGCTCGGCGCCCGCGGCGACGTGCGCCGTTTCGCCGCCGTCGTCGACGTCCGCAGCCGGGCCTTCTCCAGCGACCTGCAGGAGGCCATCCGGGTGCTCGCCGAGGCCGGCCACCGCCCCCGGGTGGTGTTCGTGCACGCCCGCGACGAGGTGCTGGTGCGCCGCTACGAGTCCAACCGGCGGGAGCACCCGCTGCAGGGCTCCGGGCGGCTCATCGACGGCATCACCGCCGAGCGGGCGCTGCTCACCGGCATCGCCGGCGAGGCCGACCTGTGGGTCGACACCAGCGACCTCAACGTGCACCAGCTGCGCGCCACGCTGGAGAACGCCTTCGCCCGGGAGGGCCGCACGCCGCCGCTGACGGCGACCGTGCTCAGCTTCGGCTTCAAGTACGGGCTGCCGCTGGACGCCGACCTCGTCGTCGACGCCCGGTTCCTGCCCAACCCGCACTGGCTGCCCGAGCTGCGCCCGCACACCGGGCAGGACGCCGACGTGCGCGACTACGTGCTCGGCCAGGCCGACGCCGGGCCGTTCCTCGACCGCTACACCGAGGTCCTGCGGCTGCTCGTCCCCGGCTACCGGCGGGAGGGCAAGCGCTACCTGACGCTCGCGGTCGGCTGCACCGGCGGCAAGCACCGCAGCGTCGCCATCGCCGAGGAGTTCGCCCGCCGGCTGCGCGCCGAGGGCACCGACGCGGTCGCGCGCCACCGCGACCTGGGCCGCGAGTAGTGGGCGGCACGCAGCGGGTCGTCGCCCTCGGCGGCGGCCACGGGCTGGCAGCGGCGCTGGGCGCCTGGCGGCTGATCACGCCCGACCTCACCGCGGTCGTCACGGTCGCCGACGACGGCGGCTCGTCCGGCCGCATCCGGCGGGAGATGCCGGTGCTGCCGCCCGGGGACCTGCGGATGGCGCTGGCCGCGCTGGCCGGCGAGGACCACGGCCGGCAGGAGATGGCCCGGCTTCTGCAGCACCGCCTCGGCGGCACCGGCGTGCTGGCCGGGCACCCCGTGGGCAACCTGCTGCTCACCGGGCTGGTCGAGCTGCACGGTGGCGACACCGTCCGCGCCCTCGACGCGGTCTGCGAGCTGGTCGGCGCCTGCGGCCGGGTGCTGCCGATGGCCGACGTGCCGCTGGACCTCGTCGCCCGGGTGGAGACGACCGACCCCGACGACCCCGCGCGCACCCGCACCATCCGCGGGCAGGTCGCGATCGCGTCGACCCCGGGGCGGGTGCGCGACATCCTCGTGTCGCCGTCGGACCCGCCGGTGCACCCCGACGTCCTCGAGGCGATCGCCTCGGCCGACGTCGTGTCGCTGGGGCCCGGGTCCTGGTACACGTCGGTGCTGCCGCACCTGCTGGTGCCGCGGCTGCGCGCCGCGCTGGCCGCCACCCGCGCCCGGGTGGTCGTCGTCCTCAACCTGGAGCCGCAGCCGGGGGAGACCGACGGCTTCTCGCCGGAGGAGCACCTGCGGGTGCTGCAGGCGCACCTGGGCGGTGTGGCGCTGCACACCGTGGTCGCGGATGCGGAATCGGTGGTTGACCGCTGTGGTCTCCTGTCAGCGGTGCGCGAGTGCGGCGCCGAGTTGGTCCTGGCTCCGGTCGCCGCGCCCGACGGATCACCACGCCACGACCCCGCGCGGCTGGCGGCCGCACTGAGCTCGGTGGTCGGGGCGCGGTGAGCGGGAACGGTCCCAGCCGGAGCACCGGGAGCGGGGGTGCCCGGACGGTACGAGGGGGAGAGGTGACGCCGAGGATGGCGCCGCAGCAGAGCAGGGGGTGGTCGTCGTGGCGATGACGGCCATGGTCAAGGACGAGCTGTCGCGGGTGGAGTGCACGCGCACCTCCGAGCGCAAGGCCGAGGTGACGGCGCTCCTGCGCTTCTCCGGCGGCCTGCACATCGTGGGCGGCCGGGTGGTCATCGAGGCCGAGCTGGACACCGGATCGGTCGCGCGCCGGCTGCGCCGGGACATCAGCGAGGTCTACGGCTACACGAGCGGGGTCAGCGTGCTCGCCGGCGGCAACATCCGCCGCGGCGTGCGCTACCTCGTCCGGATCGCCAAGCACGGTGAGGGCCTGGCCCGCCAGACCGGGCTGGTCGACCAGCGCGGGCGCCCCGTGCGCGGCCTGCCGCCGTCGGTGGTCTCCGGCAGCATCAACGACGCCGAGGCCGCCTGGCGGGGCGCCTTCCTCGCGCACGGCTCGCTCACCGAGCCCGGCCGCTCCTCCTCCCTCGAGGTCACCTGCCCGGGGCCGGAGGCGGCCATGGCCCTGGTCGGCGCCGCCCGCCGGCTGGGCATCGCCGCCAAGGCCCGCGAGGTCCGCGGCGCCGACCGGGTCGTCGTCCGCGACGGCGACGCGATCAGCGCGCTGCTCACCCGCATGGGCGCCCACGACGCGGTCCTGGCCTGGGAGGAGCGGCGGATGCGCCGCGAGGTCCGGGCCACCGCCAACCGCCTGGCCAACTTTGACGACGCCAACCTGCGCCGGTCCGCGCGCGCCGCGGTCGCGGCCAGCGCGCGGGTCGAGCGGGCGCTGGAGATCCTCGCCGGCGACGCCCCCGAGCACCTGCTGGTCGCCGGCCGGCTGCGCCTGGAGCACGGCCAGGCCTCGCTGGAGGAGCTCGGCCAGCGTGCCGACCCGCCGATGACCAAGGACGCCGTGGCCGGCCGGATAAGGCGTCTCCTGGCGATGGCCGACAAGCGGGCCAAGGACCTCGGCATCCCCGACACCGAGTCGGTGGTCACCGACGACATGCTCGCTCAGTAGCGCCACGGAACGGACGACGACGGGGCGCCCTCCGCTGCGGCGGGGGGCGCCCCGTCGTCGTCACCCGTGGGGGTGAGCGCCCGGCCGGGCCGCTGCAGGCCGCACGTGAGGCCGCCGATGGGCGGGACAGAGGCGGCCGTCCGGGCCCGCCGGCGCGGAGCGGAGGCGGCATGACCGCGGGGAGCTGGGCCGTCGTCTTCGGCTGCGCCACGCTGGTTGCCGTCGGCACCGCCGTCCTGGCCTGGCGCCGGCGGCGGCGCACCCCGGCCGCCACCGCGCTCGCGGTCACCATGGCCGGCGTCGCCACCTGGTCGGCGGCCGACGGGGTCGTCTACCTGGCCGGCAGCGAGGCGGTCCAGCGCGTCTACGTCCCGCTGCTCATGGCCGCCGTCGGGCTGGTGGTCGTGGGCACCTGGGTGCTGGCCCGCACCGTGGCCGACCCCTCGTGGCGGCTCTCGCCCCGCGCCGCGGCGCTGCTGGCGGTCGAGCCGGTCCTGCTGGTCCTGACCGGGGGGCTCCCGGCGACCCGCCACCTCGTGATGACCGACATGGTCTCCGGCACGGCCGGCGCGGAGTCCCAGGTCACCTTCGGGCCGCTGTTCCTCGCCCACACCGCCTACTCGTACGTACTGATCGGGGTGGCCTACGCCGTCCTCGCGCGCCGCTGGCTGCGCGTCGCCGGCGTCTTCCGCCGCCAGATCGGGATCCTGCTCGGCTCGGCGTGCCTGTCCACGGTCGGCAACGTGGTCGCCGTGGGCGGCCAGCTCGACGGGCACGGCACCGACGTCACCCCGCTGTTCTTCCTGCTCACCGGGCTCGTCGACTGCTGGGCCATCTTCCGCGGCGGCCTGCTGCGGCTGGTGCCGGTCGCCCGGGAGCAGGTCGTCGAGACCGTCCCCGACGCCGTGCTGGTCGTCGACCCCGACGGCGTCCTCATCGACTGCAACCCCGCCGCCACCCGGATGCTGCGGGAGCTGCGCCCCCACCTCGACGGCGACCTCGTCGGCCGGCCGCTCCACGACGTCGCCGGTCCCCGGGCGGTCGGGGTGCTGCTCAACACGGAGCGCCGCGACGGCCACCGCGTCGCCGAGGTCCGCCCCGGCGTGTGGCTCGACGTGCGCGACTCCGCCGTCGCCGACCCCCGCGGCCGCGCGCTGGGCCGCATCCTCGTCGTCCGCGACGTGAGCGAGCAGCAGCAGCGGCAGCTCGCCGTCGAGCGGCTCAACCGGCAGCTGGCCGAGCAGGTCGAGGTCATCGAGCGGCTGCGCGCGGTCCTCGCCGAGGAGGCCGTCCGCGACCCGCTGACCGGGCTGCACAACCGCCGGCACCTCGACCGCGCGCTGGAGACCGACCTGGCCCGCCGCCCGCGCACCGGGCAGCTGTCCCTGCTCGTCGTCGACGTCGACCACTTCAAGGCCGTCAACGACCGCTTCGGCCACGCCTCCGGCGACCGGGTGCTCCTCGGCGTCGCCGGCACCCTGGCCGCCGCCGTCCGCGAGGGTGACACGGCCGCGCGGCTGGGCGGCGAGGAGTTCGTCGTGGTCCTGCCCGGCGCCGGGCGGGACCAGGCGCTGGCCCGCGCCGAGCAGGTCCGCCGCGAGGTCGCCGCCACCCGCCACCTGCTCGACGGCGAGGACGTCGCCGTCACCGTGAGCATCGGCGTCGCCGTCTGCCCGGCCGACGGCACCTCCGCGGCCGCGCTGCTCGAGGTCGCCGACCGCGCCCTCTACACCGCCAAGGCGACCGGCCGCGACCGCGTGGTCGCCGCCGAGCCGGCCGCCGGCCCGGTGCTGCCCGTCCCGGCCCCGCCGGGGGACCTCCCGGAGCTCGTGGCCGGGGCCTGACCTCATCCGGACGGGCACCGCCGCGGCCGATAGGGTCGTCGCCGATCGAGGCCGCGCGCCGTGCGGCCGACCGGGGCGACGGGCGTCGCCGGGGACACATGGAGGTCAGTCGTGACCGTACGCGTGGGCATCAACGGGTTCGGCCGGATCGGGCGCAACTTCTGGCGTGCCGCCGCGGCCAGTGGCAAGGACATCGAGATCGTGGCGGTCAACGACCTGACCAGCCCCGAGGTCCTGGCCCACCTGCTCAAGTACGACAGCATCCTGGGGGTGCTGGGGGAGGAGGTCGCCGCCTCCGACGGCGGCATCGACATCAACGGCAAGACGATGCAGGTCCTGTCCGAGCGCGACCCCGCCGCGCTGCCGTGGGGCGACCTGGGCGTCGACGTCGTCGTCGAGTCCACCGGCTTCTTCACCAAGGCCGACGACGCGCGCAAGCACGTGGACAAGGGCGGCGCGAAGAAGGTCGTCATCTCGGCGCCGGCCACCGGCGACGACCTCACCATCGTCATGGGCGTCAACCACGAGCGGTACGACGGCACCCAGACGATCATCAGCAACGCGTCCTGCACCACGAACTGCCTGGCCCCGCTGGCCAAGGTGCTCAACGACGCCTTCGGCATCGAGCGCGGCCTGATGACGACGATCCACGCCTACACCGCCGACCAGAACCTGCAGGACGGCCCGCACAAGGACCTGCGCCGCGCCCGCGCCGCCGCGCTCAACATGGTCCCCACCTCGACCGGCGCCGCCAAGGCGATCGGCCTGGTGCTGCCGGAGCTGCAGGGCAAGCTCGACGGCTACGCCGTCCGCGTCCCGGTGCCCACCGGCTCGGCCACCGACCTCACCGTCCAGCTGACCCGCGAGGCCTCGGCCGACGACATCGACGCCGCCTACCGCGAGGCCGCCGGGTCCGGCCCGCTGGCCGGGATCCTCAAGTACACGTCGGCGCCGATCGTCTCCTCCGACATCGTCACCGACCCGGCCTCGTGCATCTACGACGCCAAGCTGACCAAGGTCTTCGGCCCGATGGCCAAGGTCCTCGGCTGGTACGACAACGAGTGGGGCTACTCCAACCGGCTGGTCGACTCCGTCGAGCTCGTCGGCAACTCGCTCTGATGCGGTCCCTCGACGACCTGCTCGCCGAGGGGGTGTCGGGCCGGCGCGTGCTCCTGCGCGCCGACCTGAACGTCCCCCTCGACAAGCAGACCGGGGCCATCACCGACGACGGCCGGATCCGGGCCAGCCTCCCGACGATCGCGGCGCTGCGGGACGCCGGCGCCCGCGTCGTCGTCGCCGCGCACCTGGGCCGGCCCAAGGGCGCGCCCGACCCGCAGTACTCGCTGGCCCCGGTCGCCGCGCGGCTCGGCGAGCTGCTCGGCGCCGAGGTCCCGCTGGCCGCCGACGTCGCGGGCGACGACGCCCGCGCCAAGGCGGACGCGCTCGGTGACGGCGACGTGCTGCTGCTGGAGAACGTCCGCTTCGAGGCCGCCGAGACCAGCAAGGACGACGCCGAGCGCGGCGGGCTGGCCGACCGGCTCGCCGCGCTGGCCGACGTCTACGTCGACGACGCGTTCGGCGCCGTCCACCGCAAGCACGCGTCGGTGTTCGACGTCGCGCAGCGGCTGCCGCACGTGGCCGGCCGGCTGGTGGCCACCGAGCTCGACGTGCTGCAGCGGCTGACCACCGACCCCGACCGGCCCTACGTCGTGGTGCTCGGCGGCTCGAAGGTCAGCGACAAGCTCGCCGTCATCGAGGCGCTGCTGCCCAAGGTCGACCGGCTGCTGGTCGGCGGCGGCATGTGCTTCACCTTCCTCGCCGCGCAGGGCCACGGCGTCGGGACGTCCCTGCTGGAGGCCGACCAGGTCGACACCTGCCGCCGGCTGCTGGCCGAGGCGGGGGAGCGGATCGTGCTGCCGGTCGACGTCGTCGTCGCGCCGGAGTTCAGCGCCGACGTGGACACCGCCGTCGTCGCGGCCGAGCAGATCCCCGACGGGCAGATGGGCCTCGACGTCGGCCCGCGCACCGTCGAGGCGTTCGGCCGCGAGCTGGCCGGCGCCCGCACGGTGTTCTGGAACGGCCCGATGGGCGTGTTCGAGCTCGCGCCGTTCCAGGCCGGCACCCGCGGCGTGGCCGAGGCCGTGGCCGCCGTCGACGGGCTGTCGGTGGTCGGCGGCGGCGACTCCGCGGCCGCGGTCCGGCAGCTCGGCCTCGACGAGGCCGCCTACGGGCACGTCAGCACCGGCGGCGGCGCGTCGCTGGAGTTCCTCGAGGGCCGCGAGCTGCCGGGCCTCGCGGTGCTCGCGGACGGGGGTGCGCCCTGATGGCCCGCACCGCGCCGCGCGCCCCGCGCGAGGGCCGCCGCCCGCTGATCGCGGGCAACTGGAAGATGCACATGACGCACCTGGAGGCCATCGGCCTGGTGCAGAAGCTCGTCTTCAGCCTCAAGGAGCGCGAGCTCGACGACGCCGAGGTCGTCGTGCTCCCGCCGTTCACCGCGCTGCGCAGCGTGCAGACGCTGGTGGCCGGCGACAAGCTGCCGGTCGGCTACGGCGCGCAGGACCTGTCGGCGCACGACTCCGGCGCCTACACCGGCGAGGTCAGCGGCGCGATGCTCGCCGCGCTGGCCTGCGGCTTCGTCGTCGTCGGCCACTCCGAGCGGCGCGCGCTGCACGGCGAGGACGACGCCACGGTGGCCGCCAAGGTCCAGGCGGCACTGCGGCACGGCATCACGCCGATCCTGTGCGTGGGGGAGGGCCTCGACGTCCGCCGCGCCGGGCAGCACGTCGGGCACTGCACCGACCAGCTCGACGCCGCCCTCGAGGGCCTGTCGGCCGACCAGGTGCGCGCGGTCGTGCTGGCCTACGAGCCGGTGTGGGCGATCGGCACCGGCGAGGTGGCCACTCCTGAGGACGCCCAGGAGGTGTGCGGCGCACTCCGGTCCCGCCTCGACGGGCGTTTCGGCCCGGAGACGGCCGCGGCGGTCCGTATCCTCTACGGCGGGTCGGTGAAGGCCGCGAACACGGCCGGGATCCTGGCCGGGCCGGACGTCGACGGTGCACTGGTCGGTGGCGCGAGCCTGGACGCCGACGAGTTCGCGCAGATCTGTCGGATCGCCGCAGGCGGCAGCTAGCCCGCGGCCGCACGGGAGCGGGTGGGTGGACAGCACGCTGCAGGGACCCACCCGCTCCCGGGGCCGCCGCCTGCCCGGGTGGCTGCGCGGCACCCCCGGCCGCGTGCTCGGGCTCGCCCTCGTCGTCCTGCTGGTCGTCGTGGTGGCCGTTGGCTGCAGCGGCGGCGGGGACGGCGACAGCGGCGTCCCGGTGCTCGGGGACGGGCCGAACGCGGGCGTCGACGGCGTCCGCGCCCCCTCGGACGCGACCGGCGGCACGCTGCGCGTGGTCACCAGCGAGGTCGACAGCCTCGACCCGCAGCGGTCCTACCAGCCCGGCGTGTGGAACCTCATGCGGCTCTACACCCGCACGCTGGTCACCTACGCCGGCGAGCCCGGCCGCACCGGCGAGCTGGTGCCCGACCTCGCCACCGACCTCGGCACCACCCCCGACGGCGGCCTGAGCTGGACGTTCACCCTCAAGCAGGGCGTGCGGTTCGAGAACGGCCGGGCGATCACCTCGCGCGACGTCAAGTACGGCATCGAGCGGTCCTTCGCCTCCGACGTCGTCGTCGGCGGGCCCACCTACGTCGTCGACCTGCTCGACGACCCCGAGAACCCCTACGCCGGGCCCTACCAGGACGAGGCGCCGGACAAGCTCGGGCTGGCCGCCATCGAGACGCCCGACGACGCCACCATCACCTTCCGGCTGCGCTCGGCCCAGCCCGACTTCCCCTACGTGCTGGCGTTGCCCTCCAGCAGCCCGGTGCCGGTCGAGAACGACACCGGCGCCGGCTACGGCACCGACCCGGTCTCCTCCGGCCCCTACGCGGTCACCACCGTCGACGCCGCGACCGGCATCGTCCTCGACCGCAACCCGCAGTGGGACCCGGCCACCGACGACGTCCGGACCGCGCTGCCCGACCGCGTCGTCGTCCGCACCGGGCTGACCACCCTGGAGCGCGACCAGCAGCTGCTCGCCGGCTCCGCCGACGTCGACGTCTCCGGCACCGGCCTGCACGCGGCCACCGCGGCGCGGCTGGCCGAGGGCGCCGGGGGCGACGTGCCGCTGTCCGACCGGGTCGACGACCTCACCACCGGCGCGGTGCGGCTGCTCGCGCTGCCCACCGACGTCGCGCCGATGACCGACCCGAACTGCCGGGCCGCGGTGGCCGCCGCGATCGACCGCGGCGCCGTCCAGGAGGTCGTCGGCGGCCCGGACAACGCCGTCCGCACCTCGCAGCTGTGGCCGCGGTCCCTCGGCGGCGGACCCGAGGACCCCGACCCGGGCCCCGATCCCGGCGCCGCCCGGGAGGCGCTGGCCGCCTGCGGGCAGCCCGACGGGTTCAGCACGGTGCTCGCCGTGCCCGACGCCCAGGCGAGCGTCGCGGTGGCCGAGGAGGTGGCCGGCCAGCTCGCCGGCGTCGGGATCACCGCGGAGGTGCGCCCGCTGCCGGCCACCAGCTTCTACGCCACCGACGTCGGCAGCCCCGACAACGTGGCGCGCAGCGGCGTCGGCATCGTCCTGGCCACCTGGACCGCCGACTTCCCGACGCCGGGCTCGTTCCTCGTGCCCCTGGTCGACGGCCGCTCGGTGAGCCCGGTCGGCAACACCAACTACGCCCGGCTCACCGACCCCGCGATCTCCGGGCTGGTCGACGCCGCCCGGACCGCCGCGGACCCGGAGGCCGCGCGCGGCGCCTGGCGGGAGGTCGCGACGGCGGCCGGCGGGACCGGCGCCTACGTGCCGCTGGTGGAGACGCGGGTGCAGCTCCTGGCCGGGCAGCGGCTGCGCAACGGACTAGTCATGGAGCCCTACGCGGGGCACGACCTGGCCACCGCGGGCGTGCGCTGACGGGGACGCCTGCGGGCACCGGTTACCCTGGAGCCATGGTCGAGCTCGTCCTCAACGTGCTGCTGGTGCTGACCAGCGTGCTGCTCGTGGTGCTGATCCTGCTGCACCGGGGCAAGGGCGGTGGCCTGTCCTCGATGTTCGGCGGCGCGGTCTCCTCCCAGCTGTCCGGCTCCTCCGTCGTCGAGAAGAACCTCAACCGGCTCACCGTGTTCACCGGCCTGATCTGGACGGTGTGCATCGTGGCGCTCGGCATCCTGCTCAAGGTGTAGGAGGAGGACCACCCTTCCCCCTCCTCCCCGCCTCGCAGGCGCAGGCGGAGGGACCCTGGAGTGGCCGTGCCAGCACGTCCCCGTGCTGGGGGGCGAAATCGTGACCGGGGAGACACCCTCAGGCCCTAGACTGCGCGGGCGGCGCGACCACGCGCCGTGACGATCCAGCAGGCAGGTCGGAACGAGGGGGCGCTCGTGGCTGGTGGCAACGCGATCCGGGGGACCCGGGTCGGCGCGGGTCCGATGGGTGAGGCCGAGCGTGGAGAGGCGGCCCCGCGGCACCGGGTCGGCTACTGGTGCAGCTCGGGACACGAGACGCGGGTGGCCTTCGCCACCGACGCGGAGGTCCCCGAGACCTGGGACTGCCCGCGCTGCGGCCTGCCGGCCGGCCAGGACCCGCAGGCCCCCCCGCCGGCGCCGCGGACCGAGCCGTACAAGACCCACCTCGCCTACGTCCGCGAGCGGCGCAGCGACGCCGACGGCGACGCCCTCCTCGAAGAGGCCCTCGCCAAGCTCCGGGCCCGCCGCGGCGCCTAGAACGACTCCCTGATCGCCCCGGCGGCGGCCTCGTGGGCCTCCGCCGGGGCGTCCGGCGTGCCGGGCGCCAGCAGGCCGCGGCCCCCGACCAGCGGCCCGCCCTCGCGGTGCGGCGCCAGGTTGACGTGGAAGTGCGGGACGCGGTCGCCGAAGACGTAGGCGTACACCCGGTCCGCGCCCGTCGCGTCCCGCACCGCGCGCGTGCTGCGCGCCAGCACGGGACCGAACGTCGCCGCCTCCTCGCCGTCGAGGTCGGTCACGGCGGGGACGTGCCGCCGGGTCTCCAGGTGGCAGAACCCCGGCAGCGCCCCGCGGAGCACGACCGACAGCCGCCACAGGTCGTCCTCCCACACCCGCGTGCGGGAGAAGAACGAGTCGGCCTCCGCGACGGCGCACAGCATGCAGCCGTCGACGGCG
Source organism: Geodermatophilus sp. SYSU D01045 (assembly GCF_054050295.1). NCBI lineage: Bacteria > Bacillati > Actinomycetota > Actinomycetes > Geodermatophilales > Geodermatophilaceae > Geodermatophilus > Geodermatophilus sp. SYSU D01045. The sequence continues at coordinate 48,664 of NZ_JBJGZB010000014.1, forward strand.
GTCACTCCGCCCCGGGCAGCCGGCTCGCGGCGGCGGCGTCGAGCAGCCAGCGGGTCGCGCGCCGGCCGCGGGCCCCGGCGGCCGGGACCTCGGTGCGGTCGGCGCCGCCCAGCGCCCGCGCCACGGCCTCGGCCTTGCCCTCCCCGGACACCAGCAGCCAGACCTCCTCGGCGGCGGTGATCGCGGGGAAGCCCAGGCTCACCCGCGTCGGCGGCGGCTTCGGGCAGTCCCGCACCGGCACCACGGTCCGCTCGTCGGAGACCGCGGGGGAGTCCGGGAAGATCGACGCCACGTGCCCCTCGGGCCCCATCCCGAGCAGCAGGACGTCGAAGCGGGGGAGCGGGCCGTCACCGGCGGCGTCGGCGAGGGCCCCGGCGTACCAGTCCGCGGCCTCCTCCGGGGTGTCGAAGCCGGCGTCGGACGCCGGCACCGGGTGCACCCGCTCCGGCGGCGCCCCGACCCGGTCCAGCAGCGCCTCGCGGGCGCCCTTCTCGTTGCGCTCGTCGTCGTCGGCGGGGACGAAGCGCTCGTCGCCCCACCAGACGTCGACCGCAGTCCAGTCGACCGCCTGACCGGGGGCCGGCTCCCCGGCCAGCTCCGCGACGTGCCGCAGCACCGCCGTCCCGATCCCGCCGCCGGTGAGCACCACAGACGCCGTCCCGTGCACCGCCTGGGCGGCGGCCAGCCGCGCGACCAGCGCGGCCGCCACCGCCCGCGCCAGCAGCTCGGCGTCGGGCTCGACCACGATCTCGGGCGTCGGGCCCTCGATCCGCTCCGCCAGCGCCTCGGCGATCCGGTCCCCGGGCGGCAGCGTCACCGGACGGCCTCGGGCGCCGTCGGGTCCGGGGTGTCGTGCTCGCCGTGCTCGGCCACCTCGTCGGCGCCCTCGGAGTCCGGCGGCACCGTCGGCGCCTCGCCGTGCGGGCTGCCCGCGCCGACGTCGTCCTTCGCGAACGGCGCGCCGGCCTGCTCGGCCGGGTCGACCCACACGTGCGCGCGCACCGGTGCCCGGCCGGCCAGGCCGCTGACCCCGGTGGTGACCTCCAGCGCCTCCGCGTAGGGCTCGTCGGGGTCCAGCCGGCGCAGCTCCTCGCCGAGCAGGTCACCGAGCGACCGGTCGGGCAGCGCCATCGTGGCGTCGGGCCGGTACGGCTGGCTGATCACCGCGCCGCCGCGGCGGTCGGCGTGCACCCGCACCTCCTCGTCCTGGTCCAGGACCAGGTGCACCGAGTCGATGCCGCTGGGCCCGGGGTGCCGGGTGGCCTGCACGACCTCGACCGCGCTGCCGGTGCGGGACGCGAGCCAGCCGCGCAGCAGCTGGGCGGTGGCCGCCCCGGGGTCGCCCTCGACGCGGGCGCCGAGCACCTTCACCGCGTCGCCGCGGCGGCCGGACACCGAGTCCAGCGCGGAGGTGAGCGTCGCGCGCCAGCCGGTGGCGCGGGTCCAGGCCAGGTCGGTGTCGCCGGGGGAGTAGTCGTGCGCCCGGGTCCGCAGCGAGGCCAGCTGGTCCGACGCCGACGTGCTGTCGGTGATCCGCCGGTCGGCGATGACCGCGAGGGCGTCGGTGCTCAGCTGCCGCGGCGGCTCGGTGTGCCACCAGGTGACCACGGGCGCGTCGGCGGCCAGCAGCGGCAGCACGACCGACTCCGCGTGCAGCGCCAGCCGTCCGTACATGCGCATGACGACCGCCTCGCCGGGGCCCAGCCGCCCGCCGATGGACACCTCGGCGTCCAGCCGCGGCACCGGGGCCTCGATCTGCCGGCGGACGACGACGAGGATCCGGCAGGGGTGCTGCTCGGCGGCCGTCGTCGCGGCCTCCTCGGCCTCGGCGACCCGGCCCTCGTCGGCGACGACCACCAGGGTCAGCGCCACCCCCGACAGCACGGCGCCGCCGGTCCGCCGCTGGGCGGCGAGCTCCTTGACCACGGCCGAGCCGGTGGTGTCCCAGAGCGTCGTCATCGCGTCTCCTCTCCGCGGGGGCGCCTCACGGACGCCGCCACCGGCGGCCCTCGGCGGCCAGCATCTCGTCGGCCGCGCGCGGCCCCCACTCGCCGGCCCGGTAGGGGTGCGGCGTGCTGCCCGCCCAGAACTCCTCGAGCGGGTCGATGACCGCCCAGGAGGCCTCGACCTCGGCGTTGCGCGGGAACAGCGTGGCGTCGCCGAGCAGCACGTCCAGCAGCAGCCGCTCGTAGGCCTCGGGGCTGGCCTCGGTGAACTGCTCGCCGTACAGGAAGTCCATGGACACGTCCCGGACCTCCATGACGCTGCCGGGCACCTTCGACCCGAACTTGAGGGTGACCCCCTCGTCGGGCTGCACGCGCACCACCAGCTGGTTGTTGCCCAGCTCCTCGGTGTCGGTGTCGGCGAAGGGCAGGTGCGGCGCCCGCTTGAACACCAGCGCGATCTCGGTGACCCGCCGGGGCAGCCGCTTGCCGGTGCGCAGGTAGAACGGCACGCCGGCCCAGCGGCGGGTCTCCACCCCGAGCCGGACGGCGGCGAAGGTCTCGGTCGTCGAGTGCGCGTCGACGCCCTCCTCCTGCCGGTAGCCCTTGGCCCGCTGGCCGGCCAGCCAGCCCTGCTCGTACTGGCCCCGGACGGCGAAGGTGGGCAGGTCCTCGGGCAGCGAGACCGCGCGCAGCACCTTGAGCTTCTCGGTGCGGATCTCGTCGGCCGAGAACTCGACCGGCTCCTCCATCGCGGTGAGCGCGAGCAGCTGCAGCAGGTGGTTCTGCAGCACGTCGCGGGCCGCGCCGGTCTTCTCGTAGAAGCCCGCCCGGCCGCCGATGCCGACGTCCTCGGCCATGGTGATCTGCACCGAGTCCACGTGGTGGCCGTTCCAGACCGGCTCGAACAGCTCGTTGGCGAACCGCAGCGCCATGAGGTTCTGGACGGTCTCCTTGCCCAGGTAGTGGTCGATGCGGAAGACGTCCTCGGCGCTGAACACCGAGTCGACCAGCTCGTTGAGCTCCCGGCTGGAGGCGAGGTCGGTGCCGAAGGGCTTCTCGACGACGACCCGCCGCCACCGGTCCGGCGTGCTCTCGGCCATGCCGGTGCGCTGCATCTGCTTGAGCACGACGGGGAACATCGCCGGCGGGATCGACAGGTAGAACGCGGCGTTGCCGCCGATGCCGTGGCTGCTCTCCAGGTCGGCGAGGGCGTGGGCGAGCTCGTCGAAGGCGTTGTCGTCGTCGAAGGAGCCCTGGACGAACCGGACGCTGTTGGCCAGCCGCTCCCACACCTCCTCCCGCCACGGCGTGCGGGCGGCGTTGCGGGCCGCGTCCCGGGCCAGCTCGGCGAAGTCCTGGTCCCCCCAGTCCCGCCGGGCGAAGCCCAGCAGCGCGAAGTTGGTCGGCAGCAGCCCGCGGTTGGCCAGGTCGTACACGGCCGGCAGCAGCTTCTTGCGGGCCAGGTCGCCGGTGATGCCGAAGACGACCAGGGCGCAGGGCTCGGGGACCCGCGGCAGCCGCCGGTCCCGCGGGTCGCGCAGCGGGTTGGGGATCACGTGCCCTCCTCGAGGGGTGCGGGGTCAGTCGAGGGCAGCGAGGACCTGACCGATGCCGGCGGACCGGTCGGTCAGGTGCAGGTGCAGCAGCGGCCGCTGCCGGTCGGCCAGCGCCTGCCGGTCACCGGCGGCCTGGGCGGCCTGCAGCGCGCCGAAGGAGTACGGCCGGTCGGGCACCGGGAGGTCCTGCGCCACCGCGCCGGTGAGCTGCAGATACGCCCCGACCTGCGGACCGCCCTTGTGGTACTGGCCGGTCGAGTGCAGGAAGCGCGGGCCCCACCCGAAGGTCACCGCGTGCTCCGTGCGGCCGGCCAGCGCCGCGCGCAGCTCACCCGCCCGGGCGTCGGCCTCGCGGTCGAGGTAGGCCATGACGGCGAGGTAGCCGCGCGGCGGGACGGCGCCCAGCAGCGCGTCCAGCGCCAGCCGCAGCCCGTCGGACTGCGCGAGGTCGACGCCGTCGAGCACGCCGCCGGAGGCGTACACCTCCACCGCGCCGATCGTGGCCACCGGCCGCTCGTCGGGCAGGCCGGACTCGAGGATCCGCGAGGTGTTCTGCTTGGACTCGGTGACGTTGGGCTGGTCGAAGGGGTTGATCCCCAGCACCCGCCCGGCCACCGCGGTCGCGTACTCCCAGCCGAGGAACTGCGCGCCCAGCGGGCCGGTGACGCCGACCGAGGGCCGGCCGTCGACCGGGTCGCCGTCGACGACGGCCAGCAGCGCGTCCGGCGCCTGGGAGCCGGGCGCGTCCACCGACTCCAGGACCACGGGCAGCAGCCCGCGGCCCTCCTTGCCGGTGGACTCGGCGATGAGCTGCTCGGCCCAGTCGCCGAAGCCCTCGATGCGCGGGCCGCTGCCGCCGGTGCCCTCGGCGAGGGCGACCTTGTCCCGGCCGGTGCGGAAGCCCGCGCCCATGGCGACCCCGAGCTCCAGCGCGGGGTTGCCCGGCTCGGCCAGGTGCTCGGCGAGGTCGGTGGCCTCGTCCAGCAGCGCACCGACGTCCACCCCGGCCAGCGCCGCGGGCACCAGCCCGAACGCCGACAGGGCGCTGTAGCGGCCGCCGACGTTGGGGTCGGCGAGGAACACCGCGCGGGCGCCCATCGCGGCGGCGGTGTCGGCCAGCGGCGAGCCGGGGTCGGTGACGACGACGAACCGCCGGCCGACCTCCTTCTCGTCCAGCCCGGCCTCGGCGAACGCGGCGACGAAGGCCCGCCGGTGGCTGTCGGTCTCGATCGTGCCGCCGGACTTGGAGCTGACCACGACCACGGTGCGGTCGAGGTCGGTCATCGCCGCGAGGACCTGGCCGGGGTCGGTGGTGTCGAGGACCACCAGCGGCGCGCCCGCGGTGCGGCAGATGACCTCCGGCGCCAGCGAGGAGCCGCCCATGCCGCACAGGACGACGCGGTCGATCCCCTCGCCGGCGAGCTCGGCCCGCAGCTCGGCCAGCCGGGACACCAGCTCGCGCGAGGACGCGGGCAGGTCCAGCCAGCCGAGCCGGATCGAGGCCTCGCTCTCGGCCTCGGGGCCCCAGAGGGTGGCGTCCTTGGCCACCAGCCGCGCGGCGACGTCGTCGTCGGCGAGCTGGGTGCGGACCACCTCCGGGACGTCGAGGCCAGAGCAGGAGAACTCCAGGGTCATGCCTTGTCCTCGAGCTGGCCGCGCACGGAGTCGGTGAGCTCGTCCCACGAGTCGACGAACTTCTGCACGCCCTCCTCCTCGAGGACGCGGAACACGTCGTCGAGGTCGACGCCGGCGTCGGTGATGGCCTGCATGGTCGCCGCGGCGTCGTCGTAGGTCTTCTGCACCGGGGTGCCCGCCGCGCCGTGGTCGGCGTAGGCCTGCAGCGTCTTCTCCGGCATCGTGTTCACGGTGCCGGGGGCGATGAGCTCGCTGACGTAGAGGGTGTCGGAGTACTCGGGGTTCTTCACCCCGGTCGAGGCCCACAGCGGCCGCTGCGGCCTGGCGCCCTTGGCCTCCAGCGCCTTCCAGCGGTCGGAGGAGAAGACCTCCTCGTAGGCCTGGTAGGCCAGCTGCGCGTTGGCCAGCGCCGCCTTGCCCTTGAGCTGGTCGGCGCCGGCCTTCTCCAGCCGCTTGTCGATCTCGGTGTCCACGCGGGACACGAAGAACGAGGCGACGGAGGCGATCCCGCTGAGGTCGGCGTCGGGGTCCTGCTCGAGGCGCTGCTCCAGCCCGGACAGGTAGGCGTCCATGACGGCGCGGTACCGCTCGAGGCTGAAGATCAGGGTGACGTTGACGCTGATCCCGCGGGCGATCGACGTCGTGATGGCCGGCAGGCCCTCCACGGTCGCCGGGATCTTGATGTAGAGGTTCGGCCGGTCCACCAGCCACCACAGGTGCGCGGCCTCGGCGGCCGTGGCGTCGGTGTCGTGCGCCAGGCCCGGCGCGACCTCCAGCGACACCCGGCCGTCGCCGGGCTGCCGCTCGGCCACCGGGGCCAGCAGGTCGCAGGCGTCGCGCACGTCGGAGGCGGTGATGGTGCGCAGCGCCTCCTCGACGCTCACCTTCCGCACCGCGAGGGCGTGCAGCTGGTCGTCGTAGGACTCCGACCCGCTGATCGCCGCGGCGAAGATGGTCGGGTTGGTGGTGACGCCGACGACGGAGCGCTCGTCGACCAGCGACTGCAGGTTGCCGCTGCGGATGCGGTCCCGCGACAGGTCGTCGAGCCAGACGGCGACGCCCGCCTGCGACAGCTCCGCCAGCTTCTCGTTCTGTGCCATGGTCAGGTCCCTTCCGGTGGGTCCGACGGCTCAGCGGTCGCCGGTGGGGTGGGGGAGGCCCCCGGTGGCTGCAACCGGGCCGGCCGGGACGGCGTTCCCCGCGGCGGCCGCCTCGATCGACTCGCGGGCGGCGGCGACGACGGCCTCGTCGGTCAGCCCGAACTCCTCGTAGAGCACCGAGTAGGCGGCGCTCGCGCCGTAGTGGGTGAGCCCCACGATCCGGCCGGCGTCGCCGACGAACTCGCGCCAGCCCATGGGCACGCCGGCCTCGACGCTCACCCGCGCGCGGACCGAGGGCGGCAGCACCTCGTCCTTGTAGGCCTGGTCCTGGTCGGCGAACCACTCGACGCAGGGCACCGACACCACGCGGGTCGGGACGCCGTCGGCCTCCAGCCGCTCGCGGGCGGCGACGGCGATCTGCACCTCCGAGCCGGTGCCCAGCAGGATCACCTCGGGTTGCCCGTTCGAGGCGTCGGCCAGCACGTAGGCGCCGCGCGCGACGCCCTCGGCGGAGCCGAACTCCGAGCGGTCGAACACCGGCAGGTTCTGCCGGGACAGCAGCAGGCCGGCCGGGCGGTCGTTGTGCTCGAGGATCGTGCGCCAGGCGACGGTGACCTCGTTGGCGTCGGCCGGGCGGACGACGTCGAGACCGGGGATGGCCCGCAGCGCGGCGAAGTGCTCGATCGGCTGGTGCGTGGGGCCGTCCTCGCCCAGGCCGATCGAGTCGTGCGTCCACACGTAGGTCACCGGCAGCTGCATGAGCGCGGCCAGCCGGACCGCCCCGCGCATGTAGTCGGAGAACGTGAGGAACGTGCCGCCGTAGACGCGGGTGCCGCCGTGCAGCGCGATGCCGTTCATGACCGCGCCCATGCCGTGCTCGCGGACGCCGAAGTGCAGCGTGCGGCCGTAGGGGCCACCGCTCCACATCTTCGTCTGGCGGTCGGCCGGCAGGAAGGACGGTTCGCCCTCGACCGCGGTGTTGTTGCTCTCCGCGAGGTCGGCCGACCCGCCCCACAGCTCGGGCAGCGCCGGGTAGAGGGCGGCGAGGACCTTGCCCGACGCCTTGCGGGTGGCCACGCCCTTGGGGTCGGCGTCGAAGGTCGGCAGGCCGTCGGCGAAGCCCTCGGGCAGCCGGCGCTCCCGCATCCGCTCGAGCAGGGCGGCGCGCTCGCCGTTCTCCCGCGCCCAGGCGTCGAAGCGCTCCTGCCACTCGGCGTGGGACTTCTGGCCGGCGTCGACCACCGAGCGGGCGTGCGCGAGCACCTCGTCGTCGACCTCGAAGGTCGTGTCCGGGTCGAAGCCCAGGACCTCCTTGGTGGCGCGGACCTCGTCGTCGCCGAGGGCCGAGCCGTGCGCCGCACCGGTGTTCTGCTTGTTCGGCGCGGGCCAGGCGATGATCGTCCGCAGCACGACGATCGACGGGCGGCGGGTCTCGGCCTTGGCGGCGGCGAAGGCGGCGTCGACCGCGGCCAGGTCCTCGCCGTCGTCGACGTGCTGCACGTGCCAGCCGTAGGCCTCGTAGCGCTTGCCGACGTCCTCGGTGAAGGCGACGTTGGTGTCGTCCTCGATGGAGATCCGGTTGTCGTCGTAGACCAGCACCAGGTTGCCCAGCTGCTGGGTGCCGGCCAGCGACGACGCCTCGCCGCTGACGCCCTCCTCCAGGTCGCCGTCGGAGGCGAAGCACCAGATGGTGTGGTCGAACGGGCTCTCGCCCTCGGGGGCGTCGGGGTCGAGCAGGCCGCGCTCGCGGCGGGCGGCCATGGCCATGCCGACGGCGTTGCCGACGCCCTGGCCGAGCGGGCCGGTCGTCGTCTCCACGCCGGGCGTGTGGTTGACCTCGGGGTGGCCGGGGGTCCTCGAGCCGAAGGTGCGCAGGGCCTGCAGGTCCTCGAGCTCCAGCCCGTAGCCGGACAGGTAGAGCTGGACGTACAGCGTCAGGCTCGAGTGGCCCATCGAGAGGACGAAGCGGTCGCGGGCCACCCAGTTCGGGTCCGTGGGGTCGTGCCGCAGCCACTTGTGGAACAGCAGGTAGGCCGTGGGCGCCATGCTCATCGCGGTGCCGGGGTGGCCGTTGCCCACCTTCTGGACGGCGTCCATGGCCAGCACGCGGGCGGTGTCGATGGCGCGGCGGTCGAGGTCGCCGAAGTCCTCGGGCAGCGTGGGGTGCGGCTGCCGGGGCGAACCGGTGGGGGAGTCGGTCGCGGCCTCGGCGGGGGCCTCGGACTCCGTGCTCTTCGTGTCGTCAGCCTGGGTCATGTCGGGCGGAACTCCTCGAGGTCGGCCGTGCGTGGGGCCGTCCGGGGAGCGGTGGTCCGGTGCTCCCGGGCGGACGACGTCGGGTGCGGGGCAGCGGATCGGCCGTGTCCCTGGTCTCCCTCGACCCGTGACCCTCCGTCGTCGGCGACGGCCCTACCCGCAGTTCCCGCGGCGTCAACGTGATCAGACCCTAGTCATCCGCACCGGTGAGCGGCCGGGTGCGAGGGCTGGTCCTCTGCCGGCCGGCCCCCGGACCCTGGAGGGAGCCGGACGTGACCTGCACGGGTGAACGGCCTCAGGAGGTCCTGCCCGGCTGCCGACGGACCTCACGTGGGTAGACCATGCCGCCTCGGCCTCCGTCGTCTCGTCCTCGGCGCGGTATCGCTGATCGTCCTGACCCTCGTTCCCGTCGTCACGCCCACCGCCCCGCTCGCCCGCGCGGACGAGCCCGCGCAACTCGGCCGGGTGTTGGAGACGGGGGTGGAGGTGTTCTCGTTGTGGCGGGACTGGCCGGTGAACGAGCTGGTGCTGGACCGGGTGGTGGAGTCCGGGTCGGGCTGGGTGCGGGTGGGGGTGGGCTGGTGCTCGCTGGAGGAGGCCGGGCCGGGGGTGGTGTCGGAGTGGTACCTGCAGCGGTTGGACGCCACGGTGGCCGCGGCGGCGGCGCGGGGGTTGCAGGTGCTGGCCACGCTGGGCTGCACGCCGGGGTGGCTCAGTGGCAGCGACTCGTTGACGGTGTTGCCGCCGGCCGGGCGGGTGGGGGAGTTCGGGCGGGTGGCGGCGTGGCTGGCCGGGCGGTACGCGGGGCGGATCGCGGCGTGGGAGATCTGGAACGAGCCGGACTGCTCGGCCGGGACCGGGTGCGGAGCGACCGCTCCGGAGGTGTACGTGCCGGTGCTGCAGGCCGGCTACCGCGGGATCAAGGCGGGGGATCCGGCGGCGGTGGTGGTCTCGGGCGGGACCAGCGGGGTGAACGCCGCGTGGGTGGCGGGCCTGTACGCGGCCGGGGGCGGGGGGTGGTTCGACGCGCTGGGCCTGCATCCCTACCAGGGGCCGGCGGCCGAGCCGCCGGAGGCGCCGCCGGCCGAGCACCCGTACCGGATCGCCAACGTGGAGCGGGTGCGGCAGGTGATGGTCGGAGCCGGGGACGCGGAGGTGCCGGTGTGGTTCACCGAGTTCGGGTGGAGCACCGGCGGCGGGGAGGGGTGGTTCGCCGGGGTGGACGAGGCGACCCAGGCCGACTACCTGGCGCGGGCGATCGACCTGGTGCAGCAGCAGTACCGGTACGTGACCCACGCGTTCGTGTTCACCGTCCGGGACCGGGATGACTGGAACGCCTACGAGAACAACTTCGGGCTGACCCGCCTGGACGGGACACCCAAACCGGCACTGGCGGCCCTCCGCGCCGCCAACGACCACCTCACCGCCCTCCGGCGCTCGCTCAGGGTCGTCAGTGTGACCCCGACCGCGGACGCCACGGCGTGGCAGGCATCCGCCGGGCGAGTGGCGGGGGCAGCGACGACTCTCGAGGTGGACAGCCGTGTGAGCGGGCCGTCGTCCCGGGCCACCTCCTACCTGCGGTTCGACCTGCCGGCCCTGACCACCGGTGAGGTCGTCGTCGCGGCGGACCTGACCGTGCAGGTCGTCGACGGCACCGTCGACGGCCCCGTGGTCTGGTCCACGGCGACGACGTGGAGTGAGGCGACGCTGTCCTGGAAACGACGGCCGGCGCGCACCGCGACTTCTCCACACGCGGACCTCAGCGCGATGGAGCCCGGTCTGGTCACCGTCCCCCTCGACGTCGCCGACTGGACCGGTCAACTCTCCCTCGAGGTGTCCGCCGAGGTCGACGACGGGTTGCAGTTCGCTTCGCGGGAGGCCCCGTCGACCTACCAGCGGCCCACGCTGACGCTCGTCATCGCCTCCTGACCGGTCAGGGAGCTGGCCAGCTGTCGCGCCGTGCCGTGAGGAGCCGGCGGGCTACAGTGGGCCCGTTCCATCCCCGGTTCGAAGGGACCATCGTGCTGTCTTCGTGCCCGGTGGCTCCCTGCCGTCCGTGCGTGCGCGCGGCAGAGGTCGCCCGGTGACGGCGCTCACCCAGCGGCCCGCCGTCCCGGCCCGCCGGCTGTCGGGCGTGGTCGGGGCCTACGTCGCGCTGACCAAGCCGAAGCTCGTCGAGCTGCTGCTCGTGACGACGCTGCCCGCGATGATGATGGCGGCCGACGGGTGGCCGTCCTGGCGGCTGGTGGCCGCCACGATGGTCGGCGGGATGTTCGCCGCCGGCGCGGCCAACGTGTTCAACTGCTGGTACGACCGCGACATCGACCGCCTGATGTCCCGCACGCGCAACCGGCCGATCCCCTCCGGCGTGGTGTCCCCGCGGGCGGCGCTGGTCTTCGGTGCGACCCTCGCCGCGGCGTCGCTGGCGATCCTGTGGCTCGAGACCACGCCGCTGGCCACCGCGCTGGCCGCGGTCGCGATCCTGGCCTACTCCGTCGTCTACACGATGGTGCTCAAGCGCCGGACCCGGCACAACACGGTCTTCGGGGCGTTCCCGGGGGCGGCGCCGGTGCTCATCGGGTGGGCGGCGGTGACCGGCTCGCTCGACTGGCCGGCGCTCGCCTTCTTCGCCGTGGTCTTCTGCTGGCAGATGCCGCACTTCTGGGCGCTGGCCAGCCGCTACCGCGACGACTACGCCCGCGCGAACGTCCCCATGCTCACCGTCGTCGCCGGCCCGGAGAGCGTCGGCCGGCAGTCGGTCGCGTGGGCGTGGGCGACCCTCGGCGCCACCCTGCTCATGGGGTCGATCACCCCGGTGCTGAACTGGGCCTTCGCCATCGGCGGCGGGCTGCTCGGCGCCTGGTACGTCGCCGAGACCCACCAGTGGCTCGACCGCATCCGCACCGCCGTGCCCGACCGGCCGATGAAGCTGTTCTCGGTGTCGATCACGCACATGACGCTGCTGTCCATCGCGATCGCCATCGACGTCCTCGTCTGACCCGCCCCGCTCCGCCGCGAGCCCGGACCCGCCCGGGGTCCGGGCTTGCACCGTCGTGGGGCCGTGCGCCCGCGCGCGACAACGGGCGCCGAGATGCGCGTGGCGGTCGTCATCCGGGGTGCGGTGACGATCCTCCGGCGCATGTCGCCGTGGGCGCGGGGCCCCGGTGGGTCAGCGGGCGGCGGGGACCCGGGCGGCGGGGGCGTCGAGGGGCTGCCCGGTCGCCGGGCCGCGGACCGACCACACCAGCCGCGCGGTGTACGCGGTCACCAGCACCGCGCCGAGCATGTGCAGCAGCACCAGCACGACCGGCAGGTGCGTGAAGTACTGGACGAACCCGACGACGCCCTGCAGCAGCTGGACGACGAGCACGTCGCGCGCAGCCCGGCGGACGCGGCCAGGGGCGTCGGTGGCGTACAGCGCCACCAGCAGCGCGATCGTCAGGCCGACGAGCAGGAACACCGCGTCGGCGTGCAGCCGGCTGACCGTCTCGGGGTCGAAGCCCATGCGGTCGCCGGTGGGGACGCCGGCGTCGTCGAGGTCGCCGCTGTGCGGGCCGCTGCCGGTGACGACCGTGCCCAGCGCGAGCACCACCGCGGTGACCGCGGCGATCCCGCCGGCCAGCAGCGCGATCGGGCGGCGGACCACCGGCTGCCCGACGCCCGGCTCCCGGGACCGCAGCCACAGCACCGTGGAGACGGCGACCAGCAGCGTGGAGACGAGGAAGTGGACGGCGACGGTCCACGGGTTGAGGCCGGTGAGCACCGTGACGCCGCCGATCGCCGCCTGGACCGGGATGCCGAGGAAGGTCAGCACCGCCAGCGGGCGCAGGTCCCGGCGCGGGGAACGCCAGACCGCCACCAGCACCGCGACCGCCACCGCGGTGAGCACGAAGGTGAGCAGCCGGTTGCCGAACTCGATGAGGCCGTGGCCGGCCATCTCCGGCGTCGTCACGAAGCTGTCGTCGGTGCACCGCGGCCAGGTGGGGCAGCCCAGGCCCGAGCCGGTCAGCCGGACCACGCCGCCGGTGACCACGATGGCGCCGTTGGCGACCACGTTGGCCAGCGCCAGGCGCGTGATGACGGCGGGGGAGAAGGCGGTGGGCAGGACCGGCACGGCCCGATGCTAGTCGCGGCCGGCCACCTCTCCCGGGTTCGCCCAGGGCGATCACGGACGGGGAAGGACGGGGCGTCCCGTCGCGCTGTAGGAGGCGCAGGCGGCCGACGCGCCGACCTGGTGTCGGTGCGCCCTCCCGGGTACGGGAGCCCCACCCGGGAGCCATCCGAGCGAGCCCCGCCGACGCCCCGACTTCCCCCCTTGGACGTGAGGTATGACCAGCCCGTTCTTCCCTGGCCCCTACGGGAGCCCGTTCGACGACTTCTTCGCCCGGTACCTCGGCGGCGAGCAGCGCACGCCGCGGCAGCGGGTGAGCCCGATGCAGTTCCTCAGCCAGCAGGCCCGCGAGCTGGTCAACGCCGCGGCCGCGCAGGCCCTGGCGACCGGCAGCGCCGACCTCGACACCGAGCACCTGCTGTGGGCGATGACCGGCGACGAGACCGCCCGCGCCTTCCTGTCCCGCACGGGCACCGACCCCGACCGGCTGCGCACCGAGCTCGAGGCGCAGATGCCGCAGGGGACGCCGCAGGCCGAGCGGGCGGCCCTGACCCCGGCCGCCAAGCGGGTCCTGCTCGACGCCCACCAGGTGTCGCGGGCCCTGGGCTCCACCTACATCGGCCCCGAGCACCTGCTGTTCGCCCTCGCCGTGGACGCCGAGTCCCCGGGCGGGCGGGTGCTGCGCGAGCACGGGGTCACCCCCGAGGCGCTGCAGCAGGCCGCCACCGGCGGCGGCACTCCCGGCGGCGGCCGCCCCGGCCGGCCGGCCTCGAGCACCCCGACGCTGGACGAGTTCGGCCGCGACCTGACCGAGATGGCCCGCAACGGCCAGATCGACCCGGTGATCGGCCGCGAGTCCGAGATCGAGCAGACCGTCGAGGTGCTGTCCCGGCGGCGCAAGAACAACCCCGTGCTCATCGGTGAGGCCGGCGTCGGCAAGACCGCGATCGTCGAGGGCATCGCCGCCCAGATCGTCGAGGGCGACGTCCCGGAGACGCTGCGCGGCAAGCGCCTGGTCGAGCTCGACCTCACCGGCCTGGTGGCCGGCACCCGGTACCGCGGTGACTTCGAGGAGCGGCTGAAGAAGATCATCGACGAGATCCGCGAGCACTCCGACGAGGTCATCGCCTTCATCGACGAGCTGCACACCGTCGTCGGCGCGGGCGCCTCGGAGGGCTCCGGCGGCGCGGGCAACATGCTCAAGCCCGCCCTGGCCCGCGGCGAGCTGCACGTCATCGGCGCCACGACGCTCGACGAGTACCGCCGCAACATCGAGAAGGACGCGGCCCTGGAGCGCCGGTTCCAGCCGATCCTGGTGACCGAGCCGAGCGTCGAGGACACCGTGCAGATCCTCTGCGGCCTGCGCGACCGCTACGAGGCACACCACCAGGTGCGCTTCACCGACGACGCCGTCCGCGCCGCCGTCGAGCTGTCCGACCGCTACGTGACCGACCGGCACCTGCCGGACAAGGCCATCGACCTCATCGACCAGGCCGGTGCCCGCGTCCGCCGCCGGGTGAAGACCCCGCCGACGGACCTGCGCGGCCTCGAGCAGGAGCTCGAGCAGTTGCTGCGGGAGAAGGACCAGGCGGTGGCCGCCGAGCAGTACGAGCGCGCCTCCGAGCTGCGCGACGAGGTCGCCACGGCACAGCGCCGCCTGGAGGAGGCCCGCACCGGCGGCGGCTCGGCCGGGGTGCCCGAGGTCGGCGTCGAGGACGTCGCCGAGGTGGTGTCCCGGGCCACCGGCATCCCGGTCAGCCAGCTCACCCAGGAGGAGATGCAGCGGCTGCTGCAGCTCGAGGAGCGCCTGCACGAGCGGGTGGTCGGCCAGGACGACGCCGTCCGCGTGGTGTCCGAGGCCGTCCGCCGGTCCCGCGTGGGCCTGGGCGACCCGGACCGGCCGATCGGCAGCTTCCTGTTCCTCGGCCCGACCGGCGTCGGCAAGACCGAGCTGGCCCGCGCCCTGGCCGAGGCGATGTTCGGCGACTCCGACCGGATGGTCCGGCTGGACATGAGCGAGTTCCAGGAGCGGCACACCGTCAGCCGCCTGGTCGGCTCCCCGCCCGGCTACGTCGGCTACGAGGACGCCGGCCAGCTGACCGAGGCGGTCCGCCGCCGGCCCTACTCGGTCGTACTGCTCGACGAGATCGAGAAGGCGCACCCCGACGTCTTCAACACGCTGCTGCAGGTGCTCGACGACGGCCGGCTCACCGACTCGCAGGGCCGCACGGTCGACTTCACGAACACCGTGCTGATCATGACCAGCAACCTGGGGTCGGAGCTGATCCAGGGGCGCAACACCCCGCTCGGCTTCGGCACCGGTGACGGCGCCGCGGCCGACGCCGGCCTGCGGGACCGGCTGATGCGGCGGCTGCGCGAGTCGTTCCGGCCGGAGTTCCTCAACCGGATCGACGAGATCGTGGTGTTCCAGCAGCTGGAGAGCGAGCAGCTGCAGCAGATCACCCGGCTGCTGCTCGACGAGACGCGCCGGCGGCTGTCGGCGCAGGGCATCGAGGTGACCTTCACCGACGACGCGGTCGCCTGGATCGCCGAGCGGGGCTTCGAGCCGCAGTTCGGCGCGCGCCCGCTGCGCCGGGCGATCCAGCGGGAGGTCGACAACCCGCTGGCCCGGCTGCTGCTCGACGGCCGCGTCGGGGCCGGCCGGCACGTCGTCGCCGACGTCCGGGACGGCGCCCTCGACCTGCGCGTCGAGGACCCCGAGCCGGCGGCGGCCGCCCGGGCGTGAGCCCGTCGTGACCTGCGCCACCCGGCCCCTGAGCTGCACGGTCGGGGGCCGGGTGACTTAGGGGGACCTTGCTTGCAGGCCTCCCGAAATAGGTCACAATCGTGTTGTGGAAAGCAGCGCGACGCAGGCGGGGGCGGTGCGGGCCGACGACGTCCGCACCCGTGACCGCGTGACCGCGCTGCTGCTCGAGCACGGACCGCAGACCGCCAGCGAGCTGGCCGGCCGGCTGGGCGTCAGCCCCGCCGCCGTCCGGCGCCACCTCGACGCCCTGGCCGCCCAGGGACGGGTCGAGGAGCGCGCAGCCGCGGGCGCGCACCGGGGGAGGGGCCGGCCCGCCCGGCACTTCCACCTCACCGACGCCGGCCGGTCCGGGTTCGCCCACGCCTACGACGACCTGGCGCTGACCGCGCTGCGGTACGTCGCGGCCTCGGGCGGTCCCGACGCCGTCCGCGCCGTCGCCGAGGCGCAGCTGGCCGGCCTCGAGCAGCGGGCCTCCGACGCCGTCGCCCGCGCGGACGGTGCGCCGGTCGAGCGGGCCCGGGCGCTGGCCGAGGCGCTGACGGCCGAGGGCTACGCTGCCACGGCCTCGGCGATCTCCAGTGGCGGGCAGCTGTGCCAGCACCACTGCCCGGTCGCGCACGTGGCGGCGGAGTTCCCGCAGCTGTGCGAGGTCGAGACGGCGGTCATCGGCCGGCTGGTGGGCACCCACGTCCAGCGGCTGGCCACGATCGCCCACGGCGACGGCGTCTGCACCACCCACATCCCCGGGCCGTCACGCGCCCGGGCTCACACCGGTGCGGGGAACACAACGACCCCCGCACGCCCTGTACCCGGTGAGCGAGCGGCGCGGGTCGTCCCACCACGACCCGGCCCCGCACCGTCCACCAGCACCCCCACGAGCGACCGGGAGAGGACGCCCGCATGACCAGCACCCAGCAGCCGGTGAGCGGCACGCCGCTGACGCAGGACGAGCAGATCGAGCAGCTCGGCCGCTACCAGTACGGCTGGGCCGACGCCGACGTCGCCGGGGCCTCCGCCCGCCGCGGCCTCGACGAGGACGTCGTCCGGGACATCTCGGCGCGCAAGGGCGAGCCCGAGTGGATGCTCGAGCGCCGCCTCAAGGCGCTCAAGCTCTTCGAGCGCAAGCCGATGCCCGACTGGGGGTCGGACCTCTCGGGCATCGACTTCCAGAACATCAAGTACTTCGTGCGCTCGACCGAGGCCCAGGCGGCCTCGTGGGACGAGCTGCCCGAGGACATCAGGAACACCTACGACAAGCTGGGCATCCCCGAGGCGGAGAAGCAGCGGCTGATCGCCGGTGTCGCGGCCCAGTACGAGTCCGAGGTCGTCTACCACAAGATCCGCGAGGACCTCGAGGAGCAGGGCGTCGTCTTCCTCGACACCGACACCGCCCTCAAGGAGCACCCGGACCTGTTCCGCGAGTACTTCGGCTCGGTCATCCCGTCCGGCGACAACAAGTTCGCCGCGCTGAACACCGCGGTGTGGTCGGGCGGCTCGTTCATCTACGTGCCGAAGGGCGTGCACGTCGAGATCCCGCTGCAGGCCTACTTCCGGATCAACACCGAGAACATGGGCCAGTTCGAGCGGACGCTGATCATCGTCGACGAGGGCGCCTACGTGCACTACGTCGAGGGCTGCACCGCGCCGATCTACAAGTCGGACTCGCTGCACTCCGCGGTCGTCGAGATCATCGTCAAGAAGAACGCGCGCTGCCGGTACACGACCATCCAGAACTGGTCGAACAACGTCTACAACCTGGTCACCAAGCGGGCGATCGCCCACGAGGGCGCGACCATGGAGTGGATCGACGGCAACCTCGGCTCCAAGGTCACCATGAAGTACCCGGCCGTCTGGATGACCGGCGAGCACGCCAAGGGCGAGGTCCTGTCCATCGCCTTCGCGGGCGAGGGCCAGCACCAGGACGCCGGCGCCAAGATGGTGCACGCCGCCCCCAACACCTCCTCGACCATCGTGTCGAAGTCGGTGGCCCGCGGCGGTGGCCGCACGTCCTACCGCGGCCTGGTGCAGATCGACGAGGGCGCGTCCGGCTCGAAGTCGACGGTCAAGTGCGACGCCCTGCTGGTCGACACGATCAGCCGGTCGGACACCTACCCCTACGTCGACGTCCGCGAGGACGACGTCGCCATGGGCCACGAGGCGACCGTCTCGCGGGTCAGCGAGGACCAGCTCTTCTACCTGATGAGCCGCGGCCTGTCCGAGGACGAGGCCATGGCGATGGTGGTCCGCGGGTTCGTCGAGCCGATCGCCCGCGAGCTGCCCATGGAGTACGCCCTCGAGCTGAACCGCCTGATCGAGCTGCAGATGGAAGGTGCCGTCGGCTGATGCCGGAGCAGAACACCCCCAGCACCACCGGCCTCACCACGGAGTCGGAGACCCTCGCCGGCGAGCTGTTCGGCGACGGCGTCGGCACCCAGGCCGGCCCGCCCGCCGTCCCGGCGGCGGGCACCGGCACGGCCGGCCAGGCCGCGCCCGGCGCCCACTCGCACGGCGGGACGACGCCGACCGGCTCCCCGGCCGAGCGGTTCACCTCGACCGACCCGGACGCCTTCGGCACGGTCACGGGCCGCGAGGAGACCTGGCGCTTCACCCCGATGCGCCGGATCCGCCCGCTGCTCGACGGCGCCCCTTCGGACGCGCACCTGGAGTGGGACACCGACCTGCCCGAGGGCGTCGAGCTGACCCGCGTGGACGCCGACGACCCGCTGCTCAAGGGCCTGCCCGAGCCCGGCGACCGGCTGGCGGCCCTCGCCCGGCAGCGCAGCGGCGGCGCCGCGGTGGTCCGCGTGCCGTCCGAGGCGCGGCTCGACCGGCCGGTGACCCTCGGCCTGGCCGGCACCGGCGGTGACGACGTCGTCTGGGGTCAGCTGGTGATCGAGGTCGGCGCCTTCTCGAAGGCGACCGTCGTGCTCGACCACACCGGCCCGGCCCGGTATGCCGGCGGCGTCGCGGTGCTCGTCGGCGACAGCGCCGACGTCACCCTCGTCTCGGTGCAGGACTGGGCGCCCGGCGCGGTGCACGGCGGGCAGTACGACGCCGTCGTCGGCCGGGACGCCTCCTTCAAGCAGGTCGTGGTCACCCTCGGCGGCGACCTGGTCCGGCTGGTCAGCAACGTCCAGTACGCCGGCCCCGGCGGGCGGGCGGAGCTCTTCGGCGTCTACTTCTCCGACGAGACCCAGCACCAGGAGCACCGGCTCTGGGTGGACCACGCGGTGCCCAACTGCAGCAGCAACGTGCTCTACAAGGGCGCGCTGCAGGGCGACGGCGCGCGCACGGTGTGGATCGGCGACGTCCGCATCCGCCCGGAGGCCACCGGCACCGACACCTACGAGCTCAACCGCAACCTGGTGCTCACCGACGGCGCCCGCGCCGACTCGGTGCCCAACCTGGAGATCGAGACCGGCGAGATCGTCGGCGCCGGCCACGCCAGCGCCACCGGCCGGTTCGACGACGAGCAGCTGTTCTACCTCTGCTCGCGCGGCATCGACGCCGAGACCGCCCGCCGCCTGGTCGTGCGCGGCTTCTTCGCCGACGTCGTCCAGCACATCGGGGTCGACGAGCTGCAGGACCGCCTGATGCGCTCCATCGAGACGCGCCTGGGCGCCCTGCCCGGCCTCGACGAGCAGCCGGTCGAGGTGGCCTGACCCATGGCCTTCGCGCGGGTCTGCGGGCTCTCCGACGTCCCCGAGAACGGGGCGCTGCGGGTGGAGCTCGCCGACGTCGACGTCGCCGTCGTCCGGTACGACGGCGACGTCTACGCGGTGCAGGACGTGTGCTCGCACGCCGAGGTCCCGCTGTCGGAGGGCGACGTCGAGGAGTTCGACGGCGCCCCCACCATCGAGTGCTGGCTGCACGGGTCGTGCTTCGACCTGCGCACCGGCGAGCCCACCAACCTGCCGGCCACCGAGCCGGTCGACGTCTACCCGGTCCGCGTGGAGGGGGATGACGTCTACGTCGACACCGAGTCTGACGGGCGCCTCCCGCTCGCGGCCGGCAACTGAGGAGCGAGAGAAGAAGTGTCGGTTCTGGAGATCCGCGACCTGCACGTCACGGTCGGCGAGGGCGACGAGACCAAGGAGATCCTCCGCGGCGTCGACCTGACCGTCCGGTCGGGCGAGACCCACGCGATCATGGGCCCCAACGGCTCGGGCAAGTCGACTCTGGCGTACTCGATCGCCGGGCACCCGAAGTACACGATCACCGGCGGCACGGTGACCCTCGACGGCGAGGACGTCCTCGCGATGAGCGTCGACGAGCGCGCCCGCGCCGGCCTGTTCCTCGCCATGCAGTACCCGGTCGAGGTCCCCGGCGTCTCGGTGTCGAACTTCCTGCGCACCGCCGCCACCGCGGTCAAGGGCGAGGCCCCGAAGCTGCGCACCTGGGTCAAGGACGTCCGCGACGAGATGTCGGCGCTGGAGATGGACCCGGCGTTCGCCGAGCGCAACGTCAACGAGGGCTTCTCCGGCGGTGAGAAGAAGCGCCACGAGATCCTGCAGATGCGGCTGCTCAAGCCGAAGATGGCGATCCTCGACGAGACCGACTCCGGCCTCGACGTCGACGCGCTGCGCGTCGTCTCCGAGGGCGTCAACCGCACCCGCGAGGAGGGGGAGGTCGGCGTCCTGCTGATCACCCACTACACGCGGATCCTGCGCTACATCAAGCCGGACTTCGTGCACGTGTTCGTCGCCGGCCGCGTCGTCGACGAGGGCGGCCAGGAGCTGGCCGACAAGCTCGAGGCGGAGGGCTACGCCGCCTACGTCAAGGGCTCGAAGGAGACCGCGAAGGCATGACCGCGACCGCCTCGCGTCCCACGGGGACGCGTGCCCCGCTGCCCCTGGACGTCGAGGCGATCCGGGCGGACTTCCCGATCCTGTCGCGCACCGTGCGCGACGGGAAGCGGCTGGTCTACCTCGACTCCGGCGCCACCTCGCAGAAGCCGCGCAGCGTCCTCGACGCCGAGCGCGACTTCTACGAGCGGATCAACGCCGCCCCGCACCGCGGCGCGCACCAGCTGGCCGAGGAGGCCACCGGCGCGTACGAGTCGGCGCGGGCGCGGATCGCGGCCTTCATCGGCGCCTCCGCCGAGGAGGTCGTCTTCACCCGCAACTCCACCGAGGCGATCAACCTCGTGGCGTACTCGCTGTCCAACGCGGTCACCGCCAAGGACCCGGCGCACCGCCGGTACGCCGTCGGCCAGGGCGACGAGATCGTCGTGACCGAGATGGAGCACCACGCCAACCTGGTGCCCTGGCAGCAGCTGTGCGAGCGCACCGGCGCGACCCTGCGCTGGCTCGGGCTCACCGACGACGGCCGGCTGGACCTCTCCGACCTGGACACGGTCGTCAACGAGCGGACCAAGCTCGTCGCGGTCACCCAGCAGTCGAACATCCTCGGCACGATCAACCCGCTCGGGCCGATCACGGCGCGGGCGCGGGAGGTCGGCGCGCTGGTGCTGGTCGACGGCGCGCAGTCGGTGCCGCACCAGCCGGTCGACGTCGCGGCGCTCGGCGCGGACTTCCTGGTGTTCTCCGGCCACAAGATGCTCGGGCCCACCGGCATCGGCGTGCTCTGGGGCCGCTACGACGTCCTCGACGCGCTACCGCCGTTCCTCACCGGCGGCTCGATGATCGAGGTCGTGCGGATGGAGGGCAGCACCTTCATGCCGCCGCCGCAGCGGTTCGAGGCCGGCGTCCCGATGACCGCGCAGGCCATCGGCCTCGGCGCCGCCGTCGACTACCTGCAGGCGCTCGGCATGGAGAACGTGCAGGCGCACGAGGAGGCGCTGACCGCCTACGCGCTCGAGCAGCTGCAGGCGATCCCGGGCGTCACCGTGATCGGCCCGCCGGACACCGTCGCCCGCGGCGGCGCGGTCTCCTTCACCGTCGAGGGCATCCACCCGCACGACGTCGGCCAGGTCCTCGACGACCTCGGCATCGCCGTCCGGGTGGGGCACCACTGCGCGTGGCCGGTGGTCCGGCGCTACGGCGTCCCGGCCACCACCCGGGCCACCTTCTACGTGCACACCGGGTACGACGACGTCGACGCGCTCGTGGAAGGCGTGCGGGCCGCGCAGCGTTTCTTCGGTGTGACGCCGGAGGAGGCAACCGCCTGATGCAGCTCGAGTCGATGTACCAGGACATCATCCTGGACCACTACCGCAACCCCCACGGCCGCGGACTGCGCGACCCGTTCGACGCCGAGGTGCACCACGTCAACCCGACCTGCGGGGACGAGGTGACCCTGCGGGTGCACCTCGACGGCGAGACGATCGCCGACGTGTCCTACGAGGGCATGGGCTGCTCGATCAGCCAGGCGTCGGTCTCGGCGATGTACGACCTCGTCGTCGGCCGCCCGGTCACCGACGCGCTGGCCACCGGCGACTCGTTCATGACGCTCATGCAGTCCAAGGGCGACACGGCCGTGGCCGAGCAGCTCGAGGACGAGCTGGAGGACGCCGTCGCCTTCGCGGGGGTGTCGAAGTACCCCGCCCGCATCAAGTGCGCGCTGATGAGCTGGATGGCCCTCAAGGACGCCTCCGCCCGCGCGCTGGCCGCCACCCCCACTGGAGGACAGGCATGAGCGAGACCACCGAGAACGACACCCCCGAGCTGCCGGCCTACAAGTCGGCGCTGCTCGAGGACGTCGAGGAGGCCATGCGCGACGTCGTCGACCCCGAGTTGGGCGTCAACGTCGTCGACCTGGGCCTGGTCTACGGCATCGACGTCGCCGAGGACGGGAACTCGCAGGTCGCCGTCCTGGACATGACGCTCACCTCGGCGGCCTGCCCGCTGACCGACGTCATCGAGGACCAGGCGCGCGCCGCGCTGACCGGCGGCCCCGGCCCCGGCCTCGTCGACGACGTCCGGATCAACTGGGTCTGGATGCCGCCGTGGGGCCCCGACAAGATCACCGACGACGGGCGCGAGCAGCTGCGCGCCCTCGGCTTCCGGGTCTGAACCCCGGCCTCCCGACGGGAGGCCGTTCCCGCACCTGACGACTGCCCGTGCCCTCCGGGGCGCGGGCAGTCGTCGTCCCGGGGTGCCTCGACTCCCGGGCCTCAGCGCATCTCGGACAGCCGGGCGCCGAAGCCCGCGACCGGCCGCAGCTCCCGGCGGGCGCCGAGCGCCAGCAGGCCGGCGCCCGCGACGAGGACCCCGGCCAGCGGCAGCGGCAGGGCCTCGACCGCCAGCCCGGCCCCGAGCGCGACCGCCGTCGCCGCCCCGAGGACCAGCGGCGCCCGCACCGCGGTGCGCGCGCCGAGCGCCAGGACCGCGGCGGCGGCCAGCAGCACCAGCAGCGGGCGCAGCGCGCCGGGCTCCACCACCGCGGCCACCGTCGACGGCGCCGCCGCGACCACCAGGCCCGGACCCCACGCCGGCCAGGACGGGCCGTCGAGCAGGCGCGGCCCCGCCGCCACCAGCAGCGCCGCGGCGGCCGGCAGGCTCCAGGCCTCGACCACCGCCGTGCCGGTCAGCGCGGCCAGCGTCCACCCGGCCGCGCCCAGCTCGACCGCGCCGGTGCGCCAGGCCGCCCCGGCCTCGGGCCCGCGAGCCACGCCCGCCGCCCAGGCGCAGGTGAGCACGCCCTGCACGGCCAGGTGCAGCGCCAGCAGACCCCACGCGGCGGCGACCGCGAGCACGACGAGCGCGGCGCCCGCGCAGACGGCACCGGCCGCGCCGGTGGGTCCGCGGACGTCGGCGGCCGGTCCGGGCCGGGCGGCCAGCGTGACGGCGAACAGCCCGGTGAGTGCCGCGGCGGCCGCACCGGGGGAGAGCAGCTCCGCCGGCACCGCGAGCAGCGCCGCGGCCGCGAGGCAGCCGACGGCCGCGGAGAGCGCCCGGGCGCGCTCGTCCCGCCGGGCCGCCGCGACACCGGCCGCGGGCAGCGCGGTCAGCACCAAGAGCGCGACCAGCGCCGGCCAGCGCGCGGCCGCGACCAGCTGCGCCACCGCCAGGACCACCAGGACGAGCCCCGCGGCGGTCGCGGCGGGCAGCAGCAGACCCCGGCGCCAGCCGGTCAGCGTGGCCGCGGCGACGCTCGCGAGCAGCACGCCGAGCCAGCCCGCGAGCGGCAGCGGGACCGGCCCGTCGGTGGACAGCGCCGCGCCCACCGCCCCGCCGGCGACCAGGCCGGCGAGCACGGGCACCAGCCGCGGCGGCCCGAGCAGCGGCTCGACCGCGCGCTCCAGCCGCACGAGCAGCAGCCCGGCCGCGGCGGCGACGGTCAGGCCGGCCGCGACCCAGCGGGCGCCGCCGGCGCCGCCGGCGGCGGTGGCCAGCCCGCCGGCCACCCCGGCGGCGAACCACGGTGCGGTGGTGACCAGGGCGGCGCGGGCCAGCGGGCGCCGCGCCGTCAGGGTGACCGCGAGCCCGGCCAGCGCGACGCCGAGCAGCAGCGCGGTGCGCGGCACGCCCGCGGACACCAGGGGCAGCGACCGCAGGGCCGCCACCTGCACCGCCAGCCACGCGCCGAGCGGCCAGCTCAGCGGCCGGGGGAGCAGCACCCGCAGGCTGAGCAGCAGCACGGCCAGGCCCAGCGCCGGCAGCGGCCCGCCGTCGGTGGTGCGGTCCCCGTCCGCGGCGCCGGTCAGCGCGAGCGCGGCCGCGGCCGCGGCGCACGCCTCCTCGGTGCTGCGCAGCCGGGCGCGGGCGGCCCACGCCGCGGCGCACGCGGCGACCAGCGCCAGCAGCAGGACGCCGATCCGGGCGACCCCGCCGACCAGCGACGGCCCGGCCAGCGCCGCGGCCACCAGCAGGACCACGCCGACGCCGAGGAACACCTGCGGCGGCCGCAGCCGGGCGGGCAGCGAGGGGAGGGACGGGCCGGGGCCGGCGGCGGCCGCACCCGGCGGGCCCGCGTAGGGCAGTGGCGGCAGCGGCGCGCCCGTCATCGCCGTTCCCCCTCACGCCCGGCCGTCGGGCCCACGCTAGGGGCGGTCAGTGCATCTGCGCGACCCAGGCGACGGCCTCCCGCGCCTGCTGCCGGCGCCGCTCGTAGGTGGCCCCGACGACCAGCAGGAGCAGGCCCGCGGTGGCCAGCGTGACCCAGCGCGGCACCAGCGGTGCGTAGGGAGCCAGCCGGCCGAGCGCCACCACCAGCAGCGCGCCGGCCCCGACGACGAACGGCGCCTGCCGGTGGGTGAGCGTCCCGCCGACGGTCAGCCCGGCCGCCGCGGCGACCACCCCCACCAGCCGCAGCGGCGCTGGGTCGGCCACGGCGGCGACCGCCGACGGCAGCAGTGCCACGGCCACCGCCGCGCCCTCCGCGGCCCAGGACGGGGCACCCGTGCGCAGCGCCGGGAGCGCGAGCAGCAGCAGCCCCGCCGCGGCCGGCAGCGTGTAGACCTCCGGCGTGCGGATCTCCGCACCCGCGGCGGCGATCCACCCGGCGAGCACGAGGTCGGCCACGGCGAGGACGGCGGCGAGGCGGCGCCGGGCGACGACGGCGTAGCAGCCGGCGGCGGCTCCGGCCACGGCGAGGTCGACCGCGACCTGACCCCACGCCCCGGCGCTGCCGGCGGTGATCCCGGCGGCCACGGCGAGGACGGCACCGGCGCCCGCGGCGGCGGCCTCCTCCGGTCGCGCGACGCGGGCCGTCGCGACGGCGAACCCGGCGGCGGCGACGAGGGCGAGCAGCAGGCCGGCGACCGCGGGGGCCAGCAGGCCGCCCTCGGCGGCGAGGAGGACGGCGCCGCCCGGTGCGGCCAGCGCGGTCGCGGTCCCCGCGGTGCGGACCCCGGGGCGCAGCACCGCGGCGAGCCCGGCCGGGACGCCGGCGGCCAGCACCAGCAGGGCCAGCGGCGCGGGGTGCTCGCCGTCGGCGAGGACGCCGGTGCCGGCGGCGGTGAGCACACCGCCGGCGGCGAGCAGCGCGGTCAGCGCCGGCCCGGCCGGTGACGGCGGCGCGGCGGCGGTGAGCAGCACCAGGCCCAGCCCGCCCGCCGCGACGGTCCCGGCGATCCCGAGCCCGCTCAGCGACCCGGCCAGGGCCAGGGCCGCGACCGCCGCCGCGCCGGCCGCGGCGGCGCGCGGCTCCGGCAGGAACGGCGCCAGCCGGGGCTCCCGCAGCAGGGCGCCGGCGACGGCCGCGGCCACGACGAGGACGCCGGTGGCGACCCAGCCGTCCACCGCGCCGCCGTCCCAGGCCAGCGGGACGCCGAGCAGCACGCCGGCGCCGCCGGTCAGCGCGCCCAGGCCGAGCGCGACCTGGTGCAGCGCCGGGCGCAGCGCCAGCAGCGCGAGGACGTCGACCAGCGCGGTGGCGAGCAGCACCGCGACACCGGCGGCGCCCTCGGCCGGCCCGAGGGGGAGCAGCAGCCAGCCGGCCGGCTGGGCGGCGAGCAGGGCGACCAGCGGCCAGGTGACCGTGCTGCGCGTGCCGCGGCCGAGGGCGAGGGCCGCCCCCGCCACCGCGACACAGGACAGCCCGGCCCACAGCCGGGGCGGCACGGCGTCGGCGCCCCACAGGCCGAGCGCGTGCGCGGCGGCGAGGTCGACGGCCAGCAGCGCGGCCCCGGCACCGGCCAGGGCCTCCTCGGTGGCCCGCAGGCCGCGGCGGGCGCTCCACGCCGACGTCGCGCAGGCGGCGGCGGTGACCGTGGCCATGACCGCGGCCTGGAAGGTCACGCCCAGCCGGGTCCAGGCCACCGCCACGAACGCGATCGCCGCCGCGACCACGAGCAGCGCCCCGAGGCCCAGCAGCACCTGCTGGGGGCTCAGCCGCCGCCGCGGGGACGGCGGCTCGAGGAGCGGCGGGGGGACGGGCGGCGCGACCGGGAGAGGCGGCGCCACCGGGGGAGGCGGCGCCGCGGGTGCGGGCGGTGGCGCCCACGCGGGAGCCGGGACGGGCAGCGGGGCCGCCGCCGGACCCGGGGCCGCGGCGCGCAGGGTTGCCACCAGGGCGTCCCGCTCGCGGGCGAACTCGTCGATGGTCGCCCCCAGCCGGGCCACCACGGTCGCCGCCTGCGCGACGGCGGGCAGCCCGCAGGTCCCGCAGGGCGCCGGGGCGGGCGCGGCCGGCGTGCCGCAGACGGGGCAGGGCGGACCCCAGGAGGGCCCGGACCAGGAGGGATCGGTCACGAGCGGATGGTGACGCGCCGGGGGCGCCGGCGGTAGCGATCTCGCCCGCACTGTGGACGGACGGGCGTGCTGTGGACGTCACCCGGCAATCCGCTCCGGTTCCGGGACGACAGGGCCTACCCTGGGATCAGTGATCACGACGACCGGCCTCGAACTGCGCGCCGGCGCCCGCGTCCTCCTCAGCGACGTCAGCCTGCGCGTGCAGCCGGGTGACCGCATCGGTCTGGTCGGGCGCAACGGCGCCGGCAAGACCACCACGCTCACCACGCTCGCCGGTGAGCGCCTGCCACACGCGGGCAAGGTCGAGGTGTCCGGCGAGATCGGCTACCTCCCGCAGGACCCGCGCAGCGGCGACCTCGACACCACCGCCAGCGACCGCGTGCTGTCCGGCCGCGGCCTCGACGTCCTCAAGGCCCAGCTGGTCAAGGCGCAGGTCGCCATGGCCGAGCCCGCCGACGACGCCGAGCGCGACCGCGCGGTCCGCCGGTACGGGCGGCTCGAGGACCAGTTCGCGGCGCTGGGCGGGTACGCCGCCGAGAGCGACGCCGCGCGCATCTGCACCGCCCTCGGCCTGCCCGACCGGGTCATGGGCCAGCCGCTGCGCACCCTGTCCGGCGGCCAGCGGCGCCGCGTGGAGCTGGCCCGCATCCTGTTCTCCGACGCCGAGACGCTGCTGCTCGACGAGCCCACCAACCACCTCGACGCCGACTCGATCGCGTGGCTCAAGACCTTCCTCGCCGCGCACAAGGGCGGGCTGATCGTCATCAGCCACGACGTCGAGCTGCTCGACGCCGTGGTCAACAAGGTGTGGCACCTCGACGCCAACCGGGCCACCGTCGACGTCTACAACCTGGGCTGGAAGCCCTACCTCGCCCAGCGGGAGACCGACGAGCGGCGCCGCAAGCAGGAGCGGGCCAACACCGAGCGCAAGATCGACGCGCTGACCGCGCAGGCGGACAAGATGCGCGCCAAGGCCACCAAGGCCAAGGCCGCGCAGAGCATGGACAAGCGCGCCTCGCGGCTGGCCGCCGGGCTGGAGGAGGTCCGCGTCCAGGACCGGGTGGCGAAGCTGCGGTTCCCCACGCCGGCGCCGTGCGGGCGCACCCCGCTCACCGCGGAGGGGCTGTCCAAGAGCTACGGCTCGCTCGAGGTGTTCACCGACGTCGACCTCGCCGTCGACCGGGGCGCGCGGGTCGTCGTGCTCGGGCTCAACGGCGCCGGGAAGACGACGCTGCTGCGGATGCTGGCCGGCACCGAGGTCCCCGACACCGGCGAGGTGCAGCCGGGCCACGGGCTGCGGATCGGCTACTACGCGCAGGAGCACGAGACCCTCGACCACGACCGCTCGCTGCTGGAGAACATGCGCGCGGCCGCGCCGCAGAGCACCGACACCGAGCTGCGGCGGATCCTCGGCGCGTTCCTCTTCTCCGGCGACGCCGCCGACCAGCGCGCCGGCACGCTCTCCGGCGGGGAGAAGACCCGGCTGGCGATGGCGACGCTCGTCGTCTCCGGCGCCAACGTGCTGCTGCTCGACGAGCCGACCAACAACCTCGACCCGGCCAGCCGCGAGCAGGTGCTCGACGCGCTGCGCACCTACACCGGCGCGATCGTGCTGGTGACGCACGACGAGGGCGCCGTCCGCGCGCTCGACCCGGACAAGGTGATCCTGCTGCCCGACGGCACCGAGGACGCCTGGAGCGAGGACCTCGCCGACCTGGTCGAGCTGGCCTAGTCGAGCTCGCGCAGCGGACCCCTGGCGGGCTGGGACGACGTGCGGCGCACCGCGCCGGCCCTGCCCGCGTCGTCGAGGAGGACGACAGGCGCACGCGCTCGCGGCGGGTGGGCTCGAGCGCACCTGCCCGGCGGGTGACCGGCCGGCCCCACCCCGCGCCCGCCGCGCCTCCCGGGGCGGCTCGCCGAGAACTTGTCATTCGCGTGGCCGAGCCGCGCGGGCTGGGTGATCATCGATCCGGGAGGCCGGCGTCACGGGGACGGCGGCACCACGCGAGCCAGCACCCGATCGGGCCGGCGCCCGTCGCCGGCGCGGACGGCTGCGACGGAGGGGAGTCATGGCCGACTCGAGCACGGACCTCGGCAAGGGCAAGCGCATCACCGGTGGGGACCGCACCACCCTGGCCGACGAGCTGAAGAAGCGGTACGACGGCGGGGAGAGCATCCGCTCCCTGGCCACCTCGACCAACCGGTCCTACGGGTTCGTGCACCGGCTCCTGTCGGAGTCCGGTGCGACGCTGCGCAGCCGTGGCGGGGCCAACCGGAACAGCAAGAAGACCGCGTGACGGCGGCCGACGCCGACGGCTGGGTCCGCACCAGCCGGGACGGCGCCGTCCTCACCGTCACGCTCGACCGGCCCGACCAGCTCAACGCCCAGACGCCGCCCACCTGGGCGGCGCTGGCGTCCGTGGGCGCCACGCTCGACGACGACGTCCGCGTGGTCGTCGTGCGGGGCAGCGGCCGCTCCTTCTCCGCGGGCCTGGACCGCAGCCTGTTCGGCGCCGACCCGTCGACCCCCGGCGGGCTCGGCGAGCTGGGCACGATGCCACCCGAGCTCGCCCAGGAGCGGATCCGCGGGTACCAGGGCGGCTTCCGCTGGCTGCGCTCGCCGGGGATCGTCTCGGTGGCCGCGGTGCAGGGGCACGCGATCGGCGCCGGCGCCCAGCTGGCGCTCGCCTGCGACCTGCGGGTGATGACCGAGGACGCCTCGCTGCGGCTCCCCGAGGCGACGCTCGGCCTCGTCCCCGACCTCACCGGCACGAGCACGCTGGCGGAGCTGGTGGGCTACGCGCGGGCGATGGAGGTCTGCGTGACCGGCCGGCCGGTGCCGGCGGCGGAGGCGCTGGCGTGGGGGATCGCGAACGCCGTCGTCCCGGCCACGGAGCTCGACGCCGCGGTGGCGACGCTGGTCGCCGCGCTCACCGCGCCGCCGGCGGGGGCGGTGCGGGAGACCGCGGCCCTGGTGCGCTCGGCCGTCCGCAACCCCCCGGAGGCGCAGGACGCGGCCGAGCGGGCCGCGCAGTCGCGGCGGCTGGCCGAGCTCGCCGCGCTCGTGCGCCGCTGAGGGATCCGGAACAGGAGGGGACCGGCCGCTGTTGTGCCAGCGGCCGGTCCCCGTCCGGCCGTGAGGAGGTCGTGTCGTGAGCAGCCCCATGACCTCCATGGCGGCGATGCGCTCGTTCCGCCGGGACCCGTCGGTCACCTCGCGCCCGCTGCCGAAGGGGACGGTGCGCCGCATCCTCGGCGTCGCCCGGCCCTACCGGCGCGAGCTCACCTTCTTCCTGCTGCTGGTGGTCGGCTCCTCGGTCATCGGCGTGCTCACCCCGCTGCTGGCCGGCGACATCGTCAACCGGATCGCCCGCCTGGACGGCACCGCCGGCGGCATCGTCCGCATCGCGCTGTTCATCGCGGGCCTGGCGGTGCTCGACGCCGCGATCTCGCTGGCCACCCGCTGGTACTCCGCCCGGATCGGCGAGGGCGTCATCTACGACCTGCGCAGCCGGGTGTTCGAGCACGTGCAGCGCATGCCGGTCGCGTTCTTCACCCGCACCCAGACCGGCGCGCTGGTCAGCCGGCTCAACAACGACGTCGTCGGCGCGCAGCAGGCGTTCACCTCGACGCTGTCCGGCGTCGTCTCCAACGTGATCGGCCTGGTGCTGACCGCCGGCGTCATGCTCACGCTGTCCTGGCAGATCACCCTGCTCTCGCTGGTGATGGTGCCGCTGTTCGTGTTGCCCGCGCGGCGGATCGGCAAGCGGCTGCAGGAGATCACCCGGGAGTCCTACGGGCTCAACGCCTCGATGAACGCGACGATGACCGAGCGGTTCAACGTCGCCGGCGCGCTGCTGGTCAAGCTGTTCGGCCGGCCCGACACCGAGGCCGAGAGCTTCCGCGGCCGCGCGGCGCGGGTGCGCGACATCGGCGTCCTGTCGGCCATGTACGGCCGCACCTTCTTCACCGCGCTGACGCTGGTGGCGGCGCTGGCCACCGCGCTGGTCTACGGCCTGGGCGGCTGGCTGGCGTTCGACGGGTCGCTGTCGCCGGGCGACGTCGTCGCGCTGGCGCTGCTGCTGTCCCGGCTGTACGGGCCGCTGACCGCACTGTCCAACGTCCGGGTCGACGTCATGAGCGCGATGGTCAGCTTCGACCGGGTCTTCGAGGTGCTCGACCTGGCGCCGATGATCGCCGAGGCGCCCGACGCCGTCCCGGTCCCGGCCGGCGACCGGTCGATCGAGTTCGACGCCGTCTCCTTCAGCTACCCGGCCGCCACCGACGTGTCGCTGGCCTCGCTCGAGGACGTGTCACTGCCTGAGCACGGCGGCCCGACGGCGGTGCTGCACGACGTGTCGTTCCGGGTCGAGCCCGGGCAGATGGTCGCGCTGGTCGGGCACTCGGGCGCGGGCAAGTCGACGATCGTCAACCTCGTGCCGCGGCTGTACGACGTGACCGGGGGCGCGGTGCGGGTCGGCGGGCTCGACGTCCGGCAGGCGACGCTGGCCTCGCTGCGCGACGCGATCGGCGTCGTCAGCCAGGACGCGCACCTGTTCCACGACACCATCCGCGCCAACCTGCTCTACGCCCGCCCGGACGCCACCGAGGAGCAGCTGTGGGCGGCGCTGACCGGCGCGCGGATCGCCGCGCTGGTGGCCGCGCTGCCCGACGGCCTGGACACCGTCGTCGGCGACCGCGGCTACCGGCTGTCGGGCGGGGAGAAGCAGCGGCTGGCGATCGCGCGGGTGCTGCTCAAGGCGCCGGGGATCGTCATCCTCGACGAGGCGACGGCCCACCTGGACAGCGAGTCGGAGGTCGCGGTGCAGCACGCGCTGGACACCGCGCTGACCGGCCGCACGTCGCTGGTGATCGCGCACCGGCTGTCCACGATCCGCAGTGCGGACCAGATCCTCGTGGTCGACGACGGTCGCATCGTGGAGTCGGGCACTCACGAGGAGTTGCTGGCGCTCGGGGGCCGCTACGCCGACCTCTACCGGACCCAGTTCGCCGACGGCGAGCGTCGGACGGTCGGCGCGGCGTAGCAACTAGCGTTCCTCCTGCCCCAGCTGCACCAGGAGGAGCACCGTGACGTCCGCGCACCCGTACGACGCCCAGATCCGCGCCCTCTACGCCGACTTCGTCGACGGCTGGAACCGGCGCAGCGGCGCGGCGGTGGCCGCGGTCTTCGCCGACGACGGCGACATGGTCGGCTACGACGGGACCTCGGTGAGCGGCCGGCTGTCGATCGCCTCGGACCTGCGGCGGGTGTTCGGCAGCCACCCGACGGCGACCTACGTGGCCGTGGTCCGCTCGGTGCGCGCGGTGTCCGACGGCGTGGCCGTGCTGCACGCGCACGCCGGGATGATCCCGCCGGGCGAGGACGACGTGGACCCGGGGCTGCACAGCATCCACACGCTGGTCGCCGTCGACGAGGGCGGCGGGCGGTGGAAGACCACGCTGTTCCAGGCGACGCCGGCGGCGTGGCTGGGCCGCCGCGACGCCCGGGACGCGCTGACCCAGGAGCTGCGCGGGCTGCTCGCCACCGCCCGGTGAGCGTGCTCGTGCGGGCCGCCGAGCTGCTGGCCGGCCCGCTCCCGGTGCTGCTCGACGTCCGCTGGGCGCTGGGTGACCCGCACGGCCGGCGGCGGTACCTGGCCGGCCACCTGCCGGGCGCGGTGTTCGTCGACCTGGAGACCGAGCTCTCCGCACCCCCGTCGGCCGCGGACGGCCGGCACCCGCTGCCGCCGGTGGAGGCCCTGCAGGCCGCGGCCCGGCGGTGGGGCGTCGGCCGCGGCTCGTCCGTCGTGGCCTACGACGCCACCGGCGGCCAGGCCGCCGCGCGGGCGTGGTGGCTGCTGCGCTGGGGCGGGCTGACCGACGTCCGGCTGCTCGACGGCGGGCTGGACGCGTGGGTCGCGGCCGGCGGGGGGCTGGAGACCGGCGACGTCGTCCCGGAGCCCGGCGACGTGGTGCTCACCGGCGGCGGGATGCCGACCCTCACCGTCGACGAGGCCGCGGCGCTGCCCGCGCGCGGCGGGGTGCTGCTGGACGCGCGGGCCGGCGAGCGCTATCGCGGCGAGCGCGAGCCGGTGGACCCGCGGGCCGGGCACGTGCCGGGTGCGGTGAGCGCGCCGACGGGGGAGAACCTGCAGGGCGACGGCCGGTTCCGGACCGACCTGGCCGACCGGTTCGCCGCGCTGGGCGTGCGGCCGGGGACGGCGGTCGGCGTCTACTGCGGGTCGGGCGTCACGGCCGCGCACGAGGTGGCGGCACTGGCCGAGGCCGGCGTCGAGGCGGCGCTGTGGCCGGGCTCCTGGTCCCAGTGGTCGGCCGACCCGTCCCGCCCGGCGGCGACCGGCCCGGACCCGGGCTGACGCCCGCCCACTCCCGTCGTGCCCGCCGACACCGCCCGCGGCGCCGGGCCGCCGGTCCTCGCCGGGCTGGCCGGGCTCGCGCACCTCGTCGTCGGCTGGTTCTACCTGGCCGGCGGGCTGGTGGTCCCCGGGCCGGTCCTCGTGCCGCTGTGGCTGGCCTGGCTGGCCGGAGCCGTGGCGCTCGTGCGGCTGGCGGTCCGCCGCTCGTGGTGGACACCGGTGGTCCCGGTGGCGGCCGCCGTCCTGTTCGTCGCCGTCCTCGTGGTCGGCGAGCGGTGGCTCGGCTGGACCGCCTGAGGGGGCCTTCGTCGCGCTATCGGCTCCCGACGGCGGCGTCGTAGCGGTCGAGCAGGACGGCGGCGATCCGCTCGTCGGGCAGCAGGGGCGCGGTGACGACGTCGGCGCCGGCCTCGGCCAGCTTGCCGTGGAAGTGGCCGGGCGCGAGCAGGTAGGAGGCGACGACGACCCGCTCGGCGCCGGCCTTGCGCGCGGCGGCGACGGCGTCGGCGACGGGGGGCTGCGCGGCCGAGCCGTAGCCGGTGGTCACCGGGCCGGCCCAGGAGCGCTGCAGCAGGTCGGCGGTGTCCTCGACGTCGGCCACCGACCGCGGGTCGCTGGAGCCCGCGGCGGCGAGGACCACGGCGGTGAGCGGGTCGCGCGGGTCGGCGCCGGCCTCGGTCAGCCGGTCGGCGAGCACGTCGGCCAGCCGCGGGTCGGGGCCCAGCGGGCGGGCGGCCACGGCCGAGTCGTGCGCGGCGACGGCGCCCGCGATGTCGACGTGCACGTGGTAGCCGCCGGACAGCAGCAGCGGCACGACGACGGCCGGCCGCCCCTCCGCGGCGAGTCCCGCGACGACGTCGACCACCGTCGGCGGCTGCACGTCGACGAAGGCCGCCGTCGTCACCAGGCCCGGGCGCAGCCGGCGCGCGGCCAGGGCCAGCTCGGCGACCAGCCGGCGCCCGGTGGGGTTGCGCGTGCCGTGCGCGCAGGCGACCAGGACCGGTGCGCCGCTCACGGGGTCCTGTGTCACGGAGTGCGCAGGACGCCGCCGTCGACGGCGATCATCGTGCCGGTGACGTAACTGGCGGCGGGGGAGAGCAGGAAGGCCGCCACCCGGCCGAACTCGTCGGGCTCGCCGACGCGGCGCAGCGGGATGCCGGCCTCCGTGCGCGCCCGCATCGCCGCCGGGTCGCCGGAGGCGGCCTCGATGTCGGTGATCCGGTCGGTCGCGATCGTGCCGGGCATCAGCCCGACCACCCGGATCCCGCGCGGGCCGAGCTCGTCGGCCAGCGCCTTGGCGGTCATGGCCAGGCCCGGGCGCAGCGCGTTGGAGATGGCCAGGTGCCCGATCGGCTGGCGCACCGACGTCGACAGCACGAACCCGATCGCCGCCCCCGCGGACAGGTGCGGCTCCAGCGCCCGGACCAGCCGCAGCGGGCCGAGCAGCACGCTGTCGACGGCGGCCCGCCAGTCGTCCTCCGCCGTCCGGAGCACCGTGCCCGGCGCCGGGCCGCCGACGGAGACCAGCACGCCGTCGACCCGGCCGAGCACCTCGAGCGCGCGGCCGACGAGCAGCTCGGCCGCGCCGGGGTCGGCGAGGTCGGCGGCCACCCCGGAGGCGCCGTCGCCCAGCTCCGCCACGGCCGCGTCGACCGACTCGGCGGAGCGGGAGCTGACGAGGACGCGGGCCCCGTCGGCGACGAGGGCCCGGGCGGTCGCCAGTCCCAGCCCCCGGCTCGCGCCGGTGAGCAGGTACCCGCGACCGCCCAGGCCCAGGTCCATCGAGGTCAGCCCTGCCGCAGGGAGCGGAGGACGTACTGCATGATCCCGCCGTTGCGGTAGTAGTTCGCCTCGCCGGGGGTGTCGATCCGGACGCGGGCGTCGAACTCCACGTCGCCCGCGGTCACCTTCACCGTGCGGGGCGTGCGGCCCTCGTTGAGCTCGGTGATCCCGGTGATCGTGAACTCCTCGTCGCCGGTCAGGCCGAGCGACTCGCGGTTCTCACCCTCGGGGAACTGCAGCGGCAGCACGCCCATGCCGATGAGGTTGGAGCGGTGGATCCGCTCGTAGCTCTCGGCGATGACCGCCTTGACGCCGAGCAGCGCCGTCCCCTTGGCCGCCCAGTCGCGCGACGAGCCCGAGCCGTACTCCTTGCCGGCCAGCACGACCAGCGGGACGCCGGCCTGCTGGTAGGCCTGCGACGCCTCGTAGATGCTCGTCGTCTCGCCGGTCAGGTGGTTCCTGGTGACGCCGCCCTCGGTGCCGGGCACCAGCTGGTTGCGCAACCGGATGTTGGCGAAGGTGCCACGGATCATGACCTCGTGG
Source organism: Geodermatophilus sp. SYSU D01045 (assembly GCF_054050295.1). Classification (NCBI taxonomy): domain Bacteria; kingdom Bacillati; phylum Actinomycetota; class Actinomycetes; order Geodermatophilales; family Geodermatophilaceae; genus Geodermatophilus; species Geodermatophilus sp. SYSU D01045. Next base: position 83,833 of record NZ_JBJGZB010000014.1, read on the forward strand.
TTCCCGCGGCGGGAGCCGTAGGAGTTGAAGTCGCGCCGCTCCACGCCGTGCTCGCGCAGGTACTGCCCGGCCGGGCTGTCGGCCTTGATCGACCCCGCGGGCGAGATGTGGTCGGTGGTCACCGAGTCGCCGAGCACGGCCAGCGTCCGGGCGCCGGTGATGTCCTGCACCGGGGCCGGCTGGTCCTGCATGCCCTCGAAGTACGGGGGCTTGCGGACGTAGGTGCTCTCGGCGTCCCACGAGAACGTGTCACCGGTGGGCGTGGGCAGGTTCTGCCACTGCTCGGTGCCGGCGAAGACGTCCTCGTAGCTGCGGCCGAACTGCTCGGCCGAGACCGCCTCGTCGATCACCCGCTGGACCTCGGCCGGCGAGGGCCAGATGTCGCGCAGGTACACGTCCTGCCCGTCCTTGCCCGTGCCCAGCGGCTCGGTGGTGATGTCGACGTCCATCGAGCCGGCCAGCGCGTAGGCGATGACCAGCGGCGGGCTGGCCAGGTAGTTCATCTTGACGTCGGGGTTGATCCGGCCCTCGAAGTTCCGGTTGCCCGACAGCACCGAGACGACGGCGAGGTCGGCCTCGTTGACCGCGGCCGACACCGGCTCCGGCAGGGGGCCGGAGTTGCCGATGCAGGTGGTGCAGCCGTAGCCGACCAGGTAGAAGCCCAGCTTCTCCAGGTACGGCGTGAGACCGGACTTCTCGTAGTAGTCGGTGACCACCTTCGAGCCCGGCGCCAGCGTCGTCTTGACCCAGGGCTTGGTCTGCAGGCCGGCCTCGACGGCCTTCCGGGCCAGCAGCGCCGCGCCGATCATCACCTGCGGGTTGGAGGTGTTGGTGCAGGAGGTGATCGCGGCGATTACGACGTGGCCGTGGTCGACGAAGGTCTCCGTGCCGTCCTCGAGCACCACGCGGGTGGGCTTGGAGGAGCGGTCGGCCACCGGGCCGGGGACGACGTGGTGCGGCTTGCCGGCGTCGCCGTTGTCGTGCGCGAACGGGCTGGCCGGGTCCGACGCCGGGAAGGTCTCCTCGACCGACTCGTCGACGCTGGAGCCGGCGATCGCGGCGTCGTCGTCGTCGCGGTCCATCTCCTCGACCGGCGCGTAGGTCGGCAGCGCCTCGCGGAAGGAGGCCTTGGCGTCCGACAGCGCGACCCGGTCCTGCGGCCGCTTCGGGCCGGCGATCGAGGGGACGACCGTGGACAGGTCCAGCTCGAGGTACTCGGAGAAGGCCGGCTCGCGCGACGGGTCGTGCCAGAGGCCCTGCTCCTTGGCGTAGGCCTCGACCAGCGCCACCTGCTCGGCCGGGCGCCCGGTGAGCTCCAGGTAGGTGATGGTCTCCTCGTCGATGGGGAACATCGCCGCGGTCGAGCCGAACTCCGGGCTCATGTTGCCGATCGTGGCGCGGTTGGCCAGCGGCACCGCGGAGACGCCCTCGCCGTAGAACTCGACGAACTTCCCGACGACGCCGTGCTGGCGCAGCATCTCGGTGATGGTGAGGACCAGGTCGGTGGCGGTGGAGCCCTCGGGCAGCTCGCCGGTCAGCTTGAAGCCGACCACGCGCGGGATGAGCATCGACACCGGTTGGCCGAGCATCGCGGCCTCGGCCTCGATGCCGCCGACACCCCAGCCCAGCACGCCGAGGCCGTTGACCATCGTGGTGTGCGAGTCGGTGCCCACGCACGTGTCGGGGTAGGCGACGACGCGGTCGCCCTCCTGGCGCGGGAACACCACGCGGGCCAGGTGCTCGATGTTGACCTGGTGGACGATGCCCATGCCCGGGGGGACGACCTTGAAGTCGTCGAAGGCGCCCTGGCCCCAGCGCAGGAACTGGTAGCGCTCGCCGTTGCGCTGGTACTCGATCTCGACGTTGCGCTCGAACGAGTCCGGCGTGCCGAAGACGTCGGCGATGACCGAGTGGTCGATGACCAGCTCGGCCGGCGCGAGCGGGTTGATCTTGTTCGGGTCGCCGCCGAGCTCCGCCATGGCCTCGCGCATGGTGGCGAGGTCGACGATGCAGGGGACGCCGGTGAAGTCCTGCATGACCACGCGGGCCGGGGTGAACTGGATCTCCTGGTCGGGCTCGGCCGACGGGTCCCAGTTCGCCAGCGCCCGGATGTGGTCGGCGGTGATGTCCGCGCCGTCCTCGGTGCGCAGCAGGTTCTCGAGCAGGACCTTCAGGCTGAAGGGGAGCCGGTCCGCGCCCTCGACCGCGTCGAGCCGGTAGATGTCGTAGTCGGTGCCGTCGACGCTGAGCGTCGCCCGGGCCCCGAAGCTGTCCTTGCTGGCTGCCACTGCTTGCGCCTCACCCTCGAGAGTCCATCGGGCTTGAATGCCACCCCCCATCATCCCAGCCGCCTGCGGAGACGCACCGGTGAGGCGACCCTTCCCTTCCCCGGTGACGTCGCTCTCACCGGCGACCTACCGTGGGCGCGTGACCGGCGCCGTCCCCGACCCGCTGCCCGCCTGGCTGGCGCAGGCCCGCCGGTTCACCGTCCTGACCGGGGCCGGCGTCTCCACCGACAGCGGCATCCCCGACTACCGCGGCCCGAACGGGGTGTGGACCCGCGACCCGGACGCCGAGAAGCTCGTGACGCTGTCCTACTACGTCGCCGACCCGGAGATCCGGCGGAAGGCCTGGCGCATGCGCGCGGACGTGCGGGCCGCCACGATCGCCCCGAACGCCGGGCACCGGGCGCTGGCCGACCTGGAGCGGCAGGGCCGGCTGCGGGCGCTGCTCACGCAGAACGTCGACGGGCTGCACCAGGCCGCCGGGTCCTCACCGCGGGCGGTGCTCGAGCTGCACGGCACGGTGCACGCGGTCGAGTGCCTGTCCTGCGGGGACCGGACGTCGATGGACGAGGCGCTGGCCCGCATCGACGCCGGCGACCCCGACCCGGCCTGCACCGTGTGCGGCGGCATCCTCAAGTCCGCGACGGTCAGCTTCGGGCAGGCCCTCGACGAGCGGGTCCTCGACGCCGCGGCGCAGGCCGCCGCCGACTGCGACGTCTTCCTCGCCGTCGGCACCTCGCTGGTCGTGTACCCGGTGGCCGGGCTGGTGGAGATCGCCGCCGGGCACGGCGCTCGGGTGGTGATCGTCAACGCCGAGCCCACGCCCTACGACGGGCTCGCCGACCTCGTCGTCCGTGAGCCCATCTCGACGGCGCTGCCGCGGCTGCTGGGGACGGCGTGACCCGCGCCGGGCCGGAGGCGCGGTACCGCGAGCCGGTGCCCGGCGGGCTGTCCCGGCGGGCTCACGGGGGGATCGTGCTCGACCGCGCCGTCGGCGGCCGCTGGTGCGACGCCCTCGACCGGTGGCGCTCGCCGGCCTCCACCCAGCCGTCGGACGAGCTGGTGACGACGCGGCGGTGACCCTGCTCGTCGTCCACCTGGCGCTGACGGCGGCCTACGCCGGCTTCCAGTGGACCGTGCGGGCGCTGGTCTACCCGCAGTTCGCGCAGGTGCCGGCCGCGGCGTTCCCCGCCTACGAGCGGGCGCACCAGCGGCGGGTCTCCCGGGTCGTGGGCCCGCTGTTCGCCGGGCAGGGCGTCACCACGCTGTGGCTGCTGGCCGCCCGGCCCGACGGCGTCCCGCTGCCGCCGGTGCTCGTGGGCGGCGCCTGCCTCGCCGTCGTCCTCGGGGTCACCGCGCTGCTCGCCGTGCCGCTGCACCGGCGGCTGGCGGAGGGGTTCGACGCCGGCGCGTTCGGCCGGCTGCTGCGGGCGGACACCGTGCGCGCGCTGGCCGCCACCGCCGGGGTGGTCGCGGCCGGGTGGCTGGTGCTCGTCAGCGACTAGCGTGACCCCGACCACGTCGAGCGGCTGACCGGCGCGCCGGCAGCCCTGGCCACCGGGAGCCCGGCATGCGCGTGCCCCTGACCACCCGCGACTTCCTCGACCGCGCCGAGCTGGTCTACGGCGACCGCGTCGGCGTCGTGGACGAACCGGACCAGCCCGCCCCGCCGGTGGGCGAGGTGACCTGGCGCGAGGTGGCCCGCCGCGGCCGCGCGCTGCAGGCCGGCCTCGACGCGCTCGGGGTGGAGGAGGGCGAGCGGATCGCGGTGGTCAGCCACAACGCCGCCCGGCTGCTCGAGGTGCTGCTCGCCCTGCCGTCGTCGGGGCGGGTGGCCGTGCCGATCAACTTCCGGCTCAACCCCGAGGAGGTCTCCTACATCGTCGGGCACAGCGGCGCGCGGGTGCTGCTGGTCGACCCGGAGCTGGAGGCGAGCCTCAAGGGCGTCGAGGCCGAACACCGGTTCTCCACCGGCGAGGAGTACGAGCAGCTGCTGGCGTTCGACGCCGAGCCGCGGCCGTGGAGCGCGCCCGACGAGGACGCCACCGCCACGATCAACTACACGAGCGGGACGACGGCGCGGCCCAAGGGCGTGCAGATGACCCACCGCAACGTCTGGGTCAACGCCGTCACCTTCGGCATGCACATGCAGGTCAGCGACCGCGACGTCTACATGCACACGCTGCCGATGTTCCACTGCAACGGCTGGGGCCTGCCGTACACGATGGCCGGCGTCGGCGCCCGCCAGGTGGTGCTGCGCAAGGTGGACGGCGCGGAGATCCTGCGCCGGGTCGAGCGGCACGGGGTCACGATGATGTCCGGTGCGCCGGCGGTGTGGAACGCCGTCCTGGAGGCCGCCGCCGACTGGGACGGCGAGGTCCCCGGCCGCGACCGGGTGCGGATCGTCGTCGCCGGGGCGCCGCCGCCGTCACGGACCATCGCCCGGGTCGAGGCCGAGCTCGGCTGGGAGTTCAACCAGATCTACGGCCTCACCGAGACCGCGCCGCTGCTCACGATCAACCGGCCGCGCGCCGAGTACGACGACCTCGACCCCGAGGAGCGCGCGAAGCGGCTGTCCCGCGCCGGCGTCCCGGCGATCGGGACCCGGATCGCGGTGAGCGAGTCCGGGGAGGTCCTCGCGCAGGGCAACACGGTGCTCGCCGGCTACTGGGACAACCCGGACGCCTCGGCGGAGGCGCTCGACGGCGGCTGGTTCCACACCGGCGACGGCGGCAGCCTCGACGACGGCGGCTACCTGACGATCTCCGACCGCAAGAAGGACGTGATCATCACCGGCGGCGAGAACGTCTCCTCGATCGAGGTCGAGGACGCCGTCTTCAGCCACCCCGCCGTCGCCGAGGTCGCCGTCATCGGCATCCCCGACGACAAGTGGGGCGAGCTGGTCACCGCGCTGGTGGTGCTGGTCGAGGGGGAGACGGCGACCGAGGCGGAGATCATCGCCCACTGCCGGTCCCGGCTGGCCGGCTACAAGGCGCCCAAGCGGGTCGAGTTCCGCGACGAGCTGGCCCGCACCGCCACCGGCAAGATCCAGAAGTTCAAGCTGCGCGAGCCGTTCTGGTCGGAGACCGGCGGCCGCCAGGTGAACTAGCCCTCCCTCATCAGGGGGAGATCCGCCCGCCTGCCCCTCCGGGGGTCACCCGGACCGGTCGACAACCGGTCCGGGTGGCGCCCGCACGGGCGCCCGGAGACGAGCGCCCGGCCTGCGACGCCGGCGCACCGGGAGGGGTCGGCACGTGGGTACGGGTACGCGCACGCGACATCACCGCTGGGCGGTCCGGGCGGCGGGCACGGCGGTCGCCGGGCTGGTCGTCCTCGGGCTGACGCCGGGCACCGCGTCGGCCGCGCCGAGCGACGCCGAGATCGCCGCCGCCGAGGCCGCCCGCGACGCCGCCGCCGCGCAGGTCGGCGTGCTCAGCGCCCAGCTGGCCCAGGCCGAGGCCGCCGCCGCGGAGGCGCACCAGGCCGCGCAGATCGCGCTGCAGGACTACGAGGAGACCCAGGCCGCCTACGAGGCCGCCCGCGCGGCCGCCGCCGCCGCCGCGGCCGCCGCCGTGCAGGCCGACGCCGACCTCGCCGAGGGCCGCACCCAGGTCGCCCGGTACGCGCGCACCACCTACATGCAGGGCAGCACCGCGCCCGGCGCCACCGCGCTGCTCTCCGCCGGCGGCCCGGCTCAGCTGATCGAGCGGGCCGCGCTGCTCGAGGCGGCCGGCACCCACCGCGTCGACGTCGTCGGCGAGCTGACCGTGCTGCAGGGTCAGGCCGCGCAGGCGCAGGAGCAGGCGCGGACCGCGTCCGTGCAGGCCGAGACGCTGCAGGAGCAGGCCGCGCAGGCGCTGGCCGGGGCGCAGGCCCAGGAGACCGCCTCCCGCGAGCAGACCGCCGCGCTCGCCGAGCAGCGCGACGCCGTCGCCGCCCAGGCCGAGGCCGCCGGCCAGCAGGTCGCGGGCATGCAGGCCGAGCAGGACGCCGCCGAGGCCGCTGCCGCTGCCGCGGCCGCGCAGGCCGCCGCGGCCGCCCGCCAGGCGGCGGCCGCCTCGGCGAGCCAGGCCGCGCCGTCGCGCAGCTCGGCCGGCAGCTCCCCGTCCTCCTCGTCGTCGTCCTCGTCGTCGTCCTCGTCGTCGTCCTCGAACTCGACCTCGAGCCGCCCCTCGTCGGGTGCTTCGTCCCCGTCCTCGGGTGGGGCGTCCTCGGGCGGGTCGTCGTCGGGCGGGTCCTCGTCGGGCGGGTCCTCGAGCAGCAACCCGACGCCGCCGGCGACCACCGCGGCCGGCGCGCCCTCCGGCTCGGCGGTGCAGACGGCCATCGACGCGGCGCTGTCGCAGCGCGGCCTGCCCTACAGCTGGGGCGGTGGCGGCGCCAACGGCCCGAGCCACGGCATCCCGCCGGACACCCGCATCTACGGCTTCGACTGCTCGGGGCTGACCGAGTACGCGTACGCCCAGGCCGGCATCCGGATCGGCGGCACCAGCCGTGACCAGTGGTGGCTCAACCGCGGCAAGACCGTCGCCCGGGCCGACCTGCGGGCCGGTGACCTGGTCTTCTGGGCCAACGGCAGCTCGTACCTGGACATCTACCACGTGGCGCTCTACATCGGCGACGGCAAGGTGGTGCAGGCGCCGCAGAGCGGCGACGTCGTGCGGGTGTCGTCGATGTGGTTCGGCAGCGACTACTTCGGAGCCGTGCGGCCGACCGCCTGATGAAGGACCTCCCTGCCCCCACCACCCGCGAGCTCGCGGCGGGACCCTGCAGGGAGGCCACAGGGAGCGGATGAGGCGGGAGTTCGGGGCGTCGGGCAGCCACGGGGGGAGCTGCCCGACGCAGGGGCCACGCTAGCAGCAGGGGCCGCGGCGGTGCAGGGGAACGGACCCGGCGCGCCGCGGCCTTCTCGCCGTCCGGCGCGTCGCCCGGCGCGTCGCGAAGCGCCCCGCCCCGGCGGCGCCCGGCGTGCCAGTACGCGCGACGGCCGGACTCCCGGCTCCGTGTAGGACACTGGCTCGTGGGACGGGCGAGAGGCCCCGTCACCGGCCCCGTGTCGCTCCCGTGACGCGTCCGGAGGCCGCGGACCGGCACGACAGGGAGCCCTGTGACCACCGCCGCCAGCACCCCGCTCGAGAAGCCCGCCGGCGCACCGGTCCCGCCCTCGGTGGACGCCGCGCTGCTCGAGCGCGCGCTGTTCGAGATCAAGCGGGTCATCGTCGGCCAGGACCGGCTGGTCGAGCGGATGCTGGTCGCCCTGCTCGCCCGCGGCCACGTGCTGCTCGAGGGCGTGCCCGGCGTCGCGAAGACCCTCGCCGTCGAGACGCTGGCGACCGTCGTCGGCGGGAAGTTCGCCCGCCTGCAGTTCACCCCCGACCTGGTGCCGGCCGACATCCTCGGCACCCGCATCTACAAGGCGGGGCAGGACGCCTTCGACACCGAGCTCGGCCCGGTGTTCGCCAACTTCGTCCTCACCGACGAGATCAACCGCGCGCCGGCGAAGGTGCAGTCGGCGCTGCTGGAGGTCATGGCCGAGCGGCAGGTCTCCATCGGCGGCATCACCCATCCGCTGCCCGACCCGTTCCTCGTGCTGGCCACGCAGAACCCGATCGAGTCCGAGGGCGTCTACCCGCTGCCCGAGGCCCAGCGCGACCGCTTCCTCATGAAGGTGCTCGTCGACTACCCGACGCCCGAGGAGGAGCGCGAGATCATCTACCGGATGGGCGCCAACCCGCCGGTGCCCGAGACCGTCCTCGGCCCCGAGGACCTGCGCCGCATGCAGCACACCGCCTCGCAGGTGTTCGTGCACCACGCGCTGGTCGACTACGTCGTCCGGCTCGTCGTCGCCACCCGGCAGCCGCGCGAGCACGGCATGGACGACGTCGCCTCGTGGGTCTCCTACGGCGCGAGCCCGCGTGCCTCACTCGGCCTGATCGCCGCCAGCCGGGCGCTGGCCCTGGTCCGCGGCCGCGACTACGTGCTGCCGCAGGACGTCCTCGACGTCACCACCGACGTGCTGCGCCACCGGCTGGTGCTGTCCTACGACGCGCTCGCCGACGGCGTGCCCGCCGACCACGTGGTCAAGCGGATCCTGCAGACGGTGCCGCTGCCCCAGGTCACCCCGCGGCAGCGGGCCGGCGGCTTCGGCCCCGCCGCGCCGGGCGGCCCGCAGGTGCCGCCCCCGGGGGCGCCGCAGTTCGGCCCGCCGCAGGTCGGCCCGCAGGGCCCCTACGCCCCCGGCTTCGCGCCCGCCCCGCAGCCCCAGCCCGGCGGCCCGGTCCCCAACGGCCAGCCGCCGCACGGCGCGTCCGTGCACGGCTCGTCCCCGCACGGCCCGGTGGGCAACGGCCAGGCGCCCCAGGGGCCCGGCGGCAACGGGCACGTCCCGGGGACCCCGCAGGCGTGAGACTGCGGCGCGGCCGGGCGCGGACCGGGGAGGACCCGGCCGCGCCCGCTGACGAGCCCGACGCCGGCGCGCCCGGCCGGCCCGCCGTCGCGACGGCCGACCCCGACGGCGACCTGCCGCACTTCGGCGAGGGCCCGGCCGACGTGCTGCTGCAGCGACTGGAGCTCACCGTCCGCCGGCGCCTGGACGGGTTGCTGCAGGGCGACCACCTCGGCCTGGTGCCCGGCTCCGGCAGCGAGGCCGGCGACTCCCGGACCTACCACCCCGGCGACGACGTCCGCCGCATGGACTGGCCGGTGACCGCGCGCACGCAGGTGCCGCACGTCCGCGAGACGATCGCCGACCGCGAGCTGGAGACGTGGGCGGTGGTGGACCTCTCGGCCAGCCTCGACTTCGGCACCGGCAACTGCGACAAGCGGGACCTCGCGATCGCCGGGCTCGCGGCGGTCAGCCACCTCACCGTGCACGGCGGCAACCGGCTCGGCGCCGTCGTCACCACCGGCGAGCGCGTCGACCGGTACCCGGCGCAGGCCGGGCGGCTGGCCGCCGACCGGCTGCTGCGCGCCGTCGTCGCCACCCCGCGGGCCGCGACCGGCCGCCGCGGCGACCTCGCCGCCGCGCTGGAGACGCTGCGCCGCCCGCCGCGCCGCCGCGGGCTGGTCGTCGTCGTCTCCGACTTCCTCGGCGACCTGGACTGGGAGCGCCCGCTGCGGGGCCTGGGCACCCGGCACGAGCTGCTGGGCATCGAGGTGGTCGACCCGCGCGAGCTGGAGCTGCCCGACGTCGGCCCGCTGACCGTCGTCGACCCGGAGACCGGGCAGACGCTGGAGGTGCCCACCGGCGACCCGCGCTTCCGCGCCCGCTTCGCCGAGGCCGCGGCCGAGCAGCGGCGGGCGATCGCCGCCGGGCTGCGCCGCGCCGGGGCCGGCCACCTGCAGCTGCGCACCGACCGCGACTGGGTGATGGACGTCGTCCGGTTCGTCGCCGACCGGCGGCGCGCCGGCAGCGGCGGGGCGTCCCGGTGAGCAACCACCGCACCACGAGAGAGGCCCGCCCGTGAGTTTCCAGTCACCGCTGTGGCTGATCGCGCTCGTCCCCGTCGTCGCGCTGGCGGTCCTCTACGTGGTCCGCCAGCTGCGCCGCCGGGTGTACGCGGCGCGGTTCTCCCAGACCGGGCTGGCGCAGAGCCTGCTGCCCAAGCGGGCGGGCTGGGTGCGGCACGTGGCGTTCGGCCTGACGCTGACCGCCCTGCTGGGGCTGGTGCTGTCGCTGGCGCAGCCGTCCACGGAGGTCCGGGTGCCGCGGGAGACGGCGACCGTCGTCCTCGCGCTGGACGTCTCGCTGTCGATGCAGGCCGAGGACATCGAGCCCAGCCGGTTCGAGGCGATGAAGGCCGCCGCCAGCGACTTCGTCGACATCCTCCCGGAGCGGATCAACCTGGGGCTCGTGTCGTTCTCCGGCACCGCCTCCACGCTGGTGGCGCCGACCACCGACCGCGAGCAGGTGCGCGGCGCGATCCAGAACCTTGAGCTGTCGGAGGCGACGGCGATCGGCGAGGCGATCTTCACGTCGCTCACCACGATCACCACGTTCCAGTCGACGCTCGACGTCGACGACCCCGAGCAGCTGCCGCCGGCGCGGATCCTGCTGCTCTCCGACGGCTACAACACCGTGGGCCGGGAGAACACGCAGGCGATCGCGGCGGCGCAGGCGGCCGAGGTGCCGGTGTCGACGATCGCGTTCGGCACCGACTACGGCTCGATCGAGATCGGCGGCGAGGTGACGCCGGTGCCGATCGACCGCGACGCGCTGCGGCAGATCGCCGACGACACCGGCGGGCAGTACAACGAGGCGCGCAGCCGCGCCGAGCTCGAGGCGGTCTACGACGACCTCGGCAGCCAGATCGGCTACACCACCGAGCCGCAGGACGTCTCGTACTGGTTCGTCCGCGTCGCCACGCTGCTGCTGGCCTGCGGGCTGGGCCTGGCGGCCTGGCGCCTGCAGCGCCTGTTCTGAGCGCGGGCCGGGGAGGTCGCCCTCCCCGGCCCGGGGCCCTACTTCGTCGGGTCGAGGACGAGCTTGCCGGTCGTGCGGCGGGACAGGATGTCCTGGTGCGCCTCGCGGACGGCGCTCAGCGGGTAGCGGCCGCCGCCGACCGGCTCCAGCGCCCCGTCGGCGGTGAGCTGGAGCAGCTCGGTCATGGCGTCGTCGAGCATGGCCGGGCGGCTGAAGCAGTGCGCCAGCCAGAAGCCGACGACCGCGCGGCTGGTGCCCATGAGCGACGGCGCCTGCACCGGCTTCGGCGGGCGGCGGCCGGCCATGCCGTAGGCCACGAGCCGGCCGAACGGCGCCAGCGCGGAGAACGAGCCGTCGAAGACGTTGCCGCCGGTCATCTCCAGGACGACGTCGACCCGCTTGCCGCCGTTGGCCTCGCGCAGCGCGGCGCTGAACGTCTTCGGGTCGTCGTCGGCCAGCGCCGGGTCGACGGTGGCGTCGGCGCCGAGCTCCTCGGCCAGGGCCCGCTTCTCCGCGCTCGAGGCGGTGGCGATGACCCGCCCGGCGCCCCAGCGCTTGGCCAGCTGGACGGCCAGCGAGCCGACCCCGCCGGCGCCGGCGATGACGACGACCGACTCGCCCGCGGCCAGGTGCGCGCTGGTGCGCAGCAGGTGCCAGGCGGTGGTGCCCTGCAGGACGAGGGCGAGGGCCTGCTCGTCGGTGACGGCGTCGGGCACCGGCCAGGTCAGCCGCGGGTTCGCGACGACCTTCTCGGCGTAGCCGCCGCCGTCCAGCAGGCCGACGACGCGCTCGCCGCCGCCCACCGGCCGGCCGACGAACTCCGCCCCCGGGATGAGCGGCAGCGTCTGCGGGGCGAGGTAGCTGTCCTCGGTCTGGTGGGTGTCGGCGTAGTTCACGCCGGCCGCACTCACCTCGTAGAGCTGCTGGCCGTCGCCGGGGACGGGGTCGGGGAGGTCGACGACGTCGAGGACGTCGGGGCCGCCGAAGCGGGTGATCTGCACGGCACGCATGCAGGGGACGCTAGGGGACGGCGCCGACGCAGCGGTGTTTGGTCGACTTGAGACGGCCTCCGGCTCGGGCCAAGTCGAATGCGGAGCCCGAGCAATGTGTCGGTGGTGCCCGGGACACTCGGTGCGTGGCAGCAGGGAACCGCCCCATCGCCAAGCGACGGGTCCACGGCACGGCATATGCGCCAGAGCCTGGCTATCCGGGACCTGTGGCATGCCGGCCGGGCGAGCTGCTGCGCGGTCTCGTTGCCATGCATGTGTTGCTGACGGGGCGATCTCGTTGCTGTGACACGCCCTTAGCCCGTCGGTCGTGACTTGCTCCTGCTGGTCTTTAGTCTGCCCAGGTGGACGTGAGCAGAGCTCTTGAGCAGCACATAGCGGTGTTCGGCGAGGGCGGTAGCGGCAAGACGGTCTTGCTCTCCTCGTTCTACGGAGCGACTCAAGAACCCCAGTACCGGAAGCAGAGCCTCTTCCACGTCGTTGCGGACAACATCGGCCAGGGCGCCCGGCTGCACCGGAACTACCTGGGCATGAAGAACTCAGCGCAGCTGCCCGCGCCCAACCGCTTCACTGGGACGTCCTACTCCTTCTCGATCAAGCTGAAGGACGGATCCGCCCCCAAGTCGATGAAAGACAAGCCGTTCGACGCACTGCGCTTGGTCTGGCATGACTACCCAGGGGAGTGGTTCGAGCAGGACGTTAGCGGGCCCGAGGAGGCGCAGCGCCGCGTCGACACGTTCAGGTCCCTGCTGAGCTCGGATGTCGCGCTCTTGCTGGTGGACGCTCAGCGGTTACTGGACAACGCCGGGCAGGAGGAGCGGTACCTAAAGTCGTTGTTCGCCAACTTCCTAAACGGGTTGCTGTCGCTCAAGGACGACCTGCTCGAGGACGGGCAACCGCTCGTCGATTTCCCGCGTATCTGGGTGCTCGGTTTGTCGAAGTCCGATCTGTTGCCGGACCTGGACGTGTTCGCGTTTCGGGACCTCCTCGTCGAGAAGGCAACCGATGACCTGGACGCACTGCGCCAGGTGCTGGCCGGGCTGGTGGAGGCGGAGGACGCACTGTCCGTCGGTGAGGACTTCGTGCTGCTCTCGTCAGCGAAGTTCGGCGCTGAGACGATCGAGGTCACCGAGCGCATCGGGGTCGACATGATCCTGCCGCTGGCCGCCATGCTGCCCTTCGAACGCCACGTCAAGTGGGCTCAGACGGAGGCGTTGCAGGGAAAGGTGGTCGAGATGCTGCTGCGTGGCGCTGGGCCCCTGGCTACTGCGTTGGTGGGGACCAAGAGCAAGTTCCTCGGCCTCGTGGGGCAGGTCTTGAACTTCGTCGGTCCCAGCCTGGCCGAAGCAGCCGGGCTGGACGGGGAGAAGATGAAGCAGATCAACTCCGATGCCCTGGCGAAGAAGGACTACCTGCGTGCCACGTTGACCCGCTTCGGGATGGACTTGGACAAGGGTGAAGAGGATCGGGTCCTGCTCAGGAGCCTGCGGTGAGCCTCATCTGGGCTTCCCGGGGACGGGCGTGGGGTTTCCGCTTCCTCAGAAACGACGCCTCCGGGGATCCGCTTGCCCTCTACGACACCGCTTTCTCGGGACTTGAGGACGCGGCCGAGGCATGCCGTCGCGTTGCAGCGATCGGGGCGCAGCCCGAGCTGCTGGCGCTGCGCTTTCCGGACCCGGCGGGGCGGCGTGATCGAGCCGGCCGGGTGATCCCGCACGACTTCGTCGTCTTCGGGCCGTCGGCCGGTGAAATCCGATCGGTCGACGATGGTCGTCAGCGCATCTGGCCCTTGGTCGCCGACAACTTCGAGCGAGTTTGGGAGCTGCCTGAGCCGCCGCCCGTCATCGAATGGCGGTGAGGCCGCGCGATAGCCCGCGCGTTGACCGCTGATCTAACTCTCAGGACAGCTGGTGGTGGGTGTCGGCATAGTTCACGCCGGCCGCACTCACCTCGTAGAGCTGTTGGCCGTCGCCGGAGACGGGGTCGGGGAGGTCGACGACGTCGAGGACCTCGGGGCCGCCGAAGCGGGTCATCTGCACGGCACGCATGGGGGAAGGCTATGGCCGGACTGGGAGACGGCGATCGAGGAGGCCCGGCCGCTCCCGCGTGCCGGGTGGGAGCAGGGGTTTGACGAGGAGCGGGCCGCGGTGCCGCAGGCCGGGACCTTCCGTGGCGTGGCGACCACACGGCGTGGCGGACGCCACTGACCACGGCCCGTGACCACGTGACGACCTGTCGATGTGCGCACCCTCGGTGGGAGACTGGTCACACTCCGACGACAGGGGTCGAGATGGAACCCGTGAGTCTGCTGTTGGCGGCATTGGCGGCCGGGGTCGGGGCAGGAGTGCAGGACGTCGCCGGCTCCGCGGTGAGGGACGCGTACGCGAAGCTGCGCGAGGTCCTCCGCCGGCGGTTCGCCGGCAGGCCGGCGGCCGAGGAGGCGCTGGCCGAGCACGAGAAGGACCCGAAGGCGTACGAGCCGCTGCTACGCAAGTACGTGACCGAGACCGGCGCCGACCGCGACGCCGAGGTGCTGGAGCTGGCGGAGCGGGTGCTGGCTCTCGCCGACTCCGCGGGCAGCGCGGCCGGCAAGTACCGGGTGGACGCCGCCCACGCGCAGGGCGTGCAGGTCGGTGATCGCAACCAGCAGATCAACACCTTCGGCGCCGGGTGACCGGGACGTGACGCCGGAGGTCCCCGCCGGCGCGCCACGGGTGCACGCCGAGCGGGCGCAGGGCCTGCAGGCCGGCAGCTTCAACCGGCAGACCAACGTCTTCCAGGTCAGCAGGGAGACGGTGGCCCGCCACGCGGTCTTCCTGCCGCCCCGCCACCGGGTGACAGGGCGCGAGCAGCTCCTCGACCGGGTGCGGCGTGAGCTGCTGCGCCTGACCGCGGGCGAGGACGCCGGCCCGGCCGTGCTGGCGCTGCACGGCCTGGGCGGGGTGGGCAAGTCCAGCCTCGCTCTCGAGTACGCCCACCGGCACTGGATCGCGGAGGACTACGGACTGGTGTGGTGGGTGGCGACGGCCGAACCGGCCACGGTCGCCACGCAGTTGGGGACGCTGCTGGCCGCCCAGCTCGAGATCGACGTCGAGGGCCGGGACGCGGTCGCGGCGACCCACGCGGTACTGGCCGCGCGCACGGACCCGTGGCTGCTCGTCCTCGACAACGCCGAGAGCCCGGGCGCCGTCCGTGAGTTCCTCCCGCCGGCCGGGTCCGGGCACGTGCTGGTCACCAGCCGCAACCCCAGCTGGTATCCGCACCCGCGCCTCGAGGTTCCGGACCTGGACCCGACGGCGGCGGTGGCGTTCCTCGTCGGCCGGACCGGGGACCCCGACGAGGTCAGCGCCGGGCAGCTGGCCGAGGAGCTCGGCCGCCTGCCGCTGGGCCTGGAACAGGCCGGCGCCTACATCTCGGCCTCCCCCGGCGCCACGCTCGCCTCCTACCTGACGTCGTACCGCCGCCACCGGCCGGACCTGCTCGGTCAGGGAGACCCCACCGACTACGAGTACCCGATCGCCCGGACGTGGAGCCTGGCGTTCGAGGCGCTCGGCCCGACGGCGGTGGGGCTGCTGCGGCTGCTGGCCTGTTACGGCCCCGACGACGTCCCCCTCACCCTGCTGCTGTCCGGCGGTGCCGACGCAGCGGAACTGGCACCGGAGCCCGCCGACGTCCTCGGCGTGCTGGCCGGGGACGAGCTGGCCCTGGACAGGGCCCTGGCCGCGCTGTACCGCTACTCCCTGGTGCGGACGGGCGCCGGCTCCCGGAGCGTGCGGAGGGCGGACGCCGATCTGCCGCGGGACGGGCGGACCGTGTCGGTGCACCGCCTGGTCCAGGCAGTGGTCCGGGACCAGCTGACGGACGAGCAGCGGACGGCGTGGGAACGCGCCGCGCGCTCCCTCCTCCACCGGGCCCTGCCCCTCGACCCGGAGGATCCGGCGAACTGGCCGGCCTTCTCGGCGCTGCTGCCGCACCTGCTGGCGACGCTCCCCGACACCGACGACGACCTGCGAGGGGCCGCGCGCTTCCTGCACGTCTGCGGGGACTTCCGCGGCGCCCGGCGGGTGCTGGACCGGGCGGCCGCGGGCCTGGCCGGGGCACTGGGACCGGAGCACCCCGACACGCTGGCGGCGCAGGTCGACCTGGCGCGGACCCTCTTCGCCCTGTGGGACCTCGACGGGGCGCGCCGGGTGCTGGAGCAGGTCGCCGGGATCCGGTCACGGGTGCTGGGCCCCGCCCACCCGGCCACCCTCACCGCCCAGGCCAACCTCTCCCTCACCCTGTGGCACCTGGGCAGGTGGATCGAGGCGCGGGAGGTGCTGCAGCGGGTGATCGCCGGACTGGCGCAGGTGCTGCCCGAGCCGGGACCGGCCGGGCCGCCCGGGCCAGGTGGGGGCGAGGCCGACCTGGCCGCTCTGGCCGACCTGGGCGACCTGGCCGAGGCGAGGCTGCCGCTGGAACGGGTGCTGCCGGCCCGGTTGCGCGCATCGGGGTCCGACGAGCCCCCGATCCTCACGACGAGGGCGGTCACGGCGCTGTCGCTGGCCGATCTGAGGGGACTCGGAGAGGCGCGGCGGGTGCTGGCCCGCATGGAGCAGGTGCTGGAGCAGACGCTGGGACCGGAGCACCCGGGCACGCTGACGACCTCCGGGAACCTGGCGTACGTCCTGATGGGAGCGGGCGAGCTCGACGAGGCCCGGCACGTCCTGGAGAGGCTGGTGGCGGCCCGGTTGCGGGCCTCGGGTCCGGAGCACCCGGCGACGCTGACCGCGCAGGGCAGTCTCGCCGGGACCCTCACCGTGCTGGGGGAAGTGGCCGAGGCCCGCCGGCTCCTCGAACAGGTGGTGTCCGTCCGGGAGCGGGTGCTGGGGGGAGAGCACCCGGACACCAGGACTGCGGAGGCCAACCTGGCGCTGGTCCTGGCGCAGTCGGGGGAGTGGTGCCCGGCGCGGAGGTTGCTCGAGCAGGTGGTGGACGGGCTCGGGCGGACCCTGGGACCGACCCACCCCGACACCCTGACGGCCCGGGCCGACCTCGCGGCCGTCCGGGCCGGGGCGGGGGAGTGGGATACGGCCCGGGAGGTGCTCGAGCGGGTGCTCGAGGACCTCCCGCAGACAGTGGGCCCCGATCACCCGGTCACGGTCTCCGCGCGGGAGAACCTGGCCGTCGTCACCGCCCACCGGGGCGCCTGAGCGGTCCTCACCGTGTGGAGCGCGCCGACGGCCGGCGCACCGGGCGAGGTGCGCCGGCCGCTCACGTCAGCGGGCGGTCTGCGCCTCCCGGCGCGGGAGCACCCAGTCGGGCCGCACGTAGTGGCAGGTGTAGCCCCACGGGTACTTCTGCAGGTAGTCCTGGTGCTCCTCCTCGGCCTCCCAGAAGGGGCCGGCCGGCGACACCTCCGTCACGACCTTCCCGGGCCACAGGCCCGAGGCGTCGACGTCGGCGATCGTGTCGAGAGCGACGCGCCGCTGCTCCTCGCTCGTGTAGAAGATCGCCGAGCGGTAGCTCCTGCCCACGTCGTTGCCCTGCCGGTCCACCGTCGTCGGGTCGTGGATCTGGAAGAAGAACTCCAGGAGCTCCCGGTACGAGATCACGGACGGGTCGAAGACGATCTCGACCGCCTCGGCGTGGTCGCCGTGGTTGCGGTACGTGGCGTTCGGGGTGTCCCCGCCGGAGTACCCGACGCGGCTTGAGAGCACCCCCGGGCGCTTGCGCAGCAGGTCCTGCGCACCCCAGAAGCAGCCGCCGGCGAGGATCGCGGTCTCAGTGGTCACGTGTGCCTCCCTCTGTGTCGGGCGCCTGGCTGAACACCGCGACCGGGGCTGGTCTTCCCGCCGGCTCCCATCGGCAGCCGGCGGGACGACGAGCCCGGAACGGCGACGAGGTCACGAGCGGATGAACTCGAGCAGGTCCGCGTTGATGGTCTCGGCCTGCGTCGTCGGCATCCCGTGGGGGAAGCCGGCGTAGGTCTTCAGCGTCCCGTTCTGCAGGAGCTCCGCGGACCGCGGCCCCGAGTTCTCGTACGGGACGACCTGGTCGTCGTCGCCGTGCATGACCAGGACCGGCACCGTGATCTTCCGCAGGTCGTCGGTGAAGTCCGTCTGGGAGAACGCGACGACGCCGTCGTGGTGGGCTTTCGCGCCGCCCATCATCCCCTGGCGCCACCAGTTCGCGATGATCGCCTCGGACGGTTCGGCGCCCGGCCGGTTGAACCCGTAGAACGGCCCCGACGGCAGGTCGCGGTAGAAGCGGGACCGGTTGGTCGCGACCTGGGTCTGGATGTCGTCGAACACGCTCTTCGGCAGGCCGCCGGGGTTGGCGTCGGTCTGCACCATGAGCGGCGGCACCGCGCTGATCAGCACGGCCTTCGCGACGCGGTCCTCGCCGTGCCGGCCGAGGTAGTGGGCGACCTCGCCGCCGCCGGTCGAGTGGCCGACGTGCACGGCGTCGTGCAGGTCGAGGTGCGCCGTCAGCGCGGCCAGGTCGTCGGCGTAGTGGTCCATGTCGTGCCCGTCGCCGGTCTGGGTCGAGCGGCCGTGTCCCCGCCGGTCGTGCGCGATGACCCGGTAGCCCTGGGCCAGGAAGAACATCATCTGCGCGTCCCAGTCGTCGGCCGACAGCGGCCAGCCGTGGCTGAAGACGATCGGCTGACCGCTGCCCCAGTCCTTGTAGAAGATCTCGGTGCCGTCGTCGGTCGTGATCGTGCCCATGTCGTGCCTCCGTCGGTCTCGGAAGGGTGGTGCGTCCGCAGGTGGGCAACCGCCCGGGCGCGACGTCATCCCAGCGCGGGTCGGTGGTCGGCGAGCGGCTGTGGTGAGGCGGTCGGGTGAACTCGGTGGTCGACGGGTCCCGTGCCCAGGCACGCGTGCACCGTCGTGGCCGCCCCGGGTCGGGTTCTCCGGCCGCCTCAGCGTCGTGGGGGGGGGGGGGGGGGGGGGGGGGCGCCCCCCCCCCCCCCCCCCCCGGGCCGCTGCGCGCCACCCGCTCCGGGGGCCCGAACCGTGGCGCGGGGCCTTGGCGGGGGGTGTCGGGGGGGGGCGGGGGGGGGCGGGTGGGGCGGGGGGCGGTGGGCCGCGGCCCCCCCCCCCCCCCCCCAACCCCCGTGGCGCACCGGCTCGTTCCGTTGCTCCGGACCCTCAGGAGGGGGACGTCACGCGGCGGCCGGGACGACGACCACCTTGCCGGGCAGCCCGCCGGTGGCGGCCCGGGCGTGCACGTCCGCCAGGTCCGCCAGGGGCACCCGCTGCGCGACGTCGACCCGCAGTTCCCCGCCGTCGACCAGCGCCACCAGCCGGGCCAGCTGGTCGGCGTCGCTGCGGACGAAGAGGTCGACGCCGCGCACGCCGCGCTCCTCGTCGGACGGGGCGGGCATCCACACCGTCGTGTTGACGAGGGCGCCGCCGGGACGCACCAGGCCGACCAGCGCGGCCAGCTGCGCCGGGTCGACCGGCGCGAGGTTGAGCACGAGGTCGACCGGCTCGGGGACCGCCGCGGTCACGTCGGTGGTGGTGTGGTCGACGACCTCGTCGGCGCCGCCGGTCCGGACGCGCTCGCCGCTGCGCGGGCCGGCCGTCCCGATGACGTGCGCGCCGGCGCGCCTGGCCAGCTGGACGGCGTAGCCGCCGACCGCGCCGCCGGCGCCGTTGACCAGCACGCGCTGCCCGGCCGTCAGGCCGCCGTGGTCGAACAGCGCCTGCCACGCGGTGAGCCCGACGATGGGCAGGGCCGCGGCGTCGGGCAGCGGGATGCTCTCCGGCGCCGGCGCCAGGACCCCGGCGGGCGCGACGACGTACTCGGCGGCCGCGCCGTCGGCTCCCATCGGCAGGAAGCCGACGACCCGGTCGCCGACCCGCACGCCGTCCACGCCCTCGCCGAGCGCGTCCACCGTGCCCGCGACGTCGATGCCGGGGGTGTGCGGCAGGGCCACCGGGATGGGGCCCTGCATGCCGCCGGCGCGGATGGTGCCGTCGACGCCGTTGAACGACGTCGCGGCGACCCGGACGCGCACCTCCCCGGCGCCGGGGACGGGCAGCTCCACGTCCTCGTAGCGCAGGACGTCGGGGGCGCCGAACTCGTGGAACCGGACTGCCTTCACGGCGGGGACCCGCTCTCGTCTCGAGGTTGGCTTCGAATTCGAAGCACTGAGACGACCTGACCTGCTTCGAATTCTCAGCAACCCTCCGCCCGCGGCGGGTCCTCAGGTCCCGGCCGCCCGGCGGCGGGGTGCCGCGGAGCGGGGCGGTGCCGCGCGCATGTGGTCGCGCACCGGCGCCAGCAGGCCGGCGAGGGCCGTGACCTGGTCGCGGGAGAGCGGCGCGAAGAGCAGGTCGCGGACGACCTCGACGTGGCCCGGCAGCACCTCGGCGAGCAGGGCGCGCCCGGCGTCGGTGACGGTGACCGTGACGCCCCGCTCGTCGTCCGGGGAGGGGGCGCGCACCACCAGGCCCGCCTTCTCGAGCAGGCCGGCCTGGTAGGTCAGCCCGCTGCGGCTGTAGACGACGCCGTCGGCCAGGTCGGTCATGCGGGCGCTCCCGGCCGGCGAGTCCCCGAGCCGGGCCAGCAGCTGGAACTGCACGTAGCTGAGGTCGCCGGCCTCGCGCAGCTGCCGCTCCACCGCGTGCCGCAGGAGGCTGGTCACCTCGACGAGGTCGAAGTAGGCGCCGAGCTGGACCGGGTCGAGCGACGGGGGAGAGGCGTCCATGGCGGGAGCCTAGGTGCTTCGAATTCCGACCAGGACGTCCCGCGCGGGCTCAGGGAACGGGCAGCGCGACCAGGCGGGCGGCCAGCTCGGCGTTGCGGCGGAGGAACCGCGTCCACCCCGCCGGCGCGCGGGTCCCCGACGCCGCGCGGGTGCAGGGTTCCTGGTCCCAGCCGCGCACCCGGCCGCCGCGGATGCGCAGCCGCACCAGGACGTCGCCCGTCCAGCCGGTGACGTCGCCGTCGGCCTGCCCCTCGGGCGCGGTGACCCGCTGCGGCGCGACCACCCACTGGAGCGCCTCGATCTCCTCCTGCAGGCGGGCGGCCGCCTCGTAGGCCTGCGCCGCGGCCGCGGCGTCGCGCCGGGCACCCAGCGCGGCCAGCGCGGCGGCGACCGCGTCCGGCTCGCGGTCGAGCACCGCCGTCAGCGCGGCGGCGAGCTCCGGGAGGGAGGCGTCCTGCGCCCCCCGCAATCGCGCCAGCTCGCGCTCACCGGCGCTCCGGCCGGGTCCGGCGTGGGCGAGCGGGTACACGCGGCTCAGCCCGGACACGGCCGCCCGCACCCTGCGGCGGCCGAGGTAGGGGCCGAAGTGGCGCACCCCCGGCGCCGGCCGGGCGTCGGGGACGACGTCGAGGCGCGGCGCGCCCGCCGAGGGGTCCAGCCGGATCCGGACGGGGACCTCCAGGCCCCCGGGGATCCGGTTCCACGGGGGCAGCGACCGCTCGAGCAGGTTGCGCTCGGCCCACGCGGCCTCGTGCACGGAGTCGCACTCGAGCGCCTCGATCCGGGACACCCGGCCCACCATCCGCCGCAGGTGGCGGCGGTCGCGCAGGTCGCCCCAGTAGGAGCCCACACGGGAGCGCAGGTGCGTGGCCCGGCCGACGTACAGCACGCGCCCGGCGGCGTCCCGGAAGCGGTACACGCCCGGGGCGGCCGGCAGCACGGCGACGGCGTCCGGTCGGGCGGGCACGCGCCCATGGTGCGCACGGGTCCGCCCCGCGTGACGGCGCCGCGCCCCACCCGCCCCGGGCGCCCCACCCGTCCCGTCGTGCGGGGCCCGCCACCGGGCGCCGGGCCGTGGCGCCGCTGTGGTTGGCTCGACGGTCGGGAACGACCGAGGAGGCCCCCATCCCCGCTGACCGGATCCTGGAGGCGGCGACGCGGATCGCCGACCTGCTGCTCGACGTCCAGACGACGGTGAACGCCCAGATCGACGCCACGCTCGCCGACCTGCTGCCGGCCGTCCAGCGGCAGGTGGGGGTCTCGGCGGCCGACGGCGCCGACCCGTCCGGCCTGGTGAACGCGCGGATCACCGGCCTGAGCGTCGTCGTCACCCCGGCGGCGGTGGCGACCGTCGTCCCGCTGTCGCCGGAGTCCGCCGCGACGACGCGGGCCGCGCGGGCCGCCGTCACCGACGTCCTCACCGGCGCCGACGACCGCCTCGTCGTCATCGCCGGCCCCTGCTCGGTGCACGACCCGGCCGCCGCGCTGGAGTACGCCGCCTTCCTCGGCCGCATGCGGGCCCGGCACGGCGACGACCTCGAGATCCTTATGCGGACCTACACCGAGAAGCCGCGGACCGAGGTCGACTGGAAGGGCTTCGCCTACGACCCGTTCCTCGACGGGTCCAGCCGGATCAGCGTCGGCCTGGTCGCCACCCGGATGCTCATGTGCCGCATCACCGAGATGGGCGTGCCCGTCGCCGCCGAGCCGCTCAACGCGCTCACGCCGCAGTACGTCAACGGGCTGGTCACCTACAACGGCGTCGGCGCGCGCAACGTGACCGACCAGACCGCCCGCGAGCGGGTGTCGGGCTTCTCGTCCGTGGTCGGCTTCAAGAACTCACCCGAGGGCAGCGTCGACTCCGCCGTCCAGGCCGTCGTCACCGCGCGCGCCCCGCACGAGTTCCTCGGCGTCGACCACCACGGGGTCTCGGCGCAGCTGTCCACCACCGGCAACGACACCGGCCACGTCATCCTGCGCGGCACCAAGGACGGCCCCAACCACTCCGCGGCGCACGTCGCCGAGGTGAAGCGGAAGCTCGCCGCGCGCGGGCTGCCGGAGGTGGTCGTCGTCGACGCCTCCCACGGCAACAGCCAGAAGGACCACCGGCGCCAGCCCGCGGTCGTGCGCGACCTGGCCGGGCAGGTCGCCGGCGGGGAGCGGGCGATCCGCGGGGTGATGATCGAGAGCAACCTCGCCGAGGGGCGGCAGGACCTCGACCGCGAGCACCCCGAGCGGCTCGAGTACGGCGTGAGCGTCACCGACGCCTGCGTCGACCCGGCGACGACCGAGGCGATGCTGGCCGAGCTGGCCGCCGCCGCCCGGTCCCGGCGCGGCCGGGTGACCGCGGGGCCGCCTGCTCCCTGACGACCGGCGAGCACGGGGCCGGGCGGGTCCCCGCCGACGACGGGGACCGACCGGTCAGCCGCGGTCGCGCGGCACGGGAGGAGCGGCCGGCAGCAGGAACCCGGCCGAGGCGATGGCCAGGCAGGTCGAGCAGAGCAGCGAGAGCCCGTCGTGCGGGCACGCGGACCGCCGGTTCGCCGCCTCCAGCCGGTACACCAGCCAGCGCGCCCAGACCTGCTCCCACCAGGACGGCACGGCGCCTCCTCCGGCGCGACGTCGTCGGCGCGCCTCAGGCCGGACGGTGCCCGCCGCGGCCCGCGGCGGGACGTCCCGGGGGTGCTCCGGTCCGGAACGCGAGGAGGACCATCGGGCAGGGCCCGGAGTGTTGTCAAGGTCACACCGCGCGCCGGCCGACGGGGGCTGGGCGGGCCTCTCGCGCGTTCCCGGCCCTTGACGGCGCGAATTGAACCGCTGTTCGATTCGTGACGTGGGTCGCACCCCGGGCGCCACCGCGGCGGGCACGCGCGAGCGGCTGCTGCGCGCGGCCGCCGACGTCTTCGCCCGGCGGGGCTACGAGGGCACGCGCGTGTCCGAGGTCGCCGACGCGGCCGGGCTGAGCAACGGCGCCCTGTACGCCCACTTCGGCTCCAAGGCCGCCCTGCTCGTCGACGCGCTGCACGTGCACGGCCGCCGGCTGCTCGCCGACCTCGTCGCCGCCGACCCCGGCCGCTCGGTCGCGGACCTGCTGCTCGCCAGCGGCCGCACCCTGCGCCGCCGCCGGGACCCCGACGGCGACCTGCTGCTCGAGGCGCTGGTCGCCGCCCGCCGCGACGACGACGCCGCCGGCCCGGTGCGCGACCACGTGCAGGAGCGCGCCGCGTGGCTGGCCGGCCTGGTCCGCCGCGGCCAGGACGACGGCGAGATCGACGCCGCGCTGTCCCCGCGCGCCGTCGCCCACCTGTGCCTGTCGCTGGCCGTCGGCACCGCGCTGGTCGGCCCCGACGTGGACCCGGTCGACGACGGGGAGTGGACGGCGCTGCTCGCCCGCCTCGTCACCGGCCTCGCACCGCAGGAGACACCCGTCCCAGGAACGGAGAGCCGCCCGTGAGGATCTCGATCGACCCGTCGCTGTGCCAGGGGCACGGCCGCTGCTACGACCTCGCGCCGGACCTGTTCGGCGCCGACGACGAGGGCTACTCGACCCTCCTCGTCCCCGGCGGGGAGGTGCCGGCCGGGCTCGAGGGCGACGCGCACCTGGCCGCCGACAACTGCCCCGAGGCCGCCGTCCTCGTCGTCGAGCAGGAGCCGGCGCGGTGAGCGTCGACGACCGCTCCTTCACCGACGCCGGCACGCTGCGCTCCGACCCCGCCCTCGGCACGTTCAGCGAGGTGCGCTGCGGCCCGGTCGAGGACTGGGCCACCGACTTCTCGCACACCGGGGAGGAGTGGGCGCAGGGCGCGATCGGCATCTGGGACGACCTGCGGCAGCGCTGCCCGATCGCGCACACCGAGCGGTTCGGCGGGGCGTGGCTGCCCACCCGCTACGAGGACGTCGCCGCCGTCGCCCACGACACCGAGCACTTCTCCTCCCGCGCGATCATCGCGGGCAACTTCCGGCCACCGCGGGCACTCGCCCCGGTCGGCGGCACCCCGCCGATCTCCTCGGACCCACCGTTCCACCACGACGCCCGCAAGCTGCTGCTGCCGGCGTTCACCAAGAACGCGGTCGGCCGGCAGGAGGAGGGCACGCGGGCGTTCTGCCACTCGCTGGTCGACGCGTTCGAGGGGCGGGACGTCGTCGACGCCGCCGCCGACTACGCGCAGCACATCCCGGTGCGGGTCATCGCCGACATGCTCGGCTTCCCGCCCGAGGACGGCCCGCGGTTCCGGCAGTTCGTCGAGAACGCGCTCGAGGGCATCGACCTGCCGCCCGAGGAGCGCCTCGCGCGCAGCAGCCACCTGTTCGAGTACCTGCTCGCGCAGATCCAGGACCACCTCGAGCACCCGCGCGAGGACCTCACCACCTACCTGCTCGAGGCCGAGCTGTACGGCCGCCGGCTCGAGCCCGCGCACGTCGCCGGGACGATGGCGCTGCTGCTCATCGCCGGCATCGACACCACCTGGAGCGCGATCGGCGCCTCGCTGTGGCACCTCGCCGGCCACCCCGACGACCGCCACCGGCTGGTCGCCGAGCCGGGGCTGCGGCCCACCGCCGTCGAGGAGTTCCTCCGCGCCTACGCCCCGGTCACCATGGCGCGGCTGGTGAAGGAGGACGTGACCTGGCGCGGCGTGGAGATGAAGGCCGAGGACTGGGTCCTGCTGTCCTTCCCGGCGGCCAACCGCGACCCCGCACAGTTCGAGCGGGCCGACGAGGTGGTCATCGACCGGCAGGTCAACCGGCACGCCGCCTTCGGCCTGGGCATCCACCGCTGCGTCGGGTCGCACCTGGCGCGGATGGAGATGCGGGTGGCGCTCGACGTGTGGCTCGACCGGGTGCCCGAGTTCGGCCTGGCCGACCCCGCGGCGGTGCGCTGGTCCACCGGCCAGATCCGCGGCCCCCGCTCGCTGCCGCTCCGCATCGGCTGAGGCCCCGCCCGGCCCCCGGCACCGCCGTCGCGGCTCAGGCCTCGACGGCGGTGCCGCAGACGCCGCAGACCTCGAGCCGCCGGCGTCCCCACCGGGCGACCGGCACGAAGAACACGCTCAGCTGGCGGAACTGCCGCACCCGCGCCCACCGGGTGGTGTTGCCGCACCGCGGGCAGGTGCGCACCGCCCCCGGGCCCAGGTCCTTCTGCCGGGTGCCGAAGCCGAAGAGGAGGAACACGCGGCCAGCGTAGGTCGGTCCCCGGGCGCGGGAGCCGGGCCGACCCGGCCGTGGGACCGTGGGGGGATGGTCCGGGTCGGTCTGGTGCTGGGTGGCGGCGGCGTGGTGGGGCAGGCCTACCACGCGGGTGTCCTGGCGGTCCTGCAGCACGACGCCGGCTTCGACGCCCGCACCGCGGACGTCGTCGTCGGCACCTCCGCCGGGTCGATCACCGGCACCCTGCTGCGGGCCGGCGTCTCGCCGGAGGACCTCGCCGCGTGGACGGTCAAGGCGCCGCTGTCCGGCGACGACGACGTGCTGCGCACCATCGCGGCGACCCCCGTCCCCGAGCTCGCGCCGTTCCGCCCGCTCGACGTGCTCCGCCGGCCGATGCGCGTGCCCGGCCCGCACCTGGTCGCCCGGGCACTCGCCCGCCCGTGGCGGTTCCGCCCCCTGGTCGCCGGCATGACGCTGCTGGCCGCGGGCCGGCACGACATCGTGTCCCAGCTGGGCGCCCTCAGGGAGGTCGAGGGGCCGACCTGGCCCGAGCGCGACCTGTGGATCACCGCCGTGCGCCGGCGGGACGGGCGCCGCGTCGTCTTCGGCCGGCCCGGGGCGCCGCCGGCGCCGGTGCACCTGGCGGTCGCCGCGTCCTGCGCGGTGCCCGGCTACTTCGCCCCCGTGACCATCGGCCGGCACGCCTACGTCGACGGCGGGGTGCACTCCGCGACCAACGCCGCCGTGCTGCGCCGCGCCGGGGTCGACGTCGTCGTCGTCCTGGCGCCGATGAGCGGCTCGCCGGGCTGGCGCCAGGACGTCACCGCCGCCATGCGCCGGTACTCCCAGCGGCAGCTGGACCGGGAGGTGCGGGCCCTGCGCGCGGCGGGGATCCGGACCGCCGTCTTCACCCCCGGCGCGGCCGAGCAGGAGGTCATGGGCGCGGACTTCATGTCCGGCGAGCGCGTGGACGAGGTGCTGCAGCAGTCGTTCTTCCAGGCCGGCGTGCACGCCGCGACACCGGAGGTGGCCGCGCTGCTGCGGGAGGCGTCCGACCGCGGCCGGGTGTGACCTGCGCCCAGCGACTAGGTTCGGCACGGAGGACGTCGCCGGGGTCAGGGGGTCGAGCGTGGGCAGGTCGGTGCTGGTGACCGGCGGCAACCGGGGGATCGGGCTGGCCATCGCCCGCTCCTTCGCCGAGCAGGGGGACTCGGTGGCGGTCACCCACCGCGGCAGCGGCGCCCCCGACGGGCTGTTCGGCGTGCGGTGCGACGTCACCGACGCCGCGGCCGTCGACCGGGCGTTCTCCGAGGTCGAGGAGCAGCAGGGGCCGGTCGAGGTGCTGGTGAGCAACGCCGGCATCACCCGCGACGGGCTGCTCATGCGGATGAAGGAGGACGACTTCGCCGACGTCCTCGACGCCAACCTCACCGCCGCCTACCGGGTGGCCAAGCGGGCCTCGGCGAAGATGGTGCGCGCTCGGTTCGGCCGCATGGTGTTCGTCAGCTCCGTCGTCGGGCTGCTCGGCTCGGCCGGCCAGACCAACTACGCGGCGAGCAAGGCGGGGCTGGTGGGCCTGGCCCGCTCGATCGCCCGCGAGCTCGGCAGCCGCAACGTCACCGCGAACGTCGTCGCGCCCGGCTTCGTGCGCACCGACATGACCGCGGAGCTGCCGGAGAAGCGGCAGCAGGAGATCCTCGGGCAGGTGCCGCTGGGCCGGTACGCCGAGGCCGACGAGATCGCCGCCGTCGTCCGCTTCCTGGCGAGCGACGCGGCCGGATACGTCACCGGGGCGGTCGTCCCGGTCGACGGCGGACTGGGGATGGGGCACTGATGAGCGGGATCCTGGAGGGCAAGCAGGTCCTCGTCACCGGCGTGCTGACCGAGGCGTCGATCGCCTTCGCCACCGCGCGGATCGCGCAGGAGCAGGGCGCCACGGTGGTGCTGTCCAACTTCGGGCGCGCGCTGTCGCTGTGCCAGCGGATCGCCAAGCGGCTGCCGCAGGAGGCGGCGGTCGTCGAGCTGGACGTGACCGACACCGAGCACCTGGCCTCGCTGGCCGACCGGCTGCGCGAGGCCGGCCTCGACACCCTCGACGGCGTCGTGCACTCCATCGGCTTCGCGCCGCAGGAGGCGATGGGGGAGGGCTTCCCCGAGGTCGCCTGGGAGCACGCCGCGACGGCGTTCCAGGTCTCGTCGTGGTCCTACGCCTCACTGGTCCAGGCCTGCCGGCCGCTGCTGGCCAACCCGTCCTCGGTCGTCGGGCTCACCTTCGACGCCTCCGTCGCCTGGCCGGTCTACGGCTGGATGGGCGCGGCCAAGGCGGCGCTGGAGTCGGTCAGCCGCTACGTGGCCCGCGAGCTCGGCCCCGACGGCGTGCGGTCCAACATCGTCGCCGCCGGCCCGCTGCGCAGCATGGCCATGAAGTCCATCCCCGGCAGCGCCCAGTTCGAGGAGGCCTGGGAGGGCCGCGCGCCGCTGGGCTGGTCGGTCACCGACACCGAGCCCGCCGGCAAGGCCGTCGTCGCCCTGCTGTCGGACTGGTTCCCCGCCACCACCGGCGAGATCGTGCACGTCGACGGCGGCTTCCACGCCGTAGGCGTGTGAGGTCACAGAGCCACGCCGTGGGCGTCTGACCGCATCCGATCCACCCCGTACCACCGAAGGACGTCCGTGCCCCGCGCCACCGTCGACATCAACCCCGGCCAGCGTCCCGACGAGGACCCCTCGCTGGCCGTCCGCAACAACGGGGGGACGCCGCCCGCGGCGTCGCCCGCCCCGGCCGGCCGCCGCGAGGCGCTGCTGGTCCTGTCCTTCGGCGGCCCCCGCGGCCACGACGACGTCATGCCGTTCCTGGAGAACGTCACCCGCGGCCGCGGCGTCCCGCGCGAGCGGCTGCTCGACGTCGCCGAGCACTACCACCACTTCGACGGCGTGAGCCCGATCAACGAGCAGAACGAGGCGCTGGTCGCCGCGATCGAGGCCGACCTCGCCGCCCACGGCGTCGACCTGCCCGTCTACTGGGGCAACCGCAACTGGGACCCCTACGTCGAGGACGTCTGGCAGCAGATGACCGACGACGGCATCGAGCACGTCTACGTGCTGGCGACGTCGGCCTACGCCTCCTACTCCGGGTGCCGGCAGTACCACGAGGACGTCGCCCGGGCCCGGATCGCCGTGTCGTCCCCCACCCGCCCAGGGGGCCCCACGGCGGAGAAGCTGCCGCACTACTTCGACACCCCCGGCTTCGTCCGGGCCAACGCCGACGCGCTGGCCGCCGCGCTGGCGGAGCTGCCCGAGGAGCACCGGGCCGGCGCGCGCCTGGTGGCGACGGCGCACTCGATCCCGGACGCGATGGCCGACGTCGCCGGCCCCGACGGGCACGCCTACGAGGCCGAGCTCCTGGCCGCCGCGCGCGCCGTCGTCGACGCCGTCGAGCCGGGCCGGGCCTTCGACCTGGTCTGGCAGTCCCGCAGCGGCCCGCCGTCGGTGCCGTGGCTGGAGCCCGACGTCAACGACCACCTGCGCGCGCTGCACGAGAACGGCGAGACGGCGGTCGTGCTGTTCCCGATCGGGTTCGTCAGCGACCACCTCGAGGTGATCTGGGACCTCGACAACGAGGCCGAGGAGACCGCCGGGGAGCTGGGGCTGGCGTTCGTCCGGGCCGCGACGGCGGGCACCCACCCGGCGTTCGTCGCGATGGTCCGCGAGCTGCTGCAGGAGCGGCGCTCGGGCGGCGAGCCGCGGCTGGGCACGAACTGCCCGGCGTCGTGTTGCTTCGTGCAGCGCCCGGCGGCCCGCCCGGCCTGACCCGTTGACCCGGCCGGGTCCCGCGAGTAGACCGGTCGGCCACCGGGGGCCGGACGAGGACGGTGGGCCGTGGTCGAGGTTGCTCCCGACAACGCCGCGCAGCTGGGCGCGTGGGACGGCGCGCAGGGCGCGTACTGGGCAGCGCAGGCCGACCGCTTCGACCGGTCGGTCGCCCGCTACGACGCGGCCTTCCTCGCCGCGGCCGACCTGCGGCCGGGGGACCGGGTCCTCGACGTCGGCTGCGGCACCGGCCGGACGACGCGGGAGGCCGCGCGCCGCACCGGCTCGGCGCTCGGCGTCGACCTGTCCTCGGCGATGCTCGAGGTCGCCCGGCGCCGCGCCGCCGACGAGGGGCTGACCGGCGTCCGCTTCGAGCAGGCCGACGCCCAGGTGGCCGCCTTCCCGCCGGCCGCCTTCGACGTGGCGATCAGCCGGGCCGGCGCCATGTTCTTCGCCGACCCGGTGGCGGCGCTGGCCAACGTCGGCCGGGCGCTCGTGCCCGGCGGCCGCCTGGTCCTGCTCGTGTGGCAGGCCGCCGAGGCCAACGAGTGGATCACCGAGATCACGGGGGCCCTGGCCGCCGGCCGCCCGCTGCCGACACCGCCGCCGGGCGCGCCGGGTCCGTTCTCCCTCGCGGACCCGGCCCGGATCCGGG
Source organism: Geodermatophilus sp. SYSU D01045 (assembly GCF_054050295.1). Classification (NCBI taxonomy): domain Bacteria; kingdom Bacillati; phylum Actinomycetota; class Actinomycetes; order Geodermatophilales; family Geodermatophilaceae; genus Geodermatophilus; species Geodermatophilus sp. SYSU D01045. Next base: position 113,858 of record NZ_JBJGZB010000014.1, read on the forward strand.
AGGTGCTCACCGCGGCAGGTCACCGTCAGGTGGAGGTCGAGGGTCTGGCCGAGCCGGAGTGGTGGGGTGCCGACGCCGACGAGGCGCTGACCTTCGTCCTCGGCCTCGCCGGCTGGATGCTCGACGGGCTCGACCCGGACGCCCGGGACCGCGCCGTGGCCGACCTGCGGCGCCGGCTCGAGGCCCACGCCGGGCCCGACGGCGTCGAGCTCGGCTCCGCGGCCTGGCTGGTCACGGCCCGCCGGCCCTGACGCCGGACGGGGCACGGCCCCGCCGGGTGCACCGGCAGCCCGCGGTGCCGCTACGGCCGCGGCACCGCGTTGTAGGCGGCGACGGTCGCCTCGCGGACGGCGGTGGCCAGCGGGCGCAGCGCCTCGTCGCGGGCGGCGGCCTGGCCGTGGGTGACCGCGCCGCCGGGGGCGTCGGTGAGCGCGAGGTCGAGCACCCTCGCCAGCCGCTGCGCCCGGGCGAGCACCGAGGACGCGAGCGCGTCGGTGTCCGGCGGCAGCTCCGGGGCGCGGGCGCTGCCCAGGCCGGCCAGCAGCGCCGGCACCTCGGGGTTCCAGCGGGCCAGGTCCAGCGCGGCGAGGGTGCGGGCGGCGTCGCCCACGGCGAGGTCCAGCGCCCCGGAGACCGCGCGCAGCGAGCCCTCGACCGGCGGCGGCGCGGGCGGGACGCCGGTCAGGTCGACCGCCGTCCACGCGGTGACCTCCGGTCCGAGGTCCTCCGGCACCAGCGCGACGGCGTCGCCGACCGCGACCTGCCCGGCCTCGAGGGCGAGCGCGGCCAGGCCCGGCGCGGCCGGCACGCCGCGGACGTCGCCGGGCACCGGCAGCACCAGCCGCAGCCGCCGCTCGCCCAGGCCGCGCAGCGCGGTCAGCGCCCAGCCGAGGGGGACGGCGCCGGAGGTGCCGGGCAGGCCGCTGACGCGGTGGGCGCGGTCGTCGGCCAGCGCGTCGAGCGCGTCGTCGTAGGAGGCGCGGCCGGACAGCCACGCGGTCGCCCAGACGGCGAACCGCCCGGCGGGGAGGTCGTGGAGCACCCCGCGAGGCTACGTCGGCGGCGTCCCGGGGGCCCGGGGACGGCGGGTGTTCTGGGAGACTGGGGACGTGGCTGCGTGGGTGCTCTGGCTGGTCGCCTCGGGCCTGTTCGTCGCGGGCGAGGTGGCCAGCCTCGACCTGGTCCTGCTGATGTTCGCCGGCGGTGCGCTGGGCGGGGCCGTGGTGGCGCTGGCGGGCGGGTCGCTCGCCTTCCAGGTGGTGGCGTTCATCGCCGTCTCGGTGTTCCTGCTGGCCAGTGTCCGGCCCGCGGCCAAGGCGCACCTGGAGAACCGGACGCCGCGGCACGTCGACGGCGTGCAGGCCCTCGTCGGCCGCACCGCCACGGTGACCCGCGAGGTCGGTCGCTCCAGCGGCCGCATCCGGGTTGGCGCCGACGAGTGGACCGCCCGCACCGACTACGGCGACAGCAGCTTCCCCGTCGGCGCCACCGTGCGGATCCTCCAGGTCGACGGCGCGACCGCCGTCGTGGGCGAGGCGCTCGAGCTCTGACGCCTCGCGCCCGCGGCGCGAGGGCGTGACCCCGGGTGCCACCCGGGGGATGATCACAGCGGGACCCGATCCGAGGAGCGCCGCCGTGACCCCTGCCCTGATCGCGCTGATCGTCGTCGCCCTGCTGGTGGTGCTCGTCGTCGCGAGGAGCGTGACGATCGTCCCGCAGGCCCAGGCCAAGGTGGTGGAGCGGCTCGGTCGTTACAGCCGCACGCTCTCGCCGGGCCTGTCGCTGCTCGTGCCCTTCGTCGACCGGGTGCGCGCGACGGTCGACCTGCGCGAGCAGGTCGTCTCGTTCCCGCCGCAGCCGGTGATCACCGCCGACAACCTGCAGGTGGGGATCGACACCGTCGTCTACTTCCAGGTCACCGACCCGCGGCTGGCGGTGTACGGCATCGCCAACTACATCACCGGCATGGAGCAGCTGACCACGACGACGCTGCGCAACGTCGTCGGTGGGCTGAACCTCGAGCAGTCCCTGACCGGCCGCGACGGCATCAACAGCCAGCTGCGCGAGGTGCTCGACGGCACCACCGGCCCGTGGGGGCTGCGGGTGGCGCGGGTGGAGATCAAGGCGATCGACCCGCCGCCGTCGATCCGCGACTCCATGGAGAAGCAGCTGCGGGCCGACCGCGACAAGCGGGCGATCATCCTGCAGGCCGAGGGCGCCCGGCAGTCGGCCATCACCACCGCCGAGGGGCAGAAGGCCGCCGCGATCCTGTCGGCCGAGGGGAAGAAGCAGTCCGCGATCCTCGAGGCCGAGGCGGAGCGGCAGAGCCGGATCCTGCGGGCCGAGGGTGAGCGGGCGGCGCTGTACCTGCAGGCGCAGGGGCAGGCCAAGTCGATCGAGACGGTGTTCCGGGCGATCCACGAGGGCCGGCCCGACCAGGGCGTGCTGGCCTACCAGTACCTGCAGACGCTGCCGCGGATCGCGCAGGGCGACGCGAACAAGATGTGGATCGTCCCCAGCGAGTTCAGCCGGGCGCTCGAGGGCCTGGCGAAGCTCGGCGGCGCCGACGGCGACGGCCGGTCGTTCCTGGACGTCCCGCCGCCCGCCGACGGGGCTCCCGCCGCCGGCGCCCACGGGGGCGGTATCGACACCACCGGCTGGTTCGAGTCACAGGTGCCTCCGGCCGCCGAGCAGCCCGAGGCGAGGATCGAGCTCCACAGCATCGCCGAGGCCGGGCCGGCGCTGCCCGCCCCCGAGCTGCCGCCCACGACGTCGCTGGCGCGGGCGGCCGAGGAGGACGTCACCCACGGCGGGACCCCCGACGCCGGGCGGCCGCAGGGGTGAGCTAGTCCTTGAGCAGCCCCTCGCGGAGCTTGGCGAGGGTCTGGCTCAGCAGCCGGGACACGTGCATCTGGGAGATGCCGATGTCGGCGGCGATCTGCGACTGGGTCATGTTCCCGAAGAACCGCAGGATGAGGATGCGGCGCTCGCGGGCCGGGATGGTGGCCAGCAGCGGCTGCAGCGACTCGCGGTACTCGACGCCCTCCAGCGCCGCGTCCTCCTCGCCGAGGGTGGCCGCCAGCGTGGGGGAGTCGTCCTCGCCGGAGAGCCGCTCGTCCAGCGAGCTGCTGCGGTAGGCGTTGGCCACCGCCAGGCCCTCGAGGACCTCCTCGCGCGGGATGCCCAGGTGCTCGGCCAGCTCCGACGGCGTCGGCGCGCGGCCGTTCTTCTGCGCCAGCTCGCCGACGGCGGAGTTCAGCGACAGGTGGAGCTCCTGCAGCCGCCGCGGCACCCGCACCGACCAGCCCTGGTCGCGGAAGTGCCGCTTGATCTCCCCGGTGATGGTGGGGACGGCGAAGGAGAGGAACTCCACCCCGCGGGTCGGGTCGAACCGGTCGATCGCCGCGATCAGGCCCAGCGTGCCGACCTGCAGCAGGTCGTCGAAGGGCTCGCCGCGGTTGCTGAACCGGCGGGCGAAGTGCCGGACGAGGGGCAGGTGCTCCTCGACCAGGATCTCGCGCAGCCGCTCCCGCCGCGGGTCGTCCTTCTCCAGCGTGGCCAGCTCGGCGAACAGCGGCGCGGTCCGCTCGGCGCGCCGCCGGTTGTCCGACACCGGCGCGCTGTCGCCCTCGCGGGCGCCGGCGCCCCGGCCGGTCCCGGGCCCGGCGTCCTCGGTGTCGGCGTCCTCGGTGTCGGCGTCCTCGGTGTCGGCGTCCTCGGTGTCCTGGACGTCCTCGGCCCCGGTGTCCTCGGCCTCCGCCCGGTCGGCCGGGTCGGGGGCGTCCACCGACGGGTCGTCGTGCAGGGCGTCCTCCTCGACGGGGGCCCGGGGACCGGCGGTCGCCGGCGTCACGGGGCCACCGAGTCGTCGCTGCCCGCCGAGCCGACCAGCTGCGCCGGCCGCTGCCCGGGCAGGTACTTGTCCATGGAGATGACCGCCACCGCGCCCCCACCGCCGTCACCGGCCGGCACCTCCCGCTGGGAGGCGGGCCGGCCCTCGACGTTGTCGGCCAGCGTCTGCAGCACCGCCCAGCCGAAGCCGTCGCGGGGGACGTCGGTCCCCTCGGCGGTCGGCACCCACGCGTCGATGTGCAGGCCGGCCCGGGTGGTCTCGAAGACGACCGTCAGGGGCGCGTCGCCGAGCGCGATCGCCGCGAGCGTCGCGCAGGCCTCGTCGACCGCCAGCCGCAGGTCCTCCACCGAGTCCAGGTCGTAGTCCATGCGGATGGCCAGGTCACCGGCCATCGCCCGCACCGCGGGGAGCTGGGTCGGCGTGGTCGGCACGCGCAGCTCCAGCCGTTCCGCGCGCCGCCCGTCCTGGGCGAGGGCACCCCTCGAGTCCGCCATCCGTCGTCCGCTCCTCGTCAGTCCGTCCGGCCGCGACCGGTCTCCACGCAGGTGTCCGGGGTCGCGGCACCCGGCCTCCATCCTGCCCCGCTCGCGGGTCCGCGGTGCGCGGGGGGCGGGGGGCGGGGGGCGACCGGGCCGTGTCCCAGCAGGACCGTCTACCCGTCCCCGGCGCGTCGGCAAACACGGTGTGCCGACGGCGTCGCGCGCGGTTGCCGGGGCACCGGCCCTGTGGTCTGTTGGTCCCCGGATGAGCACCAGCCAGGGCAGTCTGCCGCCGGGGCCCCGTCCCGCCGAGGACGTGGGCCCGGCGGCGCTGGTGGCCGCTCTGGAGGACGTGCCCTCGGCCCTGTGGTTCGTCGCCGGCCCCGACCCGCGGACCCTGTGGGCCAACGCCCGCGCGCGCATGCTGGGGCCCACCCCGCACGACCTGCCCGTCGTCGGCGACCGCTCGGTGGCCGACGTCGTCGCCGACGTCCTGCGCACCGGCCGGCCGGTCACCCTCTCCGGCGTCCTGGCCGGCGACGGCCCGGAGGTGACCGTGGCCGTGCGGCCGCTGGCCGCCGGCGCCGACCCGGGTGCGGTCCTCGTCGTCGAGAGCAGCGAGGAGCCCGGAGACTCCCGGGACGGGGTGCCCGGGGACGTCGTGGGGGAGGTGCAGCACTCGCTGCTGCCGCCCTCCCTGCCGCTGCTGCCCGACGTGCGGCTGTCGGGCAGCTACCACCCGGCCAGCTCCGACCGCGTCGCGGGCGGCGACTGGTACGACGCCGTGCCGCTGGGCCACGGCCGGCTGGCGCTGGTCATCGGCGACGCCGTCGGCTCCGGGGTGCCGGCCGCTGCCGCGATGAGCCGGCTGCGCGGGGCGATGCGCTCCAGCGCGCTGCGCGACCCCGCCCCCGCCGCGGTGCTCGCCGCCCTCGACGACTTCGCCACCCAGATGGACGACGTCCAGGGCGCCTCGGTGTTCTACGCCGTCCTCGACGCGGCCACCGGCGCGCTGACCTACGCCGCCGCCGGGCACCCGCCGCCGCTGCTGGTCGAGGCCGACGGGCGCACGACCCGCCTGGCGGTGGACCCGCGGCCGCCGCTGGGCACGGTGCGCGGCGCGGCGACGCCGGTCGCCTCGGCCCGGCTGGAGCGCGGCGCCACTCTGGTCCTGTACTCCGACGGCGCGGTCGCCGCGGCCGGCCCGCCGCCCGCCGCGGGGCTCGACCGGCTCACCGAGGTCGCCCGGGCGGCGCTGACCGACCCCGCGACCCTCGACGGCGACGCGATGGCCGGGTTGGCCGCCACCATCGCCGGCGGGGTGCTCACCGCCGACGGCCGCCCCGACGACGTCGCCGTCCTCGTGGCGCACCGCCGCGCGCGGTCGGTGGAGGCGCTGCGGCTGGACCTGCTCGCGGTGCCCGCGTCGCTGCCCGCCGTGCGCCGCCGGCTGAGCGCCTGGCTGACCGCGCTCGGCATGGGCGAGCAGGACCGGGTGGGTGTCATGGTCGCGGTGGGGGAGGCCTGCGCCAACGCGGCCGAGCACGCCTACCGCGGCACCGAGCCCGGCCCCATGCAGGTCACCGCCGCGGTCGACGTCGACGGCGTGCTCACCGTGACCGTGCACGACGAGGGCACCTGGCGCCCGCCGGACCGCGACCCCGGCGACCGCGGCCGCGGGCTGCTGATCATGCGCCAGCTGGTCGACGGGATGGTCGTGCGCGGCGAGCACGGCACGACGGTCACGCTGCGCACCCGGCTGCGCCAGACGCCCGACGAGGAGCCCGAGCACCCGGTGGGCGGCACCGGCGCGACCGTCGTCGTCGACCGGGAGGGCGCCGACCCGGTGGTGCGTGCCGCCGGCGACGTCGACATGGTCAGCGCCGAGCAGCTGCGCATCCGGCTGCTCGAGGCCAGCCACGGCGGCACCGTCCGGGTGGAGCTGGACCTCACCGCGGTCACGCTGTTCAGCAGCGCGGCGGTGCGCGTGGTGCTCGCGGTCGCCGCGATCGCCGAGGCCGAGGGGTGGCGGCTGGTCGTGCACGCGCCCGACGGCGGCGTCACCCGGCACATCCTCGAGGTGAGCGGCCTGCAGCGGCTGGTCGAGCTGCGCTGACCCGGGCCGGTCCGTTTACGGGACCGGCGCGGTGCCCATCAACGGAGCGTGAGACTCCGGCGCAGCAACGTGCACGGGCCCGGCTGGACCCGGCGCCGGGCCGGTCGCGGCTTCTCCTACCGCGACGAGACCGGGCAGCTGATCCGGGACGCGGACCGGCTGGACCGGATCCGGTCCATCGCGATCCCGCCGGCCTGGAAGGACGTGTGGATCTGTCCGTGGCCCAACGGCCACATCCAGGCCACCGGGCTCGACGCGGCCGGCCGCCGCCAGTACCGCTACCACGACGCCTGGCGGGCGCGGCGGGACGCGGAGAAGCACGAGCGGGTGCTGGCCATCGCCTCGGAGCTGCCCGAGGTCCGCGACCGGGTGGCCGACGCGCTGCGCACCCGCGGGCCCAACCGGGAGCGGGTGCTCGCCTGCGCGCTGCGGCTGCTGGACCTCGGGACCTTCCGCATCGGCAGCGAGGAGTACGCCGAGGAGAACGGCACCTACGGCCTGGCCACGCTGCGCCGCGAGCACGTGACCGTGCGCGGGGAGCGGACGTTCTTCCGGTACACCGCGAAGGGCGGCATCGAGCGGGAGGTGGAGATCACCGACCGGCCGACGGCGACCGTCGTCCGGCACCTGCTGGAGCGCCCCGACGACGCCGGCGAGGAGCTGCTGGCGTATCAGCTGGACGACGGCACCTGGCACGACGTGACCAGCGACGAGATCAACGCCTACCTCAAGGAGGTCAGCGGCGCGGAGATCACCGCCAAGGACTTCCGGACCTGGAACGCCACGGTGTTGATGGCCGCCGCGCTGGCCGAGCAGCCGCCGCCGAGGACCCGGACGGCGCGGAACCGGACGATCCGCGAGGCGTACGTGCGGGTCTCCGAGCACCTCGGCAACACCCCCGCGGTGTGCAAGGCCAGCTACGTGGACCCGCGGGTGGTGGACCGCTACGAGAACGGGGAGACGGTGGCCGACGCGCTGGCCGACCTGGCCGGCGCCGACGACGACCGCGAGGCGCAGAAGGTGCTCGAGCAGGCGGTCTGTCGCCTGCTCTCCGCCTGACCGGCTCCGGAAGCCGACGAGGCCCCGCCGGAGCGGGGCCTCGTCGCGGGTGGTGCGGAGGGGTCAGCGGGCGCTGCTGTCCACGATGGTGAACAGGTCGATCAGGCCGGTGACCTCCAGCGGGCGGGTGACCGCCCGGGTGGTGGCGACCAGGCGCAGCTCGACGTCCCGGGACTTCGCCGACTTCTGGGTCTCGACGAGCACGGCCAGGCCGGCGGAGCCCAGGAACTGGACCCCCGACAGGTCGATGACCAGCTCACGGGGCTGCTGCTCGAGCTGGGTGTCCAGCGAGGAGCGCAGCACCGGGGCGGTGAAGGTGTCGACCTCGCCGACGACCGTCACCGTGACCGCGCCGTCCTCGCTGGTGGAGGTCGAGAGCGTGATCACGTCGTCGAAGGGTGCCTCCGTGCCCTCGGTGGACACGTCGTGCTGCCCCCCGGCGGGCAGGTCGGATGCGGTCACGGACGCAGCTCCTCTCAGTGGCCACGCCGAGCGGTGCGGCCACCGGTCAATCTACCGCCGTGCGACCCGGAGGTGTCGTGGCCCCCGGGCAGGCCGGCGTCGCAGTGAGAACGCCGGAGGCGGTCGGCCGACCGGCGAGCGCGGCTGCCTGCTCAACCGCATTTACAACGTAGACAACCCGGTGGCCGTCCGCCAACCAGCCCGGGTGTGCGCGTGGCGGCGCTCACCCGGGCCGGTGACGGAACGGTGCTGGAGAGTGGCGTCAGGTGTTCTCGACGACGTGCATCGCCGACTCCTCCGGGCCCTCCCCGGCCACCGGGGCGTCGGCGAAGGCCTCGACGTCGTCCCCGGTGCGGTTGGTGCCCGAGTCGCTGAGCGCGTCGGTGTCCTGGTCCTGGTCCAGCTGCGCGAACGCGCGCGACGGGTCCTCGGCGGGGCGCACGCCGGGGTCGTCGTCGGGGACCTCCTCCTCCAGGCGTGCGGTCAGCGACTCGCCCTCCTGCTGCTCGCGCGCCGTCGTCCCGAACCCGACCGGCTCGTCCTCCCGGTCACCCGGCTCGGGGGCGAACTGCGGGTCCTCGGAGCGCTGCATCGTGGGGAAGTCGTCCTGCGAGACGTCCGGCACACCCTGGTCCTCGGGGAAGACGTCGCGGGCGGTCTGCCCCTGGGAGCCCGGCGCGCCGCCCTCGCGCACGCCGGTCAGGCCCCGCTCGTCGTCGGGGAACTCGGCGTCGTTCTGCGCGGAGTGGACCGCCCCGCTGTCGTTCGGCTCCGGCTGGGTCATCGGGCGTTCCTCTCTCTCGGGCCGCCGGACGGTGCCCCCGGCGGCGGACTGCCCTCCCGCCTACCCGCCTCCCGGGAAGCCATGCGGCGGCGGGACGTGACGCGACCGGCCGGGCCGGACGGCATGGCGCACCGGCCGCAGGGGTAGCGGGAGCCGCATGGCGATCCCCGACGAGGTGGCGCGCACCGTGCAACCGGTGCGCCGCTGGGCGAACGAGCAGGCGCGCGGCTACGCCGGCGACGAGGGTCGGCCCCTCGGCGGGTTCCTCGGCGCGATGGGCGTGTACAGCGCCGCGGTGACCGCCGGCGCGGCGGTGGTCCGCGCCTCCGGCCGGGAGCTGCCCAGCAGGATCCCGCTCGGCGACGCCGTGCTGCTCACCGTCGGCACCTTCCGGCTGGCCCGGCGGATCGCGAAGGACCCGGTCACCAGCCCGCTGCGCGCGCCGTTCGCCCGGTTCCAGGGCGCGTCGGGCGAGGCGGAGCTCGCCGAGGACCTGCGGGTCGAGCACGGCTGGAAGCACGCCGTCGGCGAGCTGGTCACCTGCCCGTTCTGCCTGGCGCAGTGGGTGGGCACCGCGTTCGTCTTCTCCTACGTCGCCGCGCCGCGGGCCACCCGGCTGGCCGCGCTGACCATGACGATGGTGGCCGGCTCCGACGTCCTCCAGTTCGCCTACGACGCGCTGCAGAGCAGTGTCACCGGCGGCGGCCCGGAGGACGATGGCAGTCAGGACGACACGTCCGGCCGGCACGCAGAACAGGACTGAGCACGACAGGAGCGAGAGGAGCGCCCGCTTCCCCCGGGCGGAGGAGATCACCAGCGACCGCACTGCCGGGGCGCCGGCCCGCACCTATCCTGCGGGCCGCGCCGCCCGACGGTCGCGGAGCCCGGGAAGGGGAGTGACATGCGCTCGATCTGGCGCGGCGCGGTCTCGTTCGGCCTGGTCAGCATCGGGGTGAAGCTCTACACCGCGACCGAGGACAGGGACGTCCGCTTCCACCAGGTGCACGCCGTCGACGGCGGGCGGGTCAGGTACAAGCGGATCTGCTCGATCGACGGCGAGGAGGTCGAGTACGGCGACATCGCCAAGGGCTACGAGCTGCCCGACGGCCAGCTGGTGATCCTCACCGACGACGACCTCGCCGAGCTGCCGCTGGCCACCCGGCGCGAGATCGAGGTCCTGCAGTTCGTCGACCAGGCGGACATCGACCCGATCCAGTTCGAGAAGACCTACTACCTGGAGCCCGACGGCCCGGCCACCCGCCCCTACGTGCTGCTGCGCGACGCGCTGGAGAACACCGGCCGGGTCGCGATCACCAAGATCGCGCTGCGGCAGCGGGAGTCGCTGGCCGCCATGCGGGTCCGCGACGGCGTGCTGGTGCTGCACACCATGCGCTGGCCCGACGAGATCCGCCGTCCCGACTTCGGCTTCCTCGACGAGGACGTCTCGGTCCGGCCGCAGGAGCTGCAGATGGCCGAGGCGCTGATCACCTCGATGGCCGGCGACTTCGACCCGGCCGAGTTCACCGACGACTACCGCGAGGCGATGACCGCGCTGCTGGAGGCCAAGCAGACCGGCGGCGACGTGCAGCCGGTGCCGGAGACCGCCGACCCGGGCGCGGCCGTCGTCGACCTCATGAGCGCGCTGCGGCGCAGCGTCGAGCGGGCCCGCGGCGGCGCCGCCGACGACGAGGCGCCCGCGGAGGCGGCGCCGGCGCGCAAGCCCGCCAAGAAGGCCGCGGCGAAGAAGGCGCCCGCGGGGGAGGCGACCGCCGAGGAGGCGCCGGCCCGCCCGGCCCGCGCGCGCAAGGTCACGGCCGCCAAGAAGGAGCCGGCCAAGCGCGCGTCCCGCCGCAGCGCCTGACCCGCCCGGATGGTCCGTCCCGCCCTGCCCGGGCCGCCGGTGCCGGCGCCGATGCTCGCCGTCGCCGGCGAGTTGCCGGCCGACGACGCCGCGTGGGGCTACGAGTTCAAGTGGGACGGTGTGCGGGCGCTCGCGGCGGTCCGCGACGGCCGGGTGGACCTGTGGGCGCGCAGCGGCACCCTCCTGACCGCCCGTTATCCCGAACTCAGCCGCTTACCGGGCACCCTGGCCGGCGTCGAGGCCGTCCTGGACGGCGAGGTGGTGGCCCTCGACCGGCTGGGCCGCCCGGACTTCGGGCTGCTGCAGAACCGCATGCACCGCACCGGCGGGCCGGAGGTCGCCCGGCTCGCGGCCGCGGTGCCGGTCACCTACCTGGTGTTCGACCTGCTCGCCGAGCGCGGCCGCAGCCTGCTCGACGTGCCCTACGCGCAGCGGCGCGAGCGCCTGGACGCGCTCGCCCCGCAGGGGCACCGCTGGGCGGCGACCCCGTGGTTCCGCGGCGGCGGCGCCGGCGTGCACGCGGCCAGCCGGGACAACGGGCTGGAGGGCGTGGTCGCCAAGCGGCTGGACTCGCCGTACCGGCCGGGCGCGCGCTCGCCGGAGTGGCGCAAGGTCAAGCACGTCCGCACGCAGAGCGTCGTCGTCGGCGGCTGGCGGCCGGGCAAGGGGCGGCGGGCCGGGGGAGTGGGGTCGCTGCTGGTCGGCGTCCACGACGACGACGGCCGCCTGGTCTACGCCGGGCACGTCGGCACCGGGTTCACCGACGCGGTGCTGCGCGAGCTGGGCGGGCTGCTCACCCCGCGCCGCAGCGCGCCGTTCGCCGGTGCCGTCCCGCGCGACGTGGCCCGCGACGCGCGCTGGGCCGAGCCGGACCTGGTCGGCGAGGTCGCCTTCGCCGCGTGGACCGCGGACGGCCGGATGCGCCACCCTGCGTGGCGGGGGCTGCGCGAGGACCTCGACGTCGACGACGTCGTCGTGGAGTGGTCCCCCTGAGGGGAGCCTGATGGACCGCCAGCGGGTGCGGGTGGAGGGCCGGCAGCTGTCGGTGTCCAACCTCGACAAGGTGCTCTTCCCCGAGGTCTCGTTCACCAAGGCCGCGGTCATCGACTACTACGTGCGCATCGCGCCGGTGCTGCTGCCGCACCTGTCCGGCCGGCCGGTCACCTTCACCCGCTGGCCCGACGGCGTCGAGGGGCAGGCCTTCTTCGAGAAGAACACCGCCCGGCACGCGCCGGACTGGGTGCGGCGGGTGACCGTGCCGAGCCCCGGCAGCTCGCGGGACCGCGAGGTGCTGGAGATGGTGGTCCTGGAGACCGTCGCCGACCTCGCCTGGGCGGCGAACCTGGCCGCGCTGGAGCTGCACGTGCCGCAGTGGCAGGTGGGCAGCAAGCGGCAGCCGGCGCTGCCGGACCTGCTCGTGCTCGACCTCGACCCCGGCCCGGACGCCGGCATCCGCGAGTGCTGCGACGTCGCCGAGCGGCTGCGGGTGCGGCTGGTGGCCGACGGGCTGGACCCGGTGGTCAAGACGTCGGGGTCCAAGGGGGTGCAGGTCTACGCGCCGATCCGGGTGACCGACCGCGAGCACCCCAGCCGCTACGCGAAGGCGCTGGCCCAGGAGCTGTCGGCGGAGACGCCCGACCGCGTCGTCTGGCGGATGGAGAAGGTCCTGCGGCCGGGCAAGGTGCTCGTCGACTGGAGCCAGAACAACCCGGCCAAGACGACGGTCGCCCCGTACTCGCTGCGTGCCCGCCCCGACGCGCCGGTGTCCACGCCGATCGGGTGGGACGAGGTGGACGCCGTCCGCGACGGCGCCGACCCCGCGGAGCTGCGCTTCCGCACCGAGGAGGTGCTCGCCCGGGTGGAGGAGTACGGGGACCTGTTCGACGTCGCCGCCCGCACCCGCGCCCGCCTGCCCGCCGTCTGAGCCCCGGTGAGCGGCAGAAACGGCCGTTTCTGCCACCATCTCCGACCGTGTCCGCCGCCCCGCTCGCGCACGACCCCGTCTCCTCCGATCTCGGGCGGCTGGTCGTCCGCTGCCCGGACCGCCCGGGGATCGTCGCGGTGCTGTCCCGGCTGCTGGCCGACGTCGGCGCGAACATCACCGAGTCGCAGCAGCACTCCTCGGACCCGACCGGCGGGGTGTTCACCCTGCGGCTGGAGTTCGTGCTGCCCGGGCTGGCCACGCGCCGGACGCAGCTGGAGGGCGCGCTGGAGCTGCTCGCCGCGCAGTGGCAGCTGACCTGGCGCCTGACCGAGGCCGCACGCCGGCCGCGGCTGGCGGTGTTCGTGTCGAAGACCGACCACGTGCTGCAGGAGCTGCTCTACCGGGTCCGCGCCGGTGACCTGCGCGCCGACATCGCCGCCGTCGTCTCCAACCACCCCGACCTCGAGCCGGTGGCCGCGGCGGCCGGGGTGCCCTTCCACCACGTGCCGGTGACGCCCGACACCAAGGCCGACGCCGAGGCGCGGGCGCTGGAGCTGGTCGGCGACGTCGACCTGGTGGTGCTCGCCCGCTACATGCAGATCGTCTCGGCGGACTTCTGCAGCCGCTTCCCCGAGCGGCTGATCAACATCCACCACAGCTTCCTGCCGGCCTTCGTCGGGGCGAACCCGTACCGGGCGGCGCACGACCGCGGCGTGAAGCTGATCGGCGCGACGGCGCACTACGTCACCCCGGAGCTCGACGCCGGCCCGATCATCGAGCAGGAGGTGGCCCGGGTCGACCACCGCGCCACCGTCGAGGACATGCGCCGCATCGGCCGCTACGTCGAGCGCCAGGTGCTCGCGCAGGCGGTGACCTGGCACGTGGAGGAGCGCGTCGTCGTCGAGGGCGACCGCACGATCGTCTTCGCCTGACGCGTGTGTTCCTGCCCACCCGGGTACCGCTGGTCCAGCGGGGAGCCCCACCCGACACGCGCCCTTGATTTGACTGACTAAAGAAAAGCGGGTTGGGTGGGACCCGATGGAGACGACGTGGGCGCCGCGGCTGCGCGACGCCGGGCTGCGGGTCACCCGGCCCCGGCTCGCGGTCCTCGACGCCCTCGCCGCCCATCCGCACGCCGACGCGGACACGTTGGTCACGGTGGCCCGCCAGGCACACCCCACGATCTCGCCGCAGGCGGTCTACGGCGTCCTCAAGGCGCTGGTCGCCGTCGGGCTGGCCCGCCGGGTCGAACCCGCCGGGGCACCGGCGCTGTACGAGGTCCGCGTGGGGGACAACCACCACCACCTGGTGTGCCGCTCGTGCGGTGCGGTCGCCGACGTCGACTGCACCGTGGGCGCGGCACCGTGCCTGGCCCCGTCGGACACGGCCGGCTTCGTCGTCGACGAGGCCGAGGTCGTGTTCTGGGGGCTGTGCCCCGACTGCCGGGGCGCCGGCCACCCGGCCGCCGCCCCCGGCCCGTCCGTCCGAGTCCGTCCAGAGGTCGGACAGCACCACACCCGAGGAGAGGCAGGAGCATGACCGACGTCGCATCGCAGGGGCCGGCCCCGAGCGAGGCCGACCGCCCGGTCCTGACCAACCGTCAGGGCCACCCGGTCTACGACAACCAGAACCAGCGGACGGTGGGCGCGCGCGGCCCGGCGACGCTGGAGAACTACCAGTTCCTCGAGAAGATCAGCCACTTCGACCGGGAGCGGATCCCCGAGCGCGTCGTCCACGCGCGCGGCATCACCGCGTTCGGCTACTTCGAGGCCGACGGCACCGTCGGCGACGAGCCGATCAGCCGGTACACCCGCGCCAAGCTGTTCCAGGAGAAGGGCAAGCGCACCGACGTGGCGCTGCGGTTCTCCACCGTGGCCGGCGGCCGCGACTCCTCGGAGTCCGCGCGCGACCCGCGCGGGTTCGCCGTGAAGTTCTACACCGAGGAGGGCAACTGGGACCTCGTCGGCAACAACCTCGGTGTCTTCTTCATCCGGGACGCCATCAAGTTCCCCGACTTCATCCACTCGCAGAAGCCGGACCCGGTCACCTTCGAGGCCAACGTCGCCGAGCGCGCCTTCGACTTCTTCAGCCAGACCCCCGAGGCCATGCACATGATCTCGCTGGTCTTCAGCCCGCGGGGCACGCCGGCCAGCTACCGGCACATGCAGGGCTTCGGCGTGAACACCTACAAGTGGGTCAACGCCGAGGGTGAGACCGTCCTGGTCAAGTACCACTGGTACCCGAAGCAGGGCGTCAAGTCCTGGACCGCCGCGGACGCCTCGGCCGCCCAGGCCAAGAGCCTCGGCACCCACACCAAGGACCTGCACGACGCCATCGCCGCCGGCGACCACCCGTCGTGGGACCTCTACGTCCAGATCATGAGCGACGACGAGCACCCGGAGCTGGACTTCGACCCGCTCGACGACACCAAGGTCTGGCCCGAGGAGCTGTTCCCGGTCCGCAAGGTCGGGACGATGACGCTCGACCGGATGCCGGTGGACAACTTCACCGAGAACGAGCAGATCGCGTTCGGTACCGGTGTGCTCGTCGACGGTCTGGACTTCTCCGACGACAAGATGCTCGTCGGCCGGACGTTCTCCTACTCCGACACCCAGCGCTACCGGGTCGGCCCGAACTACCTGCAGCTGCCGGTGAACGCGCCGAAGGCGCGGGTGGCCACCAACCAGCGCGACGGCCAGATGGCCTACGGCGTGGACCGGGCCGAGGGCACCAACCCGCACGTGAACTACGAGCCGTCGATCCTCGGCGGCCTGCGGGAGGCCCAGTACCCGACGCACGACGAGCAGGGCCCGGTCGTCACCGGCCGGCTCACCCGCAAGCGGATCCCGCGCACGAACGACTACGCGCAGGCCGGCGAGCGCTACCAGCTCTCGGAGCAGTGGGAGAAGGACGACCTGGTCGCCAACCTGGTCGACGCCCTCTCGCAGTGCCGCCGCGAGATCCAGGAGCGGATGGTCTGGCACTTCTTCATGTGCGACGACGAGTGGGGCCAGCGGGTCGGCGACGGCCTGGGCATCAGCGCCGACGACGTCCGCGGCCTGGAGCCGCTGCAGACGCAGACCCTCACCGAGGAGGAGCTGCAGCGCGCCGCCAACCTCGGCAAGAACGGCCCGCGCGACGTCACCGGCCACCAGATGACGCACTGCGTGCCCAACGAGCACGTCACCGTCGAGGCCTGAGCAGCACACGGCACACCGCAGCGGGCCGCGTCCGGGATCCCCGGGCGCGGCCCGCTGTCGTGTCGGGGCGCGGCGGACTTCCGCTGGGCGGGAGCCGATTGGGACGCGGCGCGGGGCGCTCCTACCGTCGGTCGACCGCCGTCGCCTCGCCGTGGAGGACACCGATGAGCTCGACCCCCGTCCGCCCGACGACGCCCGGCGCCGCCGCCCGGGCCGCCGGGTGGGTCGCGCCGCTGTGCTGGATCGCGGTGCTGCTCGACGGCTTCGACCTGGTCGTCGTCGGGACCGTGGTCCCCACGCTGTCGGAGCCGGAGGAGTTCGCCCTCACCGGCACCGGCGCCACCGCGGTGATCACCATCGGCCTGGTCGGCATGATGATCGGCGCGCTGACCATCGGCACGCTCACCGACCTGGTCGGCCGTCGCAAGGCGCTGATCGGCGCCGTGGCGTCCTTCTCGCTGTTCACCCTGCTGTGCGCGTTCGCGCCCAACGAGGTCGTCTTCGGGGTGCTGCGCTTCCTCGCGGGCCTGGGCCTCGGCGGCTGCCTGCCCACGGCGATCGCCATGGTCAACGAGTTCACCCGCGCCGGGCGCAGCGGCCGGGCCACCACGACGATCATGACCGGCTACCACGTCGGCGCCGTGGCCACCGCGGCGCTGGCCATCGTGGTCATCCCGTCGCTGGGCTGGCGGTGGATGTTCGTCATCGGCGCGGCCCCGGCCCTGGTGCTCGTCCCGCTGATGGTCGCGCGGCTGCCGGAGTCGGCGTCCTTCCTGCAGGCCGCCGGCCGGCGGGCGGAGGCCGAGGAGGTGGCCCGCCGGTACGGGCTGGAGCTGGAGAGGACCGCGGGCCCGGCGTCGGCCGGCGCGACCGCCGGCGCCGCCTCGACCGTCCGCTCGCTGTTCACCGGCGGGTTCGCCCGCAACACCGTGGCCATCGGCGTGACCTCGTTCATGGGGCTGCTGCTGGTCTACGGCCTGAACAACTGGCTGCCGACGATCATGCGCGAGGCCGGCTACGACCTCGGCTCCTCCCTGGCGTTCCTGCTGGTGCTCAACGTCGGCGCCATCGTCGGTCTGCTGGTGGCCGGCACGGTCGCCGACCGCATCGGCGCCCGCACCGCCGGGATGATCTGGTTCGCCTCCGGCGCGCTGTTCCTGGCGCTGCTGTCGGTCGAGCTGCCCACCGCGGGCCTCTACCTGATGTGCTTCCTCACCGGCTGCTTCGTCTTCTCGGCGCAGGTGCTCGTGTACGCGTTCACCAGCGCCAACCACCCGCCGGCCGTGCGCGCCACCGCGCTGGGCTGGTCGGCCGGGGCCGGCCGGATCGGCGCGATCGTCGGGCCGGTGATCACCGGGGCCCTGGTGACGGCGGGCATCGCCTTCCCGTGGGGCTTCTACGTGTTCGCCGTCGTCGGCGCACTGGGCGCGCTGGCCCTGAGCGTCACGCGGGCGATGCGCCCCGCGCGATGACACCGCGGTCCTCCGGACCGCACCGCCGCCAGCTGCCGTCCCCCTGAGGGCGGAGCCCCGCGGTCGAGTACTCCTCGGGGACCCTGCGGGCCCCGCTCGCCGGACCGCACCGCGGCCAGGTGCCGTCCCCCTGAGGGCGGAGCCCCGCGGTCGAGTCCTCCTCGGGGACCCTGCGGGCCCCGCTCGCCGGACCGCACCGCGGCCAGGTGCCGTCCCCCTGAGGGCGGAGCCCCGCGGTCGAGTCCTCCTCGGGGACCCCTCCGGGGCCCACTCGGGACGCCGTCAGTCGCTTCGTCCGCGGCGGTCCTGCTCGGCGAGGAAGCGCTCGAACTCCGCGCCGATCTCGTCGCCGCTGGGCACCTCGCCGCCCCCGCCGAGCAGGTCCTCGCCCTCGCGGGCGGCGGCGAACTGGTCGTACTGCTGCTCGAGCGCGGCCACGACGGCGGTGTTGTCGGCCGAGCGGGCGATCTGCTCGTCGACCTCGGTGCGGTGCTCCTGGGCGGCCTCGCGCAGCGTCTCGGTGGGCAGCAGCAGGCCGGTGAGCCGGCCCAGGTGCTCGAGCAGCGTCAGCGTCGCGGCCGGGTAGGTGGCCTGCGCCAGGTAGTGCGGCACGTGCGCGGCCACGCCGAGGGCGTCCACGCCGGCCTCGCCCAGGCGCAGCTCCAGCAGCGCCGGGGCGCTGCCCGGGACGCGCAGCTCGCCCCAGTAGACGGGGTAGGACTCGATGAGCTGCCGCCGCGTGGCGTGCGCGGTGACCGTCACCGGCCGGGTGTGCGGCACCGGCATCGGGATGGCCTGCAGCGCCACCACCGAGGTCACCCCCAGCCGCTCGACCACCCCGGCGACGGCGGCGACGAAGCCCTCCCACCGGTAGTCCGGCTCCGGGCCGTGCAGCAGCAGGAACGGCTCGCCGGCGTCGTCCTCCAGCGCCGAGAGCACGATCTCCGGCGCGGTGAAGTCCTCGTAGTGGTCGCCGTTGAACGACATCCGCGGACGGCGGGCGCGGTAGTCGACCAGCAGGTCGGCGTCGAACCGCGCGACGGTGCGGTGCGGCAGCGAGGCCAGCAGGTGCGAGGCGGCGAGCTGGGCGGACGAGGCGGCGTCGAAGTCGCCGGCGAGGGCGTGCACGAGCACGAGGCCGCGCCGCTGCGCGGCCCCGGCGGCCGCCTCCTCGGCGGCGAGGAACGGGTCGGCCTCGGGAGTGAGCTGGACGAGCTCCTCCGGTCGCTGCGCCACGGGGGCACCTCCTGCTGGTCGGACGTCGTCAGGGATCAGCGACGGCGACCGGGCCCGCATTCCCGGCCGGTCAGGCCGGCGCCGCGGGCGAGCGGGTCAGGACGGCGCCGTCGTCGTCGCCGGCCACCTGGTGACGCGTGCCGTCGCCGGCGACCTCGGGATGGCGCCCGTCGAGGACGTCGCGCGTGTAGCGGTAGACGACGGCGATCAGCGCGGCCACCGGCACCCCGAGGAAGGCGCCGATGATCCCGGACAGGCTGCCGCCGGCGGTCACGGCGAGGATGACCACCGCGGCGTGCAGGTTGAACCCGCGGCCCTGGATGATCGGCTGCAGCACGTTGCCCTCGATCTGCTGCACCAGCAGCACGATCCCGAAGACGATCAGCGCCACCGTGAGGCCCTCGTCGACGAGCGCGATCAGGACGGCGAACGCGCCGGCGACGAACGCACCGATGATCGGGATGAACGCGCCGAAGAAGGTCAGCACGGCCAGCGGGACGACCAGCGGCACGTCGAGGATCCACAGGCCCAGGCCGATGAAGAAGGCGTCGACGAAGCCGACCAGGGCCTGCTGCTTGATGAACTCCGACAGGGTGGTCCAGGTCTTCTGCGACAGCGCGGCCACGTGCGGCGCGGCCTTCGGCCCGGTCTGCGCGGCCAGCCACGGCACCCAGCGCGGCCCGTCCTTGACGAAGAAGAAGGCCAGCACGAGCGCCAGCACCAGGTTGATCAGCCCGTTGCCGACGGCGGAGGCGCCGGTGGCGGCGTAGCCCGCGATGTTGGACGCGTTGTTCTGGACCGAGTCGATCGCCTGGTCGACGTACCGGCCGAGCTGCTCCTCGTCGATGTTCAGCGGCGGGCCCTGCAGCCAGTTCTGGATCTGCTGCAGACCGCTGGTGAACTGGTCGGCGAGCTCGGTGACCTGGTCGGCCACCTGCGGCGCGATGACCGCGATCAGCCCGCCGATGACCCCGAGGAACAGCAGCAGCACGAGCGCCGCGGCGAGGGCGGGGGGCCAGCCGTGCCGGCGCAGGAACCGGGTCGGCGGCCACAGCACGGTGGCGAACAGCAGACCGAGGATGACCGGCAGGAGGACGACCCACAGCTTGCCCAGGACCCAGCCGATGACCACCAGCGCCGCGCTGATGAGCAGCAGCTGCGCCGAGGCGATGGCGAGGGTGCGCGTGGCGGAGCGGACGCGCTCGCCGCGCTGCCAGGTCGGGGCGGGGGCCGCCGTCGCGTCGTGGTCGGCCGCGCGCGGGTCGCCCGGGCCGCCCTCGCCGGTGAGCGTCGGGGTGGCCCGCTCGTCGCCGACCGGCCGGGTGCCGGAGGCGTCGTCGGCCGCGCGGTCCCCGGCCGGGGGAGCGCCGGCGGCGGACGCGCCGCCACCGCCGGGGGCGTCGTCCCGGCGTCCGGACAGGCGGAACCTCATGGTCACATCGCACCACGGATCACCGCCGCCCACCGCCCGACGGCGGGAGGGCCGCCGGCCGCGGCTAGCGTCGGGGACGTGCCCAGGACCGCCAGAGCCGACCGGGTCGAGCGCGCCGAGCTGCTCGACTTCCTCCGCCCGCGGCACCGCGCGGTGCTGCTCACCCGGCGCCGGGAGGGCGGGGTGCAGCTGTCCCCGGTGACCTACGGCGTCGACGCCGAGGGCCGGGTCGTCGTCTCCACCTACCCGCAGCGCGCCAAGGTGCGCAACGCCCGCCGCGACCCCGCCGTCTCCCTCTGCGTCCTGTCCGACGACTGGGACGGCGCGTGGGTGCAGGTGGACGGCCGGGCCGAGGTGCTGGACCTGCCGGAGGCGCTGGAGCCGCTGGTCGAGTACTTCCGGTCGATCAGCGGGGAGCACCCCGACTGGGACGAGTACCGCGCGGCGATGGCCCGGCAGGGCAAGTCGCTGCTGCGGGTCACGATCGAGCGCTGGGGGCCGGTGGCCACCGGCGGCTTCCCACCCGAGCTCGCGCAGGACTGACCGGCGCGCCGGGCAAGCCCAGGAGCTTGCACCCGGCCCGGCCGGCGGCGACGCTGCCCGCGTGCCCCTGGCCGTCGCGTGCGCCCCGCTGACCGCGGGCTCCGCCGCCGGCGGCCCCCCGGCGGTCCTCGGGGCCGGCGCGCGGGCGGTGGGGGAGGGCTGGGCGGCCGTCGTCGACGCCCCAGCCGCGGTCGACGCCGTCGCGGCGCTGGCGCGGGAGGGCGGCCGGCGGATCGGCGTCGGCGCGGCGCCGGCCGGTCCGGGCGACGGCCCGGTGGTGCTGGCCGCGCGCCGCGCCCTGGAGGCCGCCGGGCGCCGCCCGGCCCGGCTGGCCGTGCGCGGGTCCGACGCCGAGGCGGCCGCCGACGCACAGGCGGTGCTCACCGCGCTCGCCGTCCTGCTCGCCCGCCGCAGCGCCGCGGCCTGGGCCGCCGTCGACCTGGTCGCGGCCGGCGCCACACGGGCCGCCGCGGCCGCCGCGCTCGGCGTCTCCCGGCAGGCGGTCGCACAGCGGCTGGCCGCGGGGTCCTGGGAGCTGGAGCAGGAGCTGCGCCCGGCCGCCGCGCGGCTGCTCGCCCGTGCCGCCGGCCGGCCGCCCGGATGAGGGACGCCGCCGCGCGCGGTGATCACCGGTCCCGGAGGATGGGGACGTCCCGCCCCGCAGGAGGTCCCGTGTCCGAACCCGTGCAGCCACTGCGCAACGCCGAGCTCCTCGGCGTCTACGTCAACGACCACCTCGCCTCGGCCACCGGCGGCATCGAGCTGGTCGGCCGGATGCTGGGCGTGCACCGCGGCTCCCGCTGGGAGGCGCCGCTGACCCAGCTGCTCGGCGAGCTGCGCGAGGAGAAGTCCTCGCTGCTGGCCACCGCCCGGGCGCTCGGCATCCCGGTGCGGCAGTACAAGCAGCTCGGCGTCTGGCTGGCGGAGAAGATCACCCGCGCCAAGCTCAACGGCCGGCTGCTGTCCCGTTCGCCGCTGTCGGACCTCGTCGAGTTCGAGTTCCTCGCCTCCGGGGTGCGCGCCAAGCGCAGCGGCTTCGAGACGCTGCGGATCGTCGCCGAGGCCGACCACCGGCTGGACCGGGCCGAGCTCGACCGGCTCATCGACCAGGCGCACCGGCAGTACGCGTGGCTCACCGACGCCCGCCGCGAGGTGGCCGCCGCCGTCTTCGGCGGCCGGGCGGGGGCCGCCGAGCGCACCGGCGGCGTCTGACCCGGGTCCCTCGCGCGGTGCCCGGCGCGGCCTGGTAGCACAGGGCCATGTGCCACGACCCCGCCGGCCGCCCGCCCGCCCCGCCGCGCACGGGGGAGGTCGGCGACCGCGGCCTCACCGTCCTCACCGCGGCCGACGGCACGGAGGTCTCCGCCGCCTGGGCGCTGCCCGCCGACGTCGCGGCCGCGCCCGCCGGCGTGGTGGTCCTCCCGGACATCCGCGGGCTGCACCCCTACTACGTCGCGCTGACCGAGCGCTTCGCCGAGGCCGGCGTGCCCGCCGTCGCCGTCGACTACTTCGGGCGCACCGCCGGCACGGCCGAGGGCGGCACGCGCGACGCCGGCTTCGACTGGCAGGCGCACGTCCCGCAGACCACGCCCGAGGGGGTCGACGCCGACCTCTCCGCCGCGGTCGCCGACCTGCGCCGGCGCACCCGGCCCGACCTGGCGGTGGTCACCGTCGGCTTCTGCTTCGGCGGCAGCCACTCCTGGCGGCAGTCCGGCGGCGACCTCGACGTCGCCGCCTGCGTGGGCTTCTACGGCCGGCCGGCCATGGTCGGCGACGCCGCCGGGCGGGCCTCGCGCCCGACGCTGATGATCGTCGCCGGCGCCGACGCCGCCACCCCCGTCGAGGACCAGCTCGCGCTCGCGGAGACGATGCGCGCCGCCGGCGCCGACGTCGAGACCGCCGTCTACGACGGCGCCCCGCACTCCTTCTTCGACCGCGCCGCGCCCGAGTGGGAGGATGCCTGCCAGGACGCCTGGCGCCGGATCCTGGCCCTCGTCGACGGCCTCGGGACGGGGGCGCGGTCGTGAGCGAGCCGATCGACCCCGGCGTCGTCGAGCTGGCCGCGCGGGTCTTCGACCTGGCCCGGTTCGGCCACACCGAGGAGCTCACCGCCTACGTCGACGCCGGCGTCCCGGTGGACCTCACCAACGACAAGGGCGACACGCTGCTGATCCTGGCCGCCTACCACGACCACCCGGACACGGTGGCCGCGCTGCTCGAGCGCGGCGCCGACCCGGGCCGGGCCAACGACCGCGGGCAGACGGCGCTGGCCGCGGCGGTGTTCCGCCGCTCCGAGGCCGGCGTGCGGACGCTGCTGGCCGCGGGCGCCGACCCCGACGCCGGCGGGCCCAGCGCCCGCGAGACCGCGGCGTTCTTCGACCTGCCGGAGATGACCGCGCTGCTCGAGGGCCGGTCCGGCTGAGGCTCCCCGCGGGAGCCGCCCCGCCGTGACACCCTGGGGCGTCACGGCGCCGTTACGGGGGGAGGACGTCCATGGCCGCGCAGTCGCACCTGCCCGAGCCGGGTGCGGAGCGGACGCGCACCGGGGCCTCCCGGGTGGTCCCGCCGGAGCCCACCGAGCTGCCGGGGGACCTGGCCGACGGGCTCCCGCTGGCCGCCGACGTCACCCTCACCCCCGCCCCCGACGGCGGCCCGGCGGCGGGACCGGCCGGCACGCCGTCCGGCCCCGGCGGGCTGCCCCGCTGGCTGGTGCTGCTCGTCGGGGCCGCGGCCGCGACGATCGCCGTCGCCGGGGTGCGGGAGATCGCCTGGCTGGTCGCGCCGGTGCTGCTCGCGCTGGTCGTCGTCGTGGCGCTCATGCCGGTGCAGCGCTGGCTGCTGCGCCACCACGTGCCGCGCTGGGCGGCGGCCGGCGTGCTGCTGCTGCTCGTGTGGGGCGTGCTGCTCGGCCTCGGGTCGCTGCTGGTGGTGGCGATCGCCCAGTTCGCCGTCCTGCTGCCCGACTACGCCCCGCAGTTCGCGGTGCTGCTCGACGACACGGTGCAGCGGCTCGACGAGGCCGGGCTGTCCTCGACGCAGATCCAGGACCTGGTCGACCGGTTCGACTACGGCCAGCTCGTCGGCCTCGCCACCGACCTGCTCGCCCGGGTCACCGACACCGCCAGCACGCTGGTGCTGCTGCTGTCGGCGATGGTCTTCCTCGCCATCGAGTCCGGCGGGTTCGGCCGCCGGCTGGCGCTGGTCGCCGAGGACCGGCCGCACCTGCCCATCGCGCTCGGCCTGTTCGCCCGCGGCACCCGCAGCTACCTGCTGGTGAGCACCGTGTTCGGCGCGATCGTGGCGGTGGGCGACACCGTCGCGCTGGCGATCCTCGAGGTCCCGCTGCCGGTGCTGTGGGGCCTGCTGTCGTTCATCACCAACTACGTGCCCAACATCGGCTTCGTGCTCGGCGTCATCCCGCCGGCGCTGCTCGGCCTGCTCGCCGGCGGCTGGACCGAGTTCTGGGTGATCATCGTCGTCTACTCGCTGCTCAACTTCGTGGTGCAGACGCTCATCCAGCCGCGCTTCGTCGGCGACTCGGTCGGCCTGTCGATGACGGTCACCTTCCTCGCGCTGCTGTTCTGGGGCTGGGTGCTCGGCGCGCTGGGCGCGCTGCTGGCCATCCCGCTCACGCTGCTGGTGAAAGCGCTGCTGGTCGACGTCGACCCGCGGGGGCACTGGCTGGACGCGCTGCTGCGGGAGGAGCCGCGGGCCCCGCGGACCAGCCGCGCGCGGCAGCGCGCGCAGGCCCGCCGGGCGGCGCTGGCCTCGGTCCGGGCGCTGCACCCGCACTGGCCCTCGCGGCGCGGATCCGGGGACTGACCAGCGCGTTCGGGGAATGTCAGGGGTCTGGAGGACGTTGTCCACAAGCCGGGAGAAGGTCCCGGCGAGACCCCGAGGAGGACCCGTGAAGGGCGATCGTGTCGAGGTCGTCATCGACGCCGGTGGCGACACCCGCACCTACGAGATCGAGGCCACCCGCGCCGGGCGCCGGGTGGACGTGTCCCACGGCCGCGGCGTCGTGGAGGTCACCGAGACCACCCGCGGCGGCACGCCCGTGCGCACCGCACGCTTCATGTCCGGGAGGGTGCTCGCGCTGGTCGAGCACCCGGCGGCCCGCCCGGTGTTCGAGGACGACGACGAGCCGGTGACCCCGCTGCGCCGGAGCGCGTGAACCCCAGCACCTCACCCGAGCTGGTGGTGATGGTCGGCCTGCAGGGCGCGGGCAAGTCGACCTGGGTGGAGCGGACCCTCGCCGCCACCCACGAGGTGGTGAGCAAGGACCACTGGCCCCGCGCCCGCCGGCGGGAGGCCCGGCAGCAGCGGGTCGTCGCCGGGCTGCTGGCGGCCGGGCGCAGCGTCGTCGTCGACAACACCAGTCCGTCGCCGGAGGAGCGCGCCCCGCTGGTCGCCGCGGCCCGCGCGGCCGGCGTGCCGGTGCGCGCGATCTGGGTGGACACCCCGCTCGAGGAGTGCCTGGCGCGCAACGCCGCCCGCGAGTCGCCGGTGCCGCTGGTCGGCGTGTACGCCGCCCGCGCCCGCCTTGCCCCGCCCACCGAGGCCGAGGGCTTCGACCGGGTCGACGTCGTGCGGGGTGGCGGCGTGCGGGGTGACGGCGTGCGGGGTGACGTCGTGCGCCCGGGGGACTGACCGGCGGGCGGTCGCGTGCGGCCGGGGGAGCCGGTGCGGTAGGAACTGGCAGGCCCGTCCGCTCCCGCCCCCGGAGGTACCCGTCCCGTGCTGGCCAGCCTCGGCTACGCCGTCGCCTACACCGCCGTCGGCCTCGTGCTGCTGGCCCTCGGCTTCCTCGTCCTCGACCTGCTGACGCCCGGCCACCTGGGCCGGCGCATCTACGAGGACCGGTCGGTGAGCGCCGCGGTCGTCCTGTCCGCCGGGTTCCTCGCCCAGGGCGCGGTCATCTTCGCCTCGATCTGGACCAACGCGACGTCCGGGTTCGGGGAGGCGCTGCTCTGGACCGTCGTGTTCGGCGTGCTCGGCGTGGTGCTGCAGGCCGTCGCCTTCGTCATCCTCGACCTGCTCACCCCGGGGAAGATGGGGCACCTCGTCACCGAGCCCGGCTTCCACCCCGCCTGCCTCGTGATGGGCGCGGCCCAGCTCTCGGTCGCCGCGATCATCGTCGCCTCGATCTGGCCCTGACGGCCGCCGCGCACCGGTACGGGGGCGTCTCCGGACGCCGCGGGAGCCCGCCGTAACCTGTCCGGCGCAGCCCGGGGGCCGGCGCGGGGTCGACCCGGCCCGAGCCCCCCACCCGGACCGGCCGGCGACGACGCCGCCACCAACGAGAGGAACTGCCATGAGCGAGGCCACCCCCCGCGTCGCCATCGTGACCGGCGCCGCGCGCGGCATCGGCGCCGCGACGGCGAAGCGCCTGGCCGCCGACGGCTTCGCCGTCGCCGTGCTCGACCTCGACGAGGCGAACACCAAGGACACCGTGCAGGCCATCGAGTCCGCCGGCGGGCGCGCGCTCGGCGTGGGCGCCGACGTCAGCGACGCCGAGCAGGTGCAGGCCGCCGTCGACCGGATCGCCGCGGAGCTCGGCCCGCCGGTCGTGCTGATCAACAACGCCGGCGTCATCCGGGACAACATGCTGTTCAAGATGACCGAGGTCGACTGGGACCTGGTCATGAACGTGCACCTGCGCGGCGCCTTCCTCATGAGCCGGGCCTGCCAGAAGCACATGGTCGAGGCCAAGTGGGGCCGGATCGTGAACCTGTCGAGCACCTCGGCGCTGGGCAACCGCGGCCAGGCGAACTACTCGACGGCGAAGGCGGGCCTGCAGGGCTTCACCAAGACCCTCGCCATCGAGCTGGGCAAGTTCGGCGTCACCGCCAACGCCATCGCCCCGGGCTTCATCCAGACCGAGATGACGATGGCCACCGCCGAGCGCATGGGCATCGCCTTCGACGACTTCATCAAGGGCGCCGCCTCGCAGATCCCGGTGGCCCGCGTCGGCCAGCCCGAGGACATCGCCCACCTGGTGTCGTTCTTCGTCAGCGAGGGCGCGGGCTTCGTCTCCGGCCAGGTCGTCTACGCCGCGGGCGGCCCGAAGGCCTGACAGCCACCACGCACGCACCTTCGGGGCCCGGCCGGGAGAGATCCCGGCCGGGCCCCGTCGTGTTGTGGGGCCGTTCACGCAGCCTCGGCGGCACCATCGGCGTCAGCATGCTCGGCGCGGTGCTGGCCGCGCGGGTCGCCGACGGGCTTGGTGCCCTCGGCGGCGGCGCGCCGGCCCCGGGCGGCGAGGCCGCGGCGCCGGACGTCAGCGCGCTGCCGCCGGAGGTGGTCGGGCTGGTGCGGGGCACCTACGCCGACGCCACCGCGGAGCTGTTCCTCATCGCCACGCCGCCGGCCGCGCTCGCGCTGCTCGTGGTGCTGTTCATCCCGGAGAAGCCGCTGAAGACGACGTCGGGCGCGCAGCGGCTGGCCGAGGAGCAGGGCGGCGCGCCCGTCCTGCACTGACCGCAGCGGCCGTGTCCCACCCCGGGCCCGCGGCGCCGACGCTCACGCGGCCGGCGCCCCGGGCCCCGGGTGGGCCGTGCCGGGGAGCGCGGTCCGGGGCTCGGCCAGCCGGGTCACCACGGGGCCGGCGACGGCGAGCACCAGCACGTACGCGG
This sequence comes from Geodermatophilus sp. SYSU D01045, assembly GCF_054050295.1. Lineage (NCBI taxonomy): Bacteria > Bacillati > Actinomycetota > Actinomycetes > Geodermatophilales > Geodermatophilaceae > Geodermatophilus > Geodermatophilus sp. SYSU D01045. The sequence continues at coordinate 140,914 of NZ_JBJGZB010000014.1, forward strand.
TGGTCAGGGGACCGAGCTCGGGCAGGCCGGCCACCACGGCCAGCCCGGCGATGACCACGGAGAACTCCCCGCGGGCGATCAGCGCCGTCCCGGCACGCCAGCGGCCCGGAGCCGCGACCCCGTCCCGGCGCGCGGCGTACCAGCCGGTCCCCACCTTGGTCGCCGCCGTCACGACGGCGAGGAGCAGCGCCGCCGGCAGGACCGGGAGGACGTCGGCGGGGTCGGTGCCCAGCCCGAAGGCCACGAAGAAGGTGGCCGCGAACAGGTCGCGCAGCGGGGTGAGGATCCGCCGCACCCGTGCGGCGAAGGGGGCGGGCAGGGCCAGCCCGACGAGGAAGGCGCCGACCGCGGCCGAGACGCCCAGCGCCTGGGCCGCGCCGGCGACCAGCAGGGTCAGCCCGACCAGCCGCAGGAGGACCTGCTCGTCGTCGGGAGAGGTGAGCAGCACCCCGAGGCGGTGACCGTGGCGCCGGGCGGCGGCCAGGACCAGCACCACGGCCCCGGCGGCCAGGGCGAGGCCGCCCGCGGCCGCGGCCGGGCCGCCCCCGGCCAGCGCCACCGCGAGCAGCGGCAGCACCAGCGCCATCGCGAGGTCCTCGAGGACCAGGACCGACAGCACGGCCGGCGTCTCCCGGTTGGCCAGCCGGCCGAGGTCGGCCAGCAGCCGGGCCACGATGCCCGACGACGAGACGTAGGTGATGCCGCCGAGGGCCAGCGCTCCCTGCCAGGGCAGACCGAGCGCCAGGCCGCCCACGATGCCCGGCGGCGCGTTGAGCAGCAGGTCCACCACGCCCGAACGGCCGTGGTGGCGCAGCGAGGCGAACAGCTCGTCCGGTGAGAACTCCAGGCCGAGGGCGAGCAGCAGCAGCACGACGCCGATCTCGGCCGCGGCCTCGATGAACGGGGTGGCCGTGGTCAGGGGCGCGACCCCGCCCTCGCCCACCGCCAGCGCGGCCACGAGGACGAACGGGATGGGGGAGAGGTCCAGGCGCCGGGCGAGCAGGCCGAGCAGCGCGAGCCCCAGGAAGAGCAGCCCCAGTTCGACCAGCAGCGCCTCGGTGCCGTGCACGCCGGGGGGCCTAGGCCGCGCCGTCCAGCCGCGCGCCGAGCTGGGTGAGCCCGGCGTCGGAGCCGATGGCGACCAGCACGTCCCCGGCGTGCAGGACCTCCGCCGGCCCGGGAGAGGGGACGACGTCGCTCTCGCGCACCACGGCCACGATCGAGCACCCGGTCAGCGTGCGGGCGCGGGTCTCCCCGAGCGGACGCCCGTCGAAGGGGGATCCCGGCCGGACGAGGAAGCGGGCGGACTCGAGGCCCGGCACCTCCCGGGAGAGGTCCACGAACCGCTGGGTCAGCCGGGGCGCGCCGAGGAGCTCGGCCAGGACGCCGGTCTCCTCGGCGTCGAGCCGGAACACGGCGCGGGCGCGGTCCGGGTCGCGCCGGTCGAACACGGCCACTTCCGCGCCACCCTCGCGCTGGACGACGACGGCCAGGCGGTCACCGGCGCGCGTCGTGAGTCCGTAGCGCACGCCGACGCCGGGCAGCATGGTCTCGTCGAGATCCACCACGCGGGCATCGTGGCAGAGCGTCGCAGGTCGGGGCGCACGGTGGCCGGGGTCACCGGCGGCCGGCCGCGCCGGCGGGCAGAGCGCCCCGCCGGCCGGCGTTGTACCGGGCGTGACCGACCGTCTCCACCTCGCCGTCCTCGGTGACTCGATCGCGTACGGCACCGGTGCCGCGCGGGTCGAGGACGGCCTCGGCCCGCGGCTGGCGCAGGTGCTGCGCAGTGCGGGCATCGAGACCGACCTGTCCGTGCTGGCCGTGCCCGGCGCCGTCTCCCGCGACCTCGCCGCGCAGGTACGCCGCACAGCGCCCCTGGGCGCCGACCTCGCCGTCGTGGTGATCGGCGCCAACGACCTCGCCCGGTTCCTCCCGGTCGAGCCGGCGGTGGCCGCGCTCGGCGCCGCCGTCGACGGGCTGCGCGCCGCGGGCACCGACGTCGTCGTGGTGCCGGCGCCGGACATGTCCAGCGTGCCGTTCGTGCCGCCGGCGTTCCGGCCGGTGGTGCAGGCCGCCTGCGCGGCGATGCAGCTGCGGCAGGCGGAGGTGGCCCAGGCGCGCGGCGCCGTCGTCGCGGCCGTGTCCGGCGAGGTGGGCCGGGCGTTCACCACCGACCCGGCACTGTTCTCCGCCGACCGGTTCCACCCCTCCTCGGCCGGCTACGCGCGGATCGCGGCCGCGCTGGCCCCGACGGTGCTGGCCGCAGCCCGCGCCCGCCGGGACCGCCGCGCCGCCTGAGCTCACGCGGCCCGGGTCGCCTCCGCGGTCGCCCGGCGCAGACCCTCGAGGTCCAGGTCCGGCCCGTAGCCGGGGGTGCCGGGCTCGATCCGCCAGCTCTCGGCCAGCGGGCCGAGGTCGAGGACGTCGAAGCCGACCTCGTCGATGAACGAGGCGACGACGTCCTTCGCCGAGGCGTCGTCCCCGGCCACGACCAGCGCGCGCCGGTGCGGCGTGCCGCTCGGCGTCCGCCGGGCGGTGATCTGCGCGGCGGCGATGTGGTTGAACGCCTTGACCACGCGCGACGTGGGCAGGTGGTCCTGCAGCAGCTGGGAGCTGGTGGTGGTCCCCTCGTCGAGGGCGGCCACGTGCCCGTCGCGCTCCGGGTAGTAGTTGTTGGTGTCGATCACGACCTTCCCGGCCAGCGGCTCGACCGGGACGTCCGGCACGGCCCTGAGCGGCACGGTGACGACGACCAGGTCGCCGGCGGCGCCCGCCTCGGCGGCCGTGGCCGCGCGCACCGAGCCGCGCCGGGAGGGCCGGTCGGTGAGCGCGTCGACGAGGCCGGCGAGGGTCTCCGGGCCGCGCGAGTTGGAGAGGACGACGTCGTGGCCGAGGTCGGTGGCCGCCTGCGCGAGCGCCGTGCCGATGTGGCCGGCGCCGATGATGCCGAGAGTGGTCATGCCTCGCGCCAACGCGCCGCCCGGCGGCCCATTCCCGGCCGCCGAGGTGTGGGAAGCGATCCCTGCGTCCCCGCGCCGGGAACGCGGGGATCGCTCCCTATGTCCGGTCCAGCGCGTCGGCGAGCAGCTCGGCGAGGTGCCGGCCGGGCCGGTCGGCGAGCTGGTCGAGCTGGGTGCGGCAGGAGAACCCGTCGGCCAGCACGACGGCGTCCGGCCCGGCCGCCCGGACGGCGGGCAGCAGCTGCTGCTCCGCGATCGTCACCGACACCTCGTGGTGCCCGCGCTCGACGCCCCAGTTGCCGGCCAGCCCGCAGCAGCCGCCGAGCCGGGTGACCGCCGCACCGCCCCGGCGCAGCAGCCGCTCGTCGGTCGCCCAGCCCATCACCGCGTGGTGGTGGCAGTGCGGCTGCGCGACCACCTCGACGCCGGCCAGCGACGGCGGCGCCCAGCCCTCGGTGGCGGTGAGCAGCTCGGCCAGCGTCCGGGTGGCCGCGGCGACCCGTCCGGCGGCCGGGTCGTCGAGCAGCTCGACCGCGTCGCTGCGCAGCGCCGCGGTGCACGAGGGCTCCACGCCGACGATCGGGATGCCGGCGTCGGCCAGCGGCGCCAGCCGGCGCACGGTGTCGCCGAGGATGCGCTTCGCCGTGTCCAGCTGGCCGGTGGTGATCCAGGTCAGGCCGCAGCAGGTGTCGTCGCCGGGCACCTGCACGGAGTAGCCGGCCGCCTCGAGGACCCGGACGGCGGCGTGCGCGGCCTCCGGTGCGAAGTGGTCGGTGAAAGAGTCCACCCACAGCGCCACCGGCGCGCCGCCGCCCGGCCGCGGGGAGAACGACTGCCGGAAGGTGCGCGGCGCGAACGACGGCAGCGACCGCCGCCGGTCCACGCCGGCGCCCCACTTCGCCAGCCGCCCGCCGAGCCGGTTGCGCAGCACCGCGTTGACCAGCCGCGGCGCCCGCGCGGCCAGGTCGGACCACATCGGCAGCTTCCCCAGCGTGTAGTGCGCCAGCGGCCGGATCCGCCGCCGGTAGGACTGGTGCAGCACCTCGGACTTGTAGCTGGCCATGTCCACGCCGGTCGGGCAGTCCCGCGAGCAGCCCTTGCACGACAGGCACAGGTCGAGCGCGGCGTGCACCTCCGGCGAGCGCCAGTCCCGCACCGGCCCGCCGGGCGCGAGCATCTCCTGCAGCACCCGGGCCCGGCCGCGGGTGGAGTCCTTCTCCTCGCGGGTGGCCGGGAACGACGGGCACATCACCGCGACGCCGGACGGGTCGGCCCGGCACTTGCCGACGCCGGTGCAGCGGTGCACGGCGTTGGACAGGTCGCCGTCGTCGTGCCGGTAGGCCAGCGCCAGGCCGTCCCGCAGCCGGGGCGCGGCGGCCACCCGGACGTCGTCGTCGAGGCGGGCCGGGCGCACCAGCACGCCGGGGTTCAGTACGTCGTCCGGGTCGAACAGCGCCTTGACCTGCGCGAACAGGTCGAGCGCGGCGGGGGAGTACATGGTGCCGAGCAGCTCGCTGCGGGCCCGTCCGTCGCCGTGCTCACCCGACACCGACCCGCCGTAGCGGGCGACCAGCCGGGCGGCGTCCTCGACGAACGAGCGGTAGGCGGCGCGGCCGCGGTCGGGCTCGCGCCCGAACGGGAAGTCGATGCGCACGTGCACGCAGCCGTCGCCGAAGTGCCCGTACGGCACGCCCTGCAGCCCGTGCTGCGCCAGCAGCGCGTCGAACTCGCGCAGGTAGGCGCCCAGGGACTCCACCGGCACCGCGGCGTCCTCCCAGCCGGCGTGCGCGGGGCGGCCGTCGGAGGTGCGCGCGGCCAGGCCCGCGCCGTCCTCGCGGATCCGCCAGATCGCGGCGGCGTGCGCGACGTCGGTGACCACGAGGGCGTCCAGCGCGCCGGCGTCGGTGACGACGGCCGCGCCCGTGGCCTCGACCTCCGCGACCGTGTCGCCGGTGACCTCGACGATCAGCCAGCCCGCGCCGCGCGGCAGGTCCGGGACGACGGCGGCCGGCACGTCGCGCAGCCGCTGCACGATCCGCTCGTCCAGGCCCTCGACGGCGGTCGGCCCGTGCCGGAGCAGGCCGGGGGTGGCGTCGGCGGCGTCGGCCATCGACGGGTAGCCGAGCACCACCAGCCCGCGGTACGGGGCGTCGGCGACCAGCCGCACGGTGGCGCCGAGGACGACGGCCAGCGTCCCCTCGCTGCCCACCAGCGCACGGGTGACGTCGAAGCCGCGCTCGGGCAGCAGGTGCTCCAGCGAGTAGCCCGACACCTGCCGGCCGAAGCGGCCGAGCTCGGTGCGGATGGTGGCCAGCTCGCGGCCGACCAGGGCGCGCAGGTCCTCGAGGCCGTCGACGGCGGACCCCGACGACAGCCGCAGCCGCTGCCCGGTCCCGGTGACGACGTCGAGGCCGACGACGTTGTCCGACGTCCGGCCGTAGCCCAGCGCGCGCGACCCGCAGGCGTTGTTGCCGATCATCCCGCCGACGGTGCAGCGGTTGGCGGTGCTCGGGTCCGGCCCGAAGCGCAGCCCGTGCGGCCGGGCGGCCAGCTGCAGCCGCGCCTGGACGACGCCGGGGTCGATGACCGCGGTGCGCGCCTCGGCGTCGACCGCGTGCACCCGGTCCAGGTACCGGCTGGTGTCGACGACGACGCCGGTGCCCACCGCGTTGCCGGCGATCGAGGTGCCCGCGCCGCGCATGGTCAGCGGCACGCCGAGCGTCCGGCACACCTCGAGGGCCGCCACGACCTCGTCGGCGTCGCGCGGGCGGACGACCGCGCGCGGCAGCACGCGGTACAGCGAGCCGTCGGAGGAGTACAGCGCCCGGGCCAGGCCCGAGTCGTCGACGTCGCCGATCCCGGCCCGGCGGAGCGCGGCGGTGACCTCGGCGGTGTCGGAGGTGGTGTCGGCGACGGCGCTGCTCACCCTCCCAGTGTCCCCGGTGCCGCCACGGGCGCGGACGGCACCGGGGCAGCGTGTCAGTTCCCGGTCGGCGGCTCGTCCTCGCCGGACTCCTCCGCCGCGTCGGCCTCCTCCTTCGTCTTGTGCACCGCGCCGTCGGCGTGCTCCGGCGGGCCGTAGACCGTGTACAGGATCAACGGGTTCTCGCCCGTGTTGACGAAGTTGTGCTTGGTCCCGGCCGGGACGACGACCAGGTCGCCCTGCGCCACCTTCTTCGTGGCCCCGCCGACCTTCGCCTCACCGATGCCGCTGACGAAGGTGAGGATCTGGTCGATGTCCTCGTGGACCTCCTCGCCGATCTCCCCACCCGGCGGGATGGTCATGACGACCAACTGTGTCTTCTCCCCGGTCCACAGGACCCGGCGGAAGTCGGGGCTCTCCTCGGCGACGGTCGCGATGGTGAAGTGGATGACGGACGCCATCGACGGCGCTCCTCCCTGTCTCGCGGCACCCGGACGGTGCTCCTCGTCCGACCCTTGCCCCCCGGTGCCGCCGGCCATGCCTGGTCCCCCGCGGGGGTGGTGCGGCCGCCGCCGCTCCTGCTAGCGTCGCCGGCATCCAGGTTGGAATGTCCAACCGACAAGCCTGCTGGGGGCGCGCGTGTCCCGATCGGTCGAGTCCCGTCCCCTCCCCGCGGCCGCCGGTTCCGCCCCGGCCGCCGTGCTGCAGCGGCGGACGCTCGCCGTCGTCGCGGTCAGCACCCTCGTCGTCCTCGCCGCCTTCGTCACCCCGCTGGCCACCGCCGTGGCCACCGCGGCGGACCTGGGCACCGGCGCGGGCGGGCAGGCGTGGCTGCTGTCGGCGATGAGCGTCGGGCTGGCCGCGGCGCTGCTGGTCACCGGTGCCGCCGCCGACGACGTGGGCCGCCGCCGGGTGTTCACCGCGGGCCTCGTGCTGCTCGCCGCCGGCGCCGCGCTGTCGGCCGCCGCGGGGTCGACCGGGGTCTTCGTCGCCGGCCGGCTGGTCGAGGGCGTCGGCGGCGCGGCCGTCCTGGCCTGCTCGCTGGGGCTGATCGCGCAGGTGTTCCCGCTCGGCCCGGGGCGGGCGCGGGCGGCGGCGGTGTGGGGCGCCAGCCTCGGCGCGGGCACCGGCGTCGGCGGCCTGGCCGCGGTGCTCCTCGACGGCGACACCGGCTGGCGCGCCACGCACGTCGCCACCGCCGTCGTCACGCTGCTCCTGGCGGTCGCCGCCCGGCTGCTGCTGCCCGAGGCCGCGCCCGGCCGCCGGCCGCGGGTCGACGTCGCCGGGCCGGTCCTGCTCGTCGCCGCGGTCTGCTGCCTGCTCGTCGGGCTGGTGGCCACCCGCACCGGCACCGGGACCGCCACGGTGGTCGCGCTGCTCGCCGGCGGCGCGGTGCTCACCGTGGCGTTCGTGCTGACCGAGTCCCGGGTGCGCGCGCCGATGGTCGACCTCGGCCTGTTCCGCGTCCGCGGCTTCCTGGCCGCGAGCGTCGGCGCGCTGGTCACCGGCGCGGCCACGGTCGGGCTGATGTCCTTCCTCGCCACCGTGCTGCAGCGGGCGCTGGGGGAGAGCCTGCTCGCGACGACGGTGCTCGTGCTGGTGTGGTCCGCGGTCGCGACGGCGACGTCGGTGGGGCTGCGCTGGCTGCCCGGCGTCGACGGGCGGGTGCTGCTGGCCGGCGGCCTGGCCGTGTCGGCCGCGGGACTGGCGGCGCTGGCCGTCCTCGACCCCGGCGACCGGGCCGCCGCGCTGCTGCCGGGCCTGCTGGTCCTCGGCGTCGGCTACGGCGTGGCCAACGCGGCGCTGGGCCGCGAGGCGGTGGCGCACGTGCCGCCGGAGCGGGCCGGCATGGGCAGCGGCGCCAACAACACCGCCCGCTACCTGGGCGCCGCCGTCGGCGTCACGCTGGTCGTCCTGCTGGTGACCGCGGGCGCGCCCGCCGGCACCGCGGCCGGGCTGCTCGCCGGGTGGGACGCGGCCGCCCTCGCCGGCGCCGGGGTCAGCGCGGCCGGGGCGCTGGCGGTGCTGGCACTGCGACCGGCGCGCCGCTGACCGCGGTCGCGGCGACCGCGGCGTCGCCGTCCGGGTCCGGCGCCGCACGGGGCAGCCGCAGGAGGCCGACGGCCACCAGCAGCACGCCGGCACCGGCCGCGGTCCCGGCGACGGTGAGCACCGACAGCCGCCCGGCCGCGGCCAGGACCTCCACCACCGCGCACTCCAGCGCGACGGCGCCCCACACCGCGGCGGCCGCGACGCGGTCCGCGGCGGCGATGCCGGAGTAGAGGAGCAGCTGGGCGAGGGCGAACAGCGTGCCGCAGGCGGTGAACACCCAGGTCCAGCCGCCCAGGGCGGTGCCGTAGGCGGCCCCGCCCACCAACGGCAGCGCGGCCGGCCCGAGCGCGACGGTGGCGGCGGTGAGCAGCGCGCCCAGCCCGCCGACCACCGCCAGCGCCCGGGGCAGCTCGCGCCGCCGGGCCGCGGCGTCGGCCATCCGCGGCAGCACGACCACCCCGACGCCCTGCGGCAGCCAGTAGGCGACCTTGGCGAACACCGCACCGACGGCGTACTCGCCGGCCAGTCCCGCCGGCAGGTGGTGCCGGGCGAGCAGCAGGTCGACGTTCACCAGCAGCACCAGCCCGGCCAGCGCGCCCGCGGCCCGGGCCGCCGCCCGGGCGGGCGCGCGCAGCCCGCGGGCCAGGCCCGGCCGCCCGGCGCCGACCCAGGTCGCCAGCGCGCCGGCGGCGCTGCCCGCCGCCACGCCGGCCACGGCGGCGGCCGGCGTCCCGCCCAGCAGCAGCCCGGCGACCGCGCCCGCTGTCTTGAGCGTCCCGAAGGCGACGACGACCACCGCCAGCCGCCCGTGCCGCCCGGTGCCCTGCAGGACGCCGTCGTACGTGCCGGCCAGCGTGTGCGGCACGAGGGCGGCGACCAGCCAGGCGGCCGCCGCCGCGTCGGGCAGCCGCAGCAGGGCGACCACCGGGGCCAGCGCGGCCAGGCCGACCAGCGCGGTGGCGGCGCCGGTGGCGAGCGCGGTCGCGTGCAGGCGCGGCACCTCCGCCGCGGCCTCGCCCGGCGGCCGGCCGCCGAGCCGCAGCGCGGTGGCGGTCTGCAGGCCGCTGGCCGGCACCGTGCCGACCAGCAGGAGGCCGAGCAGCGCGGCCAGTTCCCCGTAGGACGCCGGGGTGAGCACCCGCGCGGCGAGCACGGTGACCACGTAGGACAGCGCACTCACCGACAGCAGCGCCCCGGACACCAGCGCGGCCGGCGCCACGCGGGCCGCCCGGCTGCGGGTCCCCCTCATCCCCCCGCCCTACGCTGCTGGCGCCCGGGAGCCGGGGACGACGGGGGAGAGGGGCGCGCGTGGAGACCGCCGTCGACCCCGTCGTGGCACCCGACCGCTCCCCGTGGCCGGCCCGCGCGCTGGCCGCCGCGGTGGCGCTGCTGGTGACCGCGCCGGTGCTCGCGCCCGGGTACGTGCTGCTCGCCGACATGGTCGTCGTGCCGCGCCAGGACCTCGACCTCGACGCGCTCGGCCTGTCCGGCGCGCTGCCCCGCGCGGTCCCCGCCGACGGCGCGGCCGCGCTGCTCACCGCCGTGCTGCCGGGCTCGCTGGTGCAGGCCGCCGTGCTGCTGCTGACCGTCTACGCCGCGGTGCTCGGCGCCGCGCGGCTGGTGCCGCCGGGCCCCGACGGCCGCCGCGGCGCGGCCGGCGCCGTCGCCGGGCTGGTCTACGGCTGGAGCCCCTACCTCGCCGAGCGGCTGCTCGTCGGCCACTGGACGCTGCTGCTGGCGTGGGCCGCGCTGCCCTGGGTGGTGCGGGCCGGGCTGCGGCTGCGCGCCGGCGAGCCGCGGGCGCTGCTCCGGCTGGTGCTCGCCGTCGCGCCGGCCGCGCTCACCCCCACCGGCAGCCTGCTCGCCGCGGGCGCCGTGCTCGCCGGGACCGGCCGCCGCCGCGCCGGCCGCGCGCTCGCCGCGGTCGCGCTGCTGTCCGCGCCGTGGGTGGTGGCCGGACTGCTCGCGCCGGCCGGCGGCACCTCCGACCCGTCCGGGGTGGCCGCCTTCGCCGCGCGCGGCGAGAACTGGGCCGGCGCCGTGGTCGCCGTCCTCGGTACCGGTGGCATCTGGAACGGCGCCGCCGTCCCCGGGAGCCGCACGTCCGTGCTCGCCCCGCTGGTCACCGCGCTGCTGCTCGCCCTCGCCACCGCGGGCTGGGCGCCCCGGGCGGCCCGCGCGGGCGCCGGCGGCCGGCTGCTGGTCCTGGGGGCCGCGGGCCTGCTGCTCGCCGTCGCCGGCGTCCTGCCCGGCACGCGGGACCTGCTCGAGGCCGCGGTCGCCGGCGTGCCGGGGGCCGGGCTGCTGCGCGACGGGCAGAAGTACGCGGCGTGGCTCGCGCTGCCGCTCGCCGTCGGCGCCGGGGTCGGCACCCGGCGCGCCGTCGCCGCCGTCCGCGCGCTCCTGCCGGACCCGGCCGCCGGGGCGGTCGCCGTCGCCGCGGTGGTGCTGCCGCTGGTCGCCGTCCCCGACCTCGCCTGGGGGGTGGGCGGCCGGCTGCAGCCGGTGGCCTGGCCGGCCGACTGGCAGGCCGTGCGCGACGTGCTCGCCGACGACCCCGCGCCCGGCGACGTGCTGGTCCTCCCCGCCGGCGCCTACCGCGCGTTCGGCTGGAACGACCGCCGCCCCCAGCTGGACCCCGCGGCCCGCTGGCTGTCCCGGCCGGTCGTCGCCGACGACACGCTGGTCGTCGACGGCCGGCCGGTGCGGGGCGAGGACGCCCGTGCCGCGCAGGTCCTCGCCGCCGCCGGGGACCCGGGGGCGCTGGCCCGGCTCGGCGTCGGCTGGGTGCTGGTGGAGCGCGACACGCCCGGTCCGCCCGTGGCCGCCGCCGTGGCCGACCTGCCGCTGGTCGTCGACGGCGCCGACCTGCGGCTGTACCGCGTGCCCGGCGCGCTGCCGGGACCCCGGCCGACGGCGGTGCGCGCGGTCGCGGTCGGGGTCGCTCACGGCGCCGCGCTGGGCGCGGTGGCCGGTGCTGCGTTGTGGATCACGCTCGCGGCGTCTAGGGTCCCGCTCCGTCGTCGTCCCCCGAGGAAGCGAGTGCCCGCGTGAAGACCCTCCTGGCCGTGCTCCTGTCCCTCGGCGCCGGCGCCGGGATCGGCGCCGCCGCCGTGGCCGGCGTGTCCGCCGCCGTCGACCCGGACACGTCCGCGGTCGAGCAGAGCGACCAGCAGTCGATCGACGTCCTCGACTACGGCACCCGCGGCTGAGGCCCCGCCGGCGTCCGTACGGGCGGGCGCCGGCACCCCGCGCAGCACCCGCGCCCAGCCCCGCACGGCCGACGGCCAGTCGAACCGGGCCGCGTGCCGGGCCGCCGCGGCGCCCATCGCCGACCGCGCGGACGGGTCGGCCAGCAGCCGGTCCACCGCCGCGGTGAGCCCGCCGAGGTCGTCGACCAGCACGCCGGTGCGGCCGTCGAGCACCGACTCGGTGAGCCCGCCCGAGGACCGGTAGCCCACCGTCGGCGTCCGGTGCGCGCCGGCCTCGGTGACCACCAGGCCCCACCCCTCCTTGACCGAGGGGCACAGCTGCAGCCACGCCCGCGCGAGCTCGGCGTGCTTGGCCGGCTCGTCCAGGAACCCGTGGAACTCGACCCGGTCGGCGACGCCCAGCCGCTCGGCCTCGGCCCGCAGCCGGTCCTCCCACCAGCCCTCGCCGACGACCGACAGGACCAGGTCCGGCCACCGCTGCCGGAGCCGGGCCAGCACCTCGAGGGCGTGCTCGACCCGCTTGTGCGGGACCAGCCGGCCGAGCACGACCACCCGCGGCGTCGGCGAGCGGCGCACCGCCACCGGCGGCACCGGCTCCACCCCGTTGGGCACGACCGCGACCCGGGACGGCGCGATGCCGAGACCGGCCAGCTCCGCGCGCGTGGCCCCGGAGACGGTGACGTAGCGGGACCGCCGGTAGACCCACGGCGCGACGCGCGACTCGAGCCACCAGCCCACCGCGCCGCCGAGCCGGCCGAAGACGATCGGCCACTGCTCGCGGTGCACGTGGTGGACCAGCACCGTCACCGGCGCCCGGGTGACCAGCGGGCTGCAGAAGGGCAGGCCGTTCTGCACGTCGACGACGAGCCGGGCGCGCGAGCGCCGGACGTGCAGCAGCGCCCGCGGGTAGACGCCGAGCCGGCCGCCGCGGCGCACGACGTGCACCCCGTTCACGTCCTCCTCGGCCGGGGCGCGGTCGTGGGCGGCGCAGAACATCTCCACCCGCAGCCCCGCGGCCGCGAGTCCCTCGGCGACGCGGTGCACGTACCGTTCGGACCCGCCGCCCTCCGGGTGACCGAGGTCGCGCCAGTTGACGAACAGCACGTCGGCGGGCGCACGCCGGGGGGAGACGCGGATCACCCGCGGCACGATACAGACGGGTACCAGCCATTCCACCCGCCCGATCGACGGCATTCCCCACCCGAGAGGACGAACCGCGAATGGACCGGACGGCGACGCTGCGGCGGTCGGTGCGGCTGTTCCGCGCCTTCCTGCGCGAGCAGACCGACCCCGCCTCCTTCTACGGCGTCCTCGCCGACGACTCGGTGCGCCAGCTCGCCCGGTACACCGACCTCGCCGGGGCCACCGTCCTCGACGTCGGGGGCGGGCCGGGGTACTTCTCCGCCGCCTTCCGGGCGGCCGGCGCCCGCTACGTCGGCCTGGAGCCCGACGCCGGCGAGATGGCCGCGCGCGGCGCGCCCGAGCCCGGGACGGTGCGCGGCAGCGGCGAGGCCCTGCCGGTGCGCACCGGCGCCGTCGACGTCTGCTACTCCTCGAACGTCCTGGAGCACGTGCGCCACCCGTGGGTCATGGCCGACGAGATGGTGCGGGTGACCAGGCCGGGAGGCACCGTGCTGCTCTCGTTCACGCCCTGGCTGTCGCCGTGGGGCGGGCACGAGACCGCGCCCTGGCACTACCTCGGCGGCGCCCGGGCCCGCCGGCGTTACCGGCGGCGCACCGGCCGCGAGCCGAAGAACCGGTACGGCGAGTCCCTGTTCGCGGTCTCCGCGGGGGCGGCGGTCCGCTGGGCGCGGCGCTGCCCGGACGCCGACCTCGTGGCCGTCCGCCCGCGCTACCACCCGTGGTGGGCGGTCTGGGTCGCCCGCGTCCCGGGCCTGCGGGAGGTCGCGAGCTGGAACGTCGTCCTGGTGCTCCGCCGACGTGCGCGTGACGAGCGGTAACAGGCGTTATCGACGCCGGTACGCACCGGTACCCGACCCGATCGGGGGATCGGTACCGCCCGGAACCGGTCGGTGTTGGCGTGTGGTGGAGCCGACAGTAATGTGACCGCGCTGCGACGCCGGTGGAGCCGTCGCACGGTCGAGGAGGTCCCCCCGCATGCGTCGTCCTGTCCTCGGGTTCGTGCTGCTGGGCCTGGGCGCGCTGTGCCTGGGCGCCGCGCTCGCCGTCCGCCTGGTGCTGGCGCCCACCCTCGTGACCCTGCCCCTCGACCAGCAGGCGTCGCGGGCCGTCGTCGACGAGGACGCCACCTACCTGGACATGGAAGAGCTGGAGGAGACGCGGGGCGAGGTCACCGCGCGGCTGACCGTCCAGGGGGACGCCGGCTCGCCGGACGCCTCCGACGACGTCGCCGTGTGGGCCTCGGGGACGACGATCACCACGGCGGACGGCACGCTGGTCACCGAGCCCACCGAGGTCGTCAACTGCCTGGACCGCACGACCGCGGAGGCGGTGGACTGCGGCGCGGCCAGCGAGGACATCGACGGCCTGACGCTCACCTTCCCGTTCGACACCCAGCGGCAGGACTACGAGGTGTGGAACGGCAACGTCGGCGCGGCGGTCACCGCCCGCTACGACGGCGAGGACGAGGTCGAGGGCGTCGAGGTCTACCGCTTCCTGCAGTCGGTCCCCGAGACCGTCATCCGCCAGATCGAGGTCCCCGGCAGCCTGGCCGGCGAGTCGGACGACGCGACCGTCACCGCCGACGTCGTCTTCAGCAGCGAGCGGGAGATCCTGGTCGAGCCGGTCAGCGGCAAGATCGTCAGCTCGGTGGAGCACCCGGTGACCGCGCTGCGCGGTCCCGGCGGCGCCACCGGCGTCACGGTGCTGGCGGCCGACCTCGGCCCGACCGAGGAGGGGCTGCGCGACGCGGCCGCCGACGCCGCCGGGACCCGCGACCAGATCACCCTCGTCCAGCGGACCCTGCCGCTGGCCGTCGCCGGGCTCGGCGTCCTGCTGCTGGTCGCCGGTGCCGTGCTGCTCCTGCGCGCGAACCGGGGCGCCCACCGGGCCCCCGCGACGGCCGCCGTCCCGCCGACCGCACCGGTGTCGTTCGCCAAGTGAGGCCGGGCCGGGTCCCGGGGCGCGGGGGGGCCCCGCGCCCCCCCGGCCCCCCCAGTCCCCCCCCCCCCGCCGCCCCCCCCCAAAACCACACAAACAAAAAAAACCCCCGCCGCCACC
>NZ_JBJGZB010000015.1:0-153593 GCF_054050295.1 Geodermatophilus sp. SYSU D01045
CGTGGGCGCGGGTGGAGGTCGTGCGCGCCCGCCGCGAGCGCGTGCGCAGGATGGTGGGGGGCGGGCGCCCCCGCGGCCACCCCCCCCCCCCCACGACACGCCGTCGGTCGGTGGTCACGGCGCCGTGATCGTCAGGACGGGCGGGGACGGCGTCAGCCCGTGGGCAGCAGGCCCTCGGCGGCGGCACGGGCGACGGCCTCGGTGCGGGAGCCGGCGCCGAGCTTGGCCAGGATGTTGCTGACGTGCACGCTGGCGGTCTTCTCGCTGATGTAGAGCTCGCTGCCGATCTGCCGGTTGGTGCGGCCGCGGGCGAGCAGGGCCAGCACCTCGGTCTCGCGCGGGGTGAACACCGCCGCCGTCTCCACCACCCGCCCGGCGCCGGGCAGCTCCAGCCGCGCCCGGCGGGCCAGCGCGGTGACCGCGGCCAGCAGCGGCGCGGCGCCCAGCTCGCGCGCGGTCCGGGCGGCGGCGGACAGTGGCTCCAGTGCGGCCTCGCGGTCGCCGGCAGCGACCAGCGCCTCGGCCAGCCGCCACCGGCTGCGGGCCTGCTCGTACACGTGCCCGTAGCCGAACGCCTCGACGGCGGCCGCCCACAGCTCCGGCGCCGGGCGCCCGGCCAGCCGCGCGGCCTCGGCCTCCACCCGGGCGGTCCACGCCGCCGCCTCGACGCCGTGCGGGCCGATCAGCCGGGCGTGCGCCTCGACCGCCGAGCGGGCGATCTCCACCAGCGACTCCCCCGCCGCCGTCCACTCCCGCTCCGCGGCGGCGTCCCCGGTGAGCCGGGCCGTGGCCGCCGCGTCGCCGACCGGCGCCAGCGCGGTCGCGGCGAGCCGGACGACGGCCAGCCGGTCGTCGCCCCACAGCCCGGTCAGCGTCTCCGTGGCCGACCGCGCGGTGGCCAGCGCGGTGGCGGGATCGCCGGCCCACGCGGCCACGTCGATCTCCGCGCCGGCGGTGGCCAGGAGCAGCAGCACGTGCGCGTCGAGCCGGCCGACCAGGCCGCGCACCCAGGCGATCCGCTCCGCGGCGGCCGGGTCGCCGCGGCCGACCTGCACGAGCAGCCCGGCCGCGCGCACGTGCGCGGCCATCTCGGGCACCCGGGCCAGCCGGTCGGCCAGCGCCAGGCTGCCGTCCCAGTCACCGACGACGTACCGCGAGACGACGCCGAGGTGGCGCAGCTCCGCGGCGTAGAACGACCACTCGACGCCGAGCTCGGCGGCGCGTGCCAGCGCCGTGTCGCTCCAGCGCAGCGTCTCGCCCGAGCACCCGGCCTCGTAGGCGACGATCGCCAGGTTGAACAGCACCCGCATCTCGACGTCGGGGTCCCCCGACCGGCGGGCGCGGGCCAGCACCTCCTCCAGCCGCGCGGGCAGCTCCTCCCCGCCACGCGAGCGGGCCAGCGACACCGCGACGTCGGCCCACGCGCCGTCCAGCCCCAGCGCGTCGGCCGCGGCCAGCGCCTCCTCGGCGGCGGCGTCGCCCTCGGCTCGGCGGCCCACGTCGTAGCAGACGCGGGCGTGCGTGGCCGCGGCCCAGGTGCGCACCGGCGACGGCGGCACGGCCGGCACCAGCTCCATCGCCGCCGTGCTCTCCCGCAGCGCGGCGGCCTGGTCCTCGATGCGGCCCAGCGCCTGCGCCAGGGTCGAGTGCAGCCGCGCGCGCAGCTCCCGGTCGCCGTCCGGGCCGAGCAGCTCCTGCGCCGAGCGCAGCAGCGCCACCGCCCGGTGCAGCTCCCCGCCGCGGCGGGCGGCGGCCGCGGTGTCCAGCAGCAGCTCGGCCTGCGAGCGCCCGGCCCGCGCGGCCGCGTCGGGCACCGCCGGCCACAGCGCGAGCACCGCCTCCAGGTGCTGCAGCTGCTCGGCCGGGGCGGCCACCCGCCGCGCCTCGTCCGCGGCCTCCAGCGACGCCGACAGGGCACCGGCCAGGTCGTTGCTCTCCCGCAGGTGGTGCGCCCGCTCCGCGGCGGTGCCCGCGCCCGGGACGCCGGCCAGGTGGGCGGCGACGGCGGCGTGCAGCCGGACCCGCTCGCCGGGCAGCAGGTCGGCCAGCACCGCCTCGCGCACCAGGGCGTGGCGGAACCGGTAGGCGCCGTCGGGGTCGACGACGAGCAGGTGCGAGTGCACCGCCTCGCCCAGCGCCGCCTCCAGGTCGGCAGGCGCCAGCCCGCCCACCGCCGCCACGAGCTCGTGCCGCACCCGCCGCCCGGCGACCGCGGCCACCCGCAGCACCTGCTGCCCGGCCGGGGTCAGCTGCTCCACCCGGGCCAGCAGCACGTCGGTGAGCAGCAGCGGCAGCGACTCCCCCGCGAGTCCCGCGGCCAGCAGCTCCTCGGCGTAGAACGCGTTGCCCTCCGCGCGGGCCACGACGTCGTCGACGGTGCGGTCGGGCACGCCCGCGGCCAACCCCCGCACGAGCTGCTGGACGTCGGCGTCGGGCAGCGGACCGAGGTCCAGCCGCTCGACGCCGGGCAGCCGGACCAGCTCGGCGAGCAGCGGCCGCAGCGGGTGGCGGCGGTGCAGGTCGTCGGAGCGGTAGGAGGCGACGACGGCGACCGGCTCGCCGGCCAGCCGGGCCAGCAGGTAGCGGACCAGGTCGCGGCTGGAGCGGTCGGCCCAGTGCAGGTCCTCGAGCACCACCAGCAGCGGGGTGTCGGCGGCGAGCCCGGACAGCGCGGTGGCGACCGCCTCGAACAGCTGCAGCCGGCCGTCGTCGACCGGTGGGCGCAGCGCGCGGACCGGGCTGCCCAGGTCGGCCGCCTCGGGCTCGCGCGCGGCGGCCGACCGGGCGGCGAACAGCGCGGCGGCCCCGTCGCCGAGCTCGTCGGCGACGGGGCGCAGCAGGTCGACGAAGGGCAGGTAGGGCAGGCCGACCTCGCCGAGGTCGACGCAGTGGCCGGTCAGCACCCGCAGGCCGCGGGCGGCCGCGCGGCCCGCCAGCTCGTCGAGCAGGCGGGACTTGCCGACACCGGCGTCGCCGGCGACCAGCACGGCCGCGCCGCGGCCGGCGACCGCCCGGTCGACGGCGGCCAGGAGCGTGGCGAGCTCCGTCGCCCGCCCCACCAGGGGTCGCTCGTCCCACCGCGCCACGTCGGCGATCGTGGCACGGGCCGCCGACGGGACGGCCACCAGCGCCGTCAGCGGGACCGCCGGGACCGCCAGGGGGCGCGGCGGGTGCGGGTGCCCCGGCCGAGCTCCTGCAGCACCTCACGCCGGTAGGCGAGCTCGGCCTCGAGTCCGGGGTTGGGATAGGTGTTCACGACGGTCTCCTCGGTGTCGTCGTCCGGTGGGTACGGCGACCACGGTCGTGCTGAGGCGACGGCGCGGGCATCGGGCGACCGGGCAGTCCTCACCTGCTCCCGGCGTCTGAGGCCCCCTCAGACGCACCCGGCGCGCGCCTGAGGGGCGGGGCGGCGAGGCTGGGCGCATGGCCGACCTCCGCCCGACCGTCTTCGTCCTGTTCGGCGCCACCGGCGACCTGGCCGCGCGCATGGTCCTGCCGGCCTTCGACGTCCTGCAGCGTCGCGGGCTGCTCCCGCCGGACTGGCGGATCGTCGGCAGCGGGCGCGGCGAGCGCTCCGACGACGAGTTCCGCGACCTGGTCCGGGACGCCCTGGCCGAGCACGGCGACGGGGAGCCCGCCGAGGGGCTGCCCGAGCGGCTGCGCTTCGCCGGCGGCGGCTTCGCCCCGGAGGACCCCGGGCAGCTGCCCGACGCCGTGGCCCGCGCCCGTGAGGAGCTCGGCGACGACGCCCAGCTCGTGCACTACCTCGCCGTCCCTCCCGAGGCGTTCGGCGGCATCACCCGGGCCCTGGACGCCCACGGCCTGGCCGACGGCGCCCGCGTCGTCTACGAGAAGCCCTACGGCACCTCCCCCGACGGGTTCCGCGAGCTCGACGAGCTGGTGCACGCGGTGCTCGACGAGGAGCAGGTCTTCCGCATCGACCACTTCCTGGGCAAGGAGGCCACCCAGGACCTGCACGTGCTGCGCTTCGCCAACGGGCTGTTCTCCTCGGTGTGGAGCCGCGAGCACGTGGCGCAGGTGCAGGTCGACGTCCCCGAGACCCTCGACGTCGCCGACCGCGCGGAGTTCTACGACGCCACCGGCGCCACCCTCGACATGCTGGTCACCCACCTGTTCCAGGTGGCCGCCGAGGTGGCGATGGAGCCGCCGGTGTCCCTGGCGCCGGGCGACCTGCAGGAGGCCCGCGAGGCGGTGCTGGCGGCGTTCCGGCCGCTGGCCCGCGAGGACGTCGTCCTGGGGCAGTTCACCGGCTACCGGGACCTCGACGACGTCGCCGACGACAGCGGCACCGACACCTTCGTCGCGGCGCGGCTGTGGGTCGACACCGACCGCTGGCGCGGCGTGCCGTTCCTGCTGCGCACCGGCAAGCGGATGGCCGAGAGCCGGCAGCAGGTGACGCTGGTGCTGCGCCGGCCCGACGGCCCGGTCGGCGCGGTGCCCGGCGGCGGGAACACCGTCTCGCTGTCGCTGTCGGGCGCCGGCGCGCTGGACCTCGGGCTGGTGGCCAAGCGCCCCGGGCCGGAGCTGGAGCTGTCGGTGGCGGAGGCGTCGCTGGACCTGGGCGCGGTGCCCGAGGGCGAGCCGCTGCCGCCCTACGCCACGCTGCTCTACGACGTCCTGGTCGGCGACCGGTCGCTGTTCACCACCAGCGGCGGGCTGGAGCGGGCGTGGCGGGCGGTCGCGCCGGTGCTCGGGGACGGGCCGGAGGTGCACCCCTACGAGCCGGGCTCGTGGGGGCCCGCGGAGGCGGCGGCCCTGGCCGGGCCCGGCGGCTGGGTGCTGGGGAGCTGAGGAGGGTCCGGACCGGGCTCTGGTCGCCTCGCGGCGAGAAGCACGACGCGGCTCCAGACCCCCGGCCGAGGCCGGGGCGGTGGTCCGCGAAGGCGGTATCCAATTGGCACCCGGGGACACAGATCGCCCGGTCCGGACCCCACGGACGGTACCCCGCTCCCGGCCGTGACACGCGCGGGTCAGCCGAATCCGCGGGAGTCCTGCTTGAGCGCCGTGTCGACGGTCAGCGCCGAGGCCAGCACCAGGCTCGCCAGCGGCTCGGGCAGCCGGGCGTGCACCCGCACGACGTAGTGGTCGGCGGTGGTGAACAGCGTGCGCGCCAGGCCCTCCCACGTCTTGGTGATGCGGGCGACCTCGGTGCCCAGGTGGTCGGTGACGGAGAAGTCCCAGGCCCGCCAGTTCTCGGCCTGGATCGCGCCGGCCGGCTGACCGCCCACCACCAGGTCGAAGCGGATCCGGCCGAACACGTTGGCCTGGACGACCTCCCCCACCGGCGCGCCCTCGGGCGTCTCGACGACGACCCGCGACTTGACCAGCTTCGCCGGACGGGTGAGCACCAGGACCGGCCCGTGGGCGTCGCGCACCTCGAGGCGGTGGGTGAGGTACTGGTCGAGGCTGCTCATGAACCGGACGACCTTCTTGGCCGCCGACTGCCCGACCTCGACGACGGCCCCGATCTGCGTGCCGTCGCCGGCGAGGACGGCGTACTCGTTGGTGAGCTCGACCAGCTTGGTCTTCTGGTTGACCAGCAGCACCGGTTGGTCGTGCAGCACCGAGCGGCGGGGCTGGGCGCCGTACTGCTGCTGGCCCCCGTACTGCTGATGGCCCCCGTGGTGCTGCTGGCCGCCGTACGGCTGCTGGACCGGCTGGGCCTGCGGCTGGGGCTGCTGGTGGGCCGGTGCGGGGGTGGGCTGCGGCACGGGCTGCGGGGCCGGCTGCTGGACGTGCCCGGTCCAGGTCCGGCCGTCCCACCAGCGGGAACCGCCGCTGCCGGCGGGGTCGGGGTACCAGCCGGGCGGCGGGAGGGGCTGCGTCACGGCGGCGACGGTAACCGCCGCGCCTGTGCGTGCCAGACTGCCGAGCCGTGTCCGACCTGAGCCGTGCCGAGGCCGCCGTCCTGGACGCCGTCGACGAGGCCGCCGCGGTCGACCTGCTCTGCCGGCTGGTCGCCGTCCCCTCGGTCGGCGGCACCGCGGCCGAGAGCGAGGCGCAGGCCCTCGTCGCCGGCGAGCTCGACGCGCTGGGCTGCGACGTCGACCGCTGGGCGATCGACCTCGCGGCGGCCGCCACCGCGCCGGACGCGCCCGGCCAGGAGGTCGAGCGCGACGAGGCGTGGGGCGTCGTCGGCACGCTGCCCGGCGCCGACGACGGCGACCCGGCGCTGGTGCTGTGCGGGCACACCGACGTCGTCCCGACCGGCGACCGCGCGCTGTGGGCCGGCGACCCCTTCACCCCGCGGGTCGACGGCGGCGCGGTGCACGGCCGCGGCGCCTGCGACATGAAGGGCGGCCTGGTCTCGGCGCTCGCCGCGCTGGCCGCGATCCGGGCCGCGGGCGTGCGGCTGCGCCGGCCGGTGGCGCTGCACAGCGTCGTCGGCGAGGAGGACGGCGGCCTGGGCGCGTGGGCCACCCTCGCCCGCGGGCACCGCGGCGACGCCTGCGTCATCCCCGAGCCCACCGACGGCGCCGTCGTCACCGCCGCGGCCGGCGCGCTGACCTTCCGGCTGGAGGTGACCGGCCACGCCGCCCACGCGGCGACGCGCGACCGCGGCGTCAGCGCGGTGGAGCTGTTCGCCGAGGTGCACGCCGACCTGCGTGCCTTCGAGGCGGGGCGGCAGCACGACGCCGACCCCCGCTTCGCCGGCGAGCGGTTCCCGTTCGGGCTGTCCATCGGCACGGTGCGCGCCGGCGACTGGGCCTCCAGCGTGCCCGACCGGCTGGTCGCCGAGGGCCGCTACGGCGTGCGGCTCGGCGAGCCGGTCGAGGCGGCCCGCGCGGCCTTCGAGGAGCGGGTGGCGGCGTTCGGCGCCGGGCACCCGTGGCTGGCCGCGCACCCGGTGCGGGTCACGTGGACCGGCGGCGCGTTCGCCAGCGGGCAGCTGCCGCCGGGGCACGAGCTGCTCGGGCAGGTCCGGGGCGCCGTCGTCGACGCGGGCGGGGCGGCGCCGCCGGAACGTGCGGTCGCGGCCGGCACCGACCTGCGGCTGTACGCGGCCGCGGGCGTCCCCGCGCTGCACCTGGGCCCGGGCGACCTGCACCTCGCGCACGGCCCGGCCGAGCGGGTGCCGGTGGCCGACGTGACCGCCGTGGCCCGCGCGCTGGCGCTGCTCACCCTGCGCCGCTGCGGGGTCGCGTGATCGCCTACGGGGACTTCGCGGCCCTGACCGGCGACTCCCCCGCCGCGCGCGACGAGTGGGCCGCCGTCGTCGCCGCCTGGAGCGAGCCGCACCGCCGCTACCACGACCTGCACCACCTGGCCGCCGTCCTCGGGCTGGTCGGCGCGCTGAGCCCGGCCGCGGACGACCCGGCCGCCGTCGCGCTGGCCGCCTGGTACCACGACGTCGTCTACGACCCCACCCGCGGCGACAACGAGCAGGCCAGCGCCGACCGGGCGCGGGCGGGCCTGTCCGGCCTGGTGCCGCCGGCGCGGGTGGACGAGGTGGTCCGGCTGGTCCTGCTGACCGCCCGCCACGACGCGGCCGACGGCGACGCGGACGGCGCCGTCCTCTGCGACGCCGACCTCGCCGTCCTCGCCGGGCCGCCGGAGGCCTACGCCGCCTACGCCTCGGCCGTCCGCGAGGAGTACGGGCACCTGCCCGACGAGGTGTTCACCGCCGGGCGGATCGCCGTCCTGGAGTCCCTGCTGGCACTGCCGGCGCTCTACCGGCTGCCGGCGACGCGGGAGTGGGAGCCGCGGGCGCGGGCCAACCTCGCCGCCGAGCTCACCCTGCTGCGCGGTCGCGCTTCCTGACCCGCAGGCCCGCGGCCGTCAGCCGGGCGAGCAGCTCGCGCGCCCCGACCGGCTCGGCGCCGGCGGCCACCGCGATGTCGTAGAGGTCCTCCGGGACGTCGTAGTGGTCCCCCTGGAACGCCCGGCGCGGGATGCCGAGCTCGGCGGCGACGAAGGCGTGCAGCTCGTCGTGCGACACGTCGCTGACCAGGTGCGACCAGCGGCGCCCCCGCCACGGCCAGACGGGACTGTCGATCAGCACGGCCACGGGGTGCAGTCTGCCCGGCGACTAGCGTCGTCGCCGTGAGCGAGCAGATCCGCTGGGGCATCGTCGGGCCGGGGCGCATCGCGCAGAGCGTGATGGGCGACTTCGCGCACGTGGAGGGTGCGCGGCCGGTGGCCGTGGCGTCCCGCTCGGCCGACCGCGCGCAGGCGTTCGCGCAGCAGCACGGGCTGGAGCGCGCGTACGGCTCCTACGCGGAGCTGCTCGCCGACCCCGACGTCGACGTCCTCTACGTCGCCACCCCGCACCCGCAGCACCACGCGGTCGCGCTCGCCGCCATCGAGGCGGGCAAGGCGCTGCTGGTGGAGAAGGCGTTCACCGCCACGACCGCCGGCGCGCAGGAGGTGGTGGAGGCCGCCCGGGCGAACGGGGTGTTCGTCATGGAGGCGATGTGGACGCGCTTCCAGCCGGCCGTCGTCCGCATGCGGGAGCTGATCGCCGACGGCGCGATCGGCGAGGTGCGCTCGGTGCAGGCCGACCTCGGCGTCGACCGCGTCTACGACCCCGCCGACCGGCTGTTCGCCCTCGAGCTCGGCGGCGGCGCGCTGCTCGACCTCGGCGTCTACGTCGTCTCCTTCGCCCAGATGGTGCTGGGCACCCCCGACACCGTCACCGCCGCCGGGTCCACCTACCCCACCGGCGCCGACGCCGAGGCGGCGCTGCTGCTCGGCTGGGCGGACGGCCGCTCGGCCACGCTCACCACCTCGCTGCGCTACCCGACGCCGGGGCAGGCGCGGGTGTTCGGCACCGGCGGCTGGATCGACGTCCTCCCCCGCTTCCACCACCCGGCCACGATCGTGCTGCACCGCACGGGCGCCGAGCCCGAGGAGATCACCCGCCCGGCGACCGGCGTCGGGTACTCCCACGAGCTCGCCGAGGTCACCCGCTGCCTGCAGGAGGGGCGCACCGAGTCCGCGGTCGTGCCGCTGGCCGACACCCTCGCCGTGCAGGAGATCCTGGGCCGCGCCGCCGAGCAGCTCGGCGTGCGGCACCGCGAGGACCCGCACGTGCTCGGCTGATCAGGCAGCCACCCACGCCGCGCCGGTCGCCTCCTCCGGGGTCGGCACCCGGGTGGGTGTGCGGCCGGCCCGGCGGACCGCGCCGGCCAGGGTGACCGCGTCGACGACGGCGGCGCCGCCCGGGTCGTTGTTCAGGTAGACGAACGCGTCCTCGTCGTCGGCGTACGCCTCGGCCAGGCGCTGCGCCCACTGCTCGAGCACCGCCGGCGGGTAGGCCCAGCCGTCCGCGCCGGTGTGCAGGCGGAGGTAGCCCCAGCCCGCCGTCCGCCACAGCGGCGTCACCGGCCGCTCGGCGCGGTCGGCCCAGCACAGCGCGGCGCCGTAGCGCTCCAGCAGGGCCCGGACCTCGTCGGTCCACCACGTCTCGTGCCGGGGCTCGACGGCGACCCGGATGCCCGGTGGGAAGCAGGCGAGGCAGTCCCGCAGCAGGCCGGCGTCGGCCCTGAGCGTCGGCGGCAGCTGCAGCAGGACGACGTCGAGCCGGTCGCCGAGGCCCGCGGCGTGCTCCACCAGCCGGGCCACCGGCTCCTCGGGCTCGCGCAGCCGCTTGACGTGGGTGAGGAAGCGGCTGGCCTTGACCGCCCAGCGGTAGTCGGGCGGGGTGCGCTCGCGCCAGGCGGCGAAGGTGTCCCGGGCGGGCAGCCGGTAGAAGGCGGCGTTGCTCTCGACGGTGGCGAAGTGCCGCGCGTGGTGCTCCAGCCACAGCCGCTGCGGCAGGCGCTGGGGATAGAAGCGGCCGCGCCAGTCGCGGTACTGCCACCCCGAGGTCCCGATCACCACGGCCATGGGCAACCGCCTACCCCGGCCCGCCGGGTGGGACGCACCCCTCGCATTGGGGGGTCGTGCTCCCCCTCGCCACGGCTGCCCGCCGCACCGGCCCCGGACGAGCGTGTCGCCCACCACGAACCGGGCCCACGGAGGGCGCGGCGGCGACCACGGAGTAGGCGATGACCAGGACACGACCGACCGTGCACGGCGGTCGCGGGGGTGCGCACCGAGCCGTTCCCCCCGCGTCGCGAACCACCCGTTCCCGCAAGCGGCTGATCGCCGGCGGCCTGGCCGCCGTCGCGGTCACCGGCGCGGCGGTGACCTTCGCGGCCACCGCCCAGGCCGGCAACCCGCCCCTGGGACCGGGCAACATCGAGATCTTCCCCAAGCGCGACATGGTCGCCCTCGAGGGCTACACCGACCAGGCCGGCGAGACGGCGACCGTGACCGTCTCGCGCAACGGGCAGCAGGTCGGCATCGGCGAGGGCGTCGTCGACGCGACCGGTTTCCTGGAGTTCAACCACCCCGGTGGCTCGTGCTGGACCGGCGTGACGCCCGACATCCGGGGCGGTGACCTCGTCGAGGTGCGGTTCAGCGAGACCGCCTTCACCGACGGCGCCTACGTCAGCTCGGCGAAGATCACCAGCGTCACGCACACCGACTTCGCGGCCACGGCGACCGAGGGCGACGTCGAGGGGTCGGTGACCATCAGCGGCACCTACGGCGACGACTTCGGCACCCGGTTCGACCTCTCGCGCTTCGTCGTCGAGGTGGTCAACCCGGAGATGCGCCGCCCCGACCCCAGCACGCCCCCGACCCTCATCGGGGAGCGCGCCATCGGCTGGACGCCCGTCGTCGACCCCGCCGAGCCCAACGGCGGGCCCGGGTACGAGGTCACCGGCACCGCCGAGAACGGCACCTTCTCGGTGACCTTCGGCATGTACTCGGCCGCCGACGCCGAGCGCGTGCTCGACGGCGAGCACGTGGTGACCTCCTGGATGCAGGACTCGGGCGAGCTGGCCCTCGGCAACTCGCTCTACGAGTTCGGCGAGACCGACGGCCCCGGCTTCGGTGGGTGCCCCTCCGGCCCCGCCAACCAGGCACCGGTGCCGCCGACCACCGTCGAGGCCACGCGCAGCGGCACGGACGTCACGCTCTCCTGGACGACCCCGGCCCAGCCCGCGGACGCCAACCCGGTCTCCGAGTACCGGGTGGCCGTCATCGACACCGTCACCGGCCAGGAGATCGCCGTCCGCCAGGGCGCCAGCGAGGGGGAGAACTCGGCGACCGTCCACGGCCTCGTCGAGGGCCAGGCCTACCCGATGATCCTCGAGGCGACCAACGGCCTGTGGAGCCCGGTGGTCGAGCTCGGCACGCTGAACGCCGACGGCACCGTCACGCCGGCCGACGACCCGACCAACCCCGACACCGGCGGCGGTACGGGTGGCGGCACGGGTGGCGGCGGCACGGGTGGCGGCGAGACCCCGACCGACCCGGTCGCGGTCGCCCCCACGGCGCCCACCCTCACCCGGGTGCTGGCCGGCCACGAGTCGGTCAGCGCCGAGTGGACGGCGGCTCTGCCGGGCAACGCCACCAGCCCGCTCACCGGCTACGAGATCGTGGTCACGCCGCCGGCGGCCGCCGACGGCACCGCGGGCACCCCGGTGACCGCACGGGTCGCGGCCACGGCCACCTCGGGCGCGGTGACCGGCCTGACCAACGGGGTCGACTACACCGTCCAGGTGTTCGCCGTCGCCGGTGAGCAGCGCACGGGCAGCACCACGGCCACGGGTGTCAACGCGGTCGTCAAGCCGGCGGACGTGGTGACGATCAGCCGGGCCCAGTACCGCTCCGACCGGCGCGAGTACCGGATCTCCGGCACCGTCCAGGACACCACCGCCAACCGGGTGCACCTCCGGATCGGCGACGTCACGGGCAGCGGTGCGGTCATCCAGCTCAACGTGCCGGTCCTGGCCGACGGCACCTGGTCGGTCGACCTCCGCAACGGCCCGGTGCTGCCGGCCAGCAACCTGTTCAACGTGGTCTCGGACTCCGGCGGCAGCACGGTCGCCCCGATGACGCGATCGCGCTGAGCCAGGCCGGTCGCCGGGGCTTCCCCGGGCCCCGGCGACCGGCCGCACCCCGAGGGCCCGTCACCACCGCCGGTGACGGGCCCTCGGCCTGTGCGTGCCCGTGGTGGGGTGGGCACGTGGCCGACGCACCCGCCCGCTTCGAGGACCTCTGCATCGACGCCCGCGACCACCGGGCCCTGGCCGACTGGTGGTGCGCCGCCCTGGGCCACGTCCGCCGCGACACCCTCCCCGACGGCACGCCGCGCGAGCGCGACCGGCCCGTGCCGATCGAGGACCCTGCCGGCGCCGGGCCGCCGCCGGCCTGACCCACCTCGGGCCGGCACCTGCGGGGACCCCGCCGCCCGGGACGCGCCGGGGACGACGTCTCCCCGCAGTCGCGCGCCGGCGAGCGTGAGCAGGACTCGGGAGCCGAACACACGGCCAGCGCCCTCTCCGCCGTCGGGAGGGGGCATCCGGCGTGTGTTCGGCCCGTCGAGACGCCCGTGAACGCCGACAGGGGCGGCCCCGCGCGATGCGGGACCGCCCCTGCCGGGCGTTGCTGGTGTTGCGAGGGGGCGGGACTCAGAAGTCCATGCCGCCCATGCCGCCGTCGCCACCGGGCATGGCCGGGGCGGCCTTCTCCGGCTTGTCGGCGATGACGGCCTCGGTGGTGAGGAAGAGCGCCGCGATGGAGGCGGCGTTCTGCAGCGCCGAGCGGGTGACCTTGGCCGGGTCGATGATGCCGGCCGAGACCAGGTCCACGTACTCGCCGGTGGCGGCGTTGAGGCCGTGGCCCACCTCGGAGTTGCGCACCTTCTCCGCCACGACGCCGCCCTCGAGGCCGGCGTTGACGGCGATCTGCTTCAGCGGCGCCTCGAGCGCGACGCGCACGATGTTGGCACCGGTGGCCTCGTCACCCTCGAGGTCGAGCTTCTCGAAGGCGACGGCGGTGGCCTGCGCGAGGGCGACGCCACCACCGGCGACGATGCCCTCCTCGACGGCGGCCTTGGCGTTGCGCACCGCGTCCTCGATGCGGTGCTTGCGCTCCTTGAGCTCGACCTCGGTCGCGGCGCCGGCCTTGATGACGGCGACGCCACCGGCCAGCTTGGCCAGGCGCTCCTGCAGCTTCTCGCGGTCGTAGTCGGAGTCCGACTTCTCGATCTCGGCGCGGATCTGGTTCACCCGGCCGGCGATCTGGTCGCTGTCACCGGCGCCCTCGACGATCGTCGTCTCGTCCTTGGTGACGACGACCTTGCGGGCGCGGCCCAGCAGGGAGACGTCGGCGGTGTCGAGCTTGAGGCCGACCTCCTCGCTGATGACCTGGCCACCGGTGAGGATGGCGATGTCGGTCAGCATGGCCTTGCGGCGGTCGCCGAAGCCGGGGGCCTTGACGGCCAGCGACTTGAAGGTGCCGCGGATCTTGTTCACGACCAGGGTCGCGAGGGCCTCGCCCTCGACGTCCTCGGCGATGATGGCCAGCGGCTTGCCCGACTGCATGACCTTCTCCAGCAGCGGGAGCAGGTCCTTGACCGAGCTGATCTTCGAGTTGACGACGAGCACGTACGGGTCGTCGAGGACGGCCTCCATGCGCTCGGCGTCGGTGACGAAGTAGGGCGAGATGTAGCCCTTGTCGAAGCGCATGCCCTCGGTGAGCTCGAGCTCGAGGCCGAAGGTGTTGCTCTCCTCGACGGTGATGACGCCTTCCTTGCCGACCTTGTCCATCGCCTCGGCGATGAGCTCGCCGATGGCCGGGTCGGCGGCGGAGATCGACGCGGTGGCGGCGATCTGCTCCTTGGTCTCGACGTCCTTGGCGGTCGAGAGGAGGTACTCGGTGACCGAGGCGACGGCCTTCTCGATGCCCTTCTTCAGGGCCATCGGGTTGGCGCCGGCGGCGACGTTGCGCAGACCCTCGCGGACGAGCGCCTGGGCCAGCACGGTGGCGGTGGTGGTGCCGTCACCCGCGACGTCGTCGGTCTTCTTCGCGACCTCCTTGACCAGCTCGGCGCCGATCTTCTCCCAGGGGTCCTCGAGCTCGATCTCCTTGGCGATGCTCACACCGTCGTTGGTGATGGTGGGAGCGCCCCACTTCTTCTCGAGGACGACGTTGCGGCCCTTGGGGCCGAGCGTCACCTTGACGGCGTCGGCGAGGGTGTTCATGCCCCGCTCGAGGCCGCGGCGCGCCTCTTCCTCGAAGGCGATCATCTTGGCCATGTGGTGATGTCCTCCATGCATGGATCGCTGCACGGCCGGGACCGGCGCCCGCGACGGACGACACCGGCGCGGCGGGCTCCCATGTGGCCCGCGCTCCTGTGCCTCACCGTTCCGACCTGATTGGCACTCGGCACTGTCGAGTGCCAACCGGAAGTCTGGCACTCGCCCCTGCCGAGTGCAAGAACGGGGGGTGGGTGGCGCCTGTTCCCGGGTGGGTCAGTCGGCGAACCGCGCCAGGACGGCGGTGAACGCGGCCCCGAAGAGCAGGAGGGGGACCAGCCAGGACCAGCCGTAGCCGGAGAACCCGATGACGGTCACCCACACCCAGCCGCTCTCGGGGTGGGAGGCGGTCAGGCCGGTCGCCAGCCAGGTCCACGGCAGGACCGCCCAGCACGCCGTGCCGGCCAGCCAGTGCCCGAGCCGGCCGGGGCGCCGCGGCCCGACCGCGCGCGCCACCACCACGACGACGAGCAGCGCGAGCGCCCACGTCGCCACGGGGACCACGGGCGGCGGTCCGGTCCACCGGCCGGCGTCGTCCTGGCCGCCGCTGCGCACCCCGGAGAGGTGCAGGACCCCGGAGACGGCCGACAGCAGGACGAGGACCGCGGCGTGGGCGGCCAGCAGTGACGGCGCCCAGCTGACCGGTGGCCCGGGAACGGCTGCGGCCCGGCTCCCACGGAGGGAACCGGGCCGCAGCACGGGGGTACGGAGGAGCTCAGGCGACGCGGACGCCGTCGGCCTGGGGGCCCTTCTCGCCCTGGACGACCTCGAAGACGACCCGCTGGCCCTCGTCGAGGCTCTTGTAGCCGTCCATCTGGATGGCCGAGTAGTGGACGAAGACGTCCTGGCCGCCGTCGACGGCGATGAAGCCGAAGCCCTTCTCGGCGTTGAACCACTTCACGGTGCCCTGTGCCACGTGTGCTCCCACGTTGGTGCGTGCGGACGGTCCCCGTGATCCGGGGACCGGGGTACAGCTCTTCCGCCCGTCGGACACGTGCGTGGAACTGACGACCGCGCGAGACGGTACAACAGGCACGCCGCCGTGGGGAGATCCTGGACACACGACTCGGGGACGATCGGGCGGGATGTCACCCGCCGGATCGACGTCGCCGGCGAGCCTACGCCCCCCGCCGGGGGTCAGCCGATGAGCCCCGCGGACCGGACCGACCGCAGCGAGGGCTCCACGCGGTGGGTGAAGCCGACGACCGGCAGCAGCGGGTCGAGGGTCTTGAGGCCCTCACCGGTGTTGAGGACGACGGTCTCCCTGGTCGGGTCGAGCCGGCCGTCCTCGACCAGCTGCCGCAGCACCGCCACGGTCACGCCGCCGGCGGTCTCGGCGAAGACGCCGGTGGTGCGGGCGAGGTCGCGGATGCCCTGGACGATCTGCTCGTCGCCGACCCGGCCGACGGCGCCGCCGGTGCGGCGGATGGCGTCGAGCGCGTACGGGCCGTCGGCGGGGTTGCCGATGTTCAGCGACTTGGCGATGCCGGTGGGCTTGACCGGCTTGACGACGTCCCAGCCGTTGTCGAAGGCGGTGGCGATCGGGTCGCAGCCGGCCGACTGGGCGCCGAAGACCCGCCACTCGGTGTCCGCGACGATCCCCGCCTTCACCAGCTCCCGCCAGGCCTTGTCCACCTTGGTGAGCAGCGAGCCCGAGGCCATGGGGATGACGACCTGGGCCGGGATCCGCCAGCCGAGCTGCTCGGCGATCTCGTAGCCCATCGTCTTCGAGCCCTCGGCGTAGTAGGGCCGCACGTTCTGGTTGACGAACGCGGTGTCCTCGAACTCGTCGGTCTCGGCGAGCTCGCTGGTCAGCCGGTTGACGTCGTCGTAGGAGCCGTCGACGGCGACCAGCGTCTGGCCGTAGACCGCCGACTGCACGACCTTGCCCGGCTCGAGGTCGGACGGGATGAACACGAACGACGGCAGGCCGGCGCGGGCGGCGTGGGCGGCCACCGAGTTGGCCAGGTTGCCGGTCGAGGCCGCGGCGATCTTGCGGTAGCCCAGCCCCCGGGCGGCGGTGGCGGCGAGGCTCACCACGCGGTCCTTGAACGAGTGGGTGGGGTTGGCCGAGTCGTCCTTGACCCACAGCCCGCCGGTGAGGCCGAGCTCGGCGGCGAGCCGGTCGGCGCGCACGAGCGGGGTCATGCCGGGATCGAGGCTGACCCGGTCGGCCGGGTCCTGGCCCACCGGCAGCAGCGCGGCGTAGCGCCAGATGTTCTGCGGGCCGGCCTCGATCTGCTCGCGGGTGACGGCGGCCATCAGCTCGGGGTCGTAGTCGACCTCGAGCGGGCCGAAGCACTGCGCGCAGGCGTGCTCGGCGATCAGGCCGAAGGTGGCGCCGCAGTTGCGACAGACGAGGCCGCGGGCGGGGCTCGGGGCGACCGGGCCGCCGGCGGCGGAGTCGGCCTGGAGGGAACCGGGAGCGGTCAGGGTCATGCGACGACTACCTCCTCATCTTCCCCGCGTCGGGCCGTCGAGCCGCGCGGGACGGAATTGGCACCTCTCGCCGCTCGCGCGAGCGCGGTTGCCGGGGCTTCACCGGGCCGTGTCCCTCTGCCCCTCTGGATGAGTGGAACGGGCCCGACTCTACCCGGCTGCCGGGACCGCCCCGGGCCCCGGCCATGCTGGGCGCCGTGGCTGCGCGCATCGTCTACACCGACCTCGACGGCACGATGGTCGGACCGCGGGGGTCGTTCTGGCACGCGGCCGACGGTTCCCCCACCGCCGAGCCGGCCGCGGCCCTGCTGGAGCTGCACACCGCCGGGGTCGCGCTGGTGATCGTCAGCGGGCGCACCGCCGACCAGGTCACCGAGGCGGGGCGGATCTTCGCCGCCGACGGCGCGATCGCCGAGCTGGGCTCGCTGGTGACGTGGAAGGGCGGCCGGGAGCGGCACGGGCTGACCGGCGAGCTGCCCGCCGAGTACGCGGGCCGCACGCCGATGGACGTGATGGCCGAGCTCGGCGTCGTCGACGCGCTGTGCGCCGCCCACCCCGGCCGGCTGGAGTGGCATGCGCCCTGGCACACCACGCACGACGGCGACGCGCTGCTGCGCGGGTTCGTCGACCCGCTCGCCGTCGACGCGTGGCTGGCCGAGCGCGGGTTCGGCTGGCTGACGCTCAAGGACAACGGCGCGATCCCCGCCTCGGCCCGGCTGCAGCTGGCGCCGGAGGGACAGCTGGCCCGCGTCTACCACCTGATGCCGCGCGGCATCTCCAAGGGCGCGGCGATCGCGTGGGACCTCGAGCGGCGCGGCGTCGACCCCGCGGACGCCGTCGCGATCGGCGACAGCGTCAGCGACCTGGAGATGGCGCCCGCCGTCGGCCGGTTGTGGATCACCGCCAACGGCGCGGAGGTCGACGGCATGGCCGGGCTGCTGGGCGCCGTCCCGAACGTGTCGGTGACCGACGCGGCGATGGGCGTCGGCTGGGCCCAGGCGGTCAGAGCCTCGCTCTAGCTCGTGACGTCGCGCCGGGTGAAGTGGCGGAAGCCCAGCGCGGTGAAGACCGCGGCGTAGACCAGCGACTGGACCACGCCGCGGAACAGGTCCGAGGAGTCGACCGGTGTCTGCAGCAGGTCGGTCCAGGCGAACTCCTCCGCGGTGGGGAACCAGTCGCGGATCGACCCGAGCTGCTCGACCTGGTCGAGGATGGCGAACACGACCGTCGTGAACACCGCCCCGCCGACGGCGGCCAGCGGCGCGTCGGTGACCGTGGACAGCCAGAACGCCAGCGTGCCGACGACGAGCAGGTGCACGGCGAGGTAGCCGAGCATCCCGGCCAGCCGGAGGAACCCCTCGCCCTGCGACAGGGTCACCCCGATCGGCGTCTCGATCTCGCCGAACCCGAACGCGAGGCCGCCGGCGACCACCGCGACGACGGCGAGGGTGAGCAGCGCGCCCACCGACTGGACCAGCGCCGCGAGCCACTTCTGCCGGAGCAGCCGCGTCCGGGGCACCGGCGTGGCCAGCGTGTAGCGCAGCGAGCCCCACTGCGCCTCGCTGGCCACCGTGTCGCCGAAGAACAGCGCGTAGACCACGACGAGGAAGAACGACGTCGTCGCGAACAGCACGAACAGCGTGAAGTTCAGCCCGCTGGCGGTGGCGACGTCGACCAGGTTGATCCGGCTGTTGGTCTGCGCCTCCTCGCTCGCGCCCAGCTGCAGCGCCGCGATGAGCACCAGCGGCAGCGCCACCATCGCCACGAAGACGCCGATCGTGCGGCGCCGCTTGAACTGCCGGCGGAGCTCGACCGACAGCCGCAGCGTCCGCTCGGGCCGGTAGCCGGCGACGGCGCCGGTGGGCTGGACGTGCTCGGTCGCGGTCACGACTCCCCCACGAGTGCCAGGAACGCGTCCTCCAGGCGGCGGCGCGGCGTGAACTGGTCGACGGCGACGCCCGAGCCCACCAGCGCCTGCA
Source organism: Geodermatophilus sp. SYSU D01045 (assembly GCF_054050295.1). NCBI lineage: Bacteria > Bacillati > Actinomycetota > Actinomycetes > Geodermatophilales > Geodermatophilaceae > Geodermatophilus > Geodermatophilus sp. SYSU D01045. Next base: position 18,533 of record NZ_JBJGZB010000015.1, read on the forward strand.
GGGCCGCCGCGCGCGAGGTCCCCGGGCCGAGGTCGGCGACCAGGCCCTCGTCGGTGCGCTCGACGGTGACCCCGGGCAGCCCGGACAGGACGGCGGCCGCGCGGTCGGCGTCGGCGTCGTCGGCGAGCCCGACGAGCACCGCGCCACCGGTGCCGACGATCTCCTCGACCGTCCCCTGCGCGATCTTCTGCCCCTTCGCCATGACCACCACGTGGGTGCAGGTCTGCTCGATCTCGCTCAGCAGGTGGCTGGAGACGATGACCGTGCGACCGGTGGCGGCGTAGTCGCGGAGCACCTCGCGCATGGCGTGGATCTGCGGCGGGTCCAGCCCGTTGGTCGGCTCGTCGAGGACCAGCAGGTCCGGCAGGCCGAGCATGGCCTGGGCGATCGCCACCCGCTGGCGCATGCCCTGGCTGTAGCGGCGCACCGGCCGGTCGATGGCGGCGCCGAGGCCGGCGACCGCGATCGCCTCCTCCACGTGCGCGTCCTCGGCCGGGCGGCCGGTGGCGGCCCAGTACAGGCGCAGGTTGTCGCGGCCGGACAGGTGCGGCTGCAGCCCGGTGCCCTCGACGAAGGAGCCCAGCCGGGACAGCACCGGCGCGCCGGGGCGGACCGCGTGGCCGAACACGGTGATCCGCCCGGAGTTCGGCCGGATCAGCCCCATGAGCATGCGCAGCGACGTCGTCTTGCCCGCACCGTTGGGGCCGAGCAGGCCGAGCACCTGGCCGCGGCGGACCTCGAAGGACAGGTCGCGGACGGCGACGAAGCCGTCCTTGTACGCCTTGGTGACGCTCTCGAAGCGCAGCGGCACGTCCTCGCCGTCCGGCTCCACCTCCGAGGTGACCCGGCGCCGGCGGCGGCCCCACAGCACCGCGGCGAGCCAGCCGAGCAGGCCGAGCGCGACGACGGCGCCGAGCAGCCACCACCAGCGGGAGGTGCCGCCGTCGGCCTGCGGCTGCCCCTCGACGGTGGGCACGGCCAGCGCGGTGCCGCCGTTGCCGGCCCCGGCGAGGGCGACGGAGTAGACGGTGGCCTCGGCCGGCAGGGCGAAGGCCTGGTCGGTCGAGGAGACGACGACGCGCATCGTGTGCCCGGCCTCGAAGCGGTGCACGATGCCCGGCAGCGTGACCGCGACCTCGGTCGGCGCGGCCGGGTCGGTCGACAGGCCGGTGAGCGCCAGCGGGGCCACCAGCCCGCCGGGCAGCGTCTGCGCGCCGTCGGGGCCGACGTCGTAGAGCTTGGCGAACAGCGTGGCACTGCCGGTGGGCGAGGCGACGGCGAGCTCGACGGTCGGCGCGCCGACCACCTCGACCGCCTCGTCGAGCGGGTCGCTGGCGAACGCGGCGAACTGGCCGGGGATCTCCACGGCCCGGCCGCCGAGCGCCGAGGCGAGCGCGCCCAGGCCCGGGACGGTGGTGATCGCCGCCGGGGTGCCGCCGGCGGGCGTGACCACCGGCTGGGTGCCGCCGTCGAGGGCGACGCTCTCCCGCTGCGCCGGGTCCCCGCCGTCGAGGCCGGGGTAGGCGCCCGCGAGCACGCTCTGGGTGCCGCCCTGCACGCTGCCCAGCCCGCTGCCGAGGCCGGTGGGCGCGGGGAACTCGAAGCCGGTGCCGGGGTCCTCGCCGCGGGCGGGGTCGTCCTCGTCGTGCAGGTACCAGTCGAACCAGCCGGCGACCTGGTCGCGCAGCTCGGCGGCCTCCCGCTCCGACGGCGGGGAGTCGTGGCCACCGGCGTACCAGACGACCTTGACCGGGGTGCCGTTCGCGGCGATGCCGCGGGCGTTGGCGTCGGCCTGGCCGAGGCCGAACAGGGAGTCCTCCGTGCCCTGGACCAGCAGGGTCGGCGCGGTGACGCGGTCGAGCACCGCGGCCGGGCTGCTGCGGTCGAGCACCGCGGCCACCTCGGGCGTGAGCGTGCCCGAGGCGGCGGCGGTCTGGTAGGCGGCGCACACGTCGGCGCGGAACCGGCCGCAGGTCAGCGCCTGCTCCACCGCCGCGGGGTCCACCGACGACGGGTCGACCGGCAGGGTCGGCGGGGCGTCGCCGGAGACCGGGGCCGCGTCGCCGGTGCCGCCGGTGCCGCCGGTGTCCTCGCCGTCCTCGGTCTCGGCCGCTCCCCCGCCGCCGAGCGCGTCCAGCAGCCCGCCGGTGGGCGCGGCGCCCACGCCGAAGAACAGCCCCGCCCACAGCCGCTTGTAGACGCCGGCGTCGGCGGTCTGCGGCGTGGCGGCGGGGGTCTGCGCGTCGGCGGCGCCGGTCTGGGAGGGGAAGAGCGCGGCGGTCAGCGAGTTCCAGGTGATCTGCGGCGCGATGGCGTCGACCCGGTCGTCGTAGGCCGCGCCGAGCAGCGACAGCGCCCCGCCGTACGAGCCGCCGGCCACGCCCACCCGCGGGTCGCCGTCGCCGTCGAGGAGGACGTCGTCGCGGCCGGCGAGCAGGTCGAGCAGCGTGGACAGGTCGGCGACCTCGTAGCGCGGGTCGTCCAGGCCGATCTGGCCGGTGCTCGCGCCGAACCCGCGCGCGGAGTACGCGAGGACGACGTAGCCGCGGCCGGCGAGGTCCCGGGCGTCGTCGGCGACCGACTGCTTGCTGCCGCCGAAGCCGTGCGCGAGGACCACGGCCGGCGCGGGGTCGTCGGCGGTGGCCGAGGCCGGGAGGTAGAGCGTGGTGTCCAGCTCGACGGCGTCGGCGCCCGAGCCGGAGGGGACGCGCGCGTCCTCGGTCCGGACGTCCTCGGCGGCGGCCGCCGGGGTGGGCAGCGCCCCGACGAGGGTGCCGGTGAGCAGGAGGGCGAGCAGGGCGCCGGCCACCCCGCGGGCGCCGGGGCGCGGGCGGGGTGTCACGGGCCCGCGGAACGGACGCACGCTGCGGCCAACGGACGGTGCCGCGCCGGGGTTCCGCGGGTGTCGGGACGGGGTGCGACGCGGAGCGGTCAGGGCTGGAGCCCGCCGGTGACGACGACGACCAGACCGGGGTCGGGCACGTCCGGCACCTCGAAGAACCGCACCGCGGGCCCGGTGGTGATGCCCGGGAAGGCCTCCATGAGCTGCAGGGCGGACTGGCGCTGCGACTCGTCGCCCTCGTCGAAGAAGACGGTCGTGGCGGCGACGTCCCCGCCCTGGTAGGCCCCGACACCGGCCGTCGTCCAGCCCTGGGCGGCGAACGCGGTGGCGACCTCCGCGGCCAGCCCGCCGGTCTGCGTGGCGTTGAGGACGGTCACCGGCACCCGCACCGGGGTGCTCGGCGCCTGCTCCACCGGGGGCAGCGGCTCGGCCGAGAGCGGGGGCAGCGGGCCCGACGAGGGCGCCGCCGACACCGACGCCGGCGCCGACGGCTCGCTCGTGGGCGTCGTGGCCGAGCCGGTCTCCTGCGCCGCCGGGGAGGTGAAGCTGTAGACGCCGAGCACGACCAGCGCGACGACGACGACCGCCAGCAGCGCGACCCCGGTGCGACGGCGCGGCGGCGCGTCCTCGCCGTCGGCGGCGCGCAGGGCGGCGCGGGAGACCCCGGCCCGGCGCGCGGCCCTGCGGCGCTCGGCCTCCAGGGCCTGCCGCTCGGCCTCCTTCGCCTGGCGCTCGGCGCGCACCGCGGCGCGGTTGCCCACGACGCCGGTGCCGCCGGTCGACGGCCCCGTCTCCGGCTCGGCGTCGCGGTCCCGCCGGTCCCCGTCGCCCCGTGCCCGGTCCCGGCGGCCCGCGACCTCGCGGTCGGGGATCGCCTCGGTCAGCGGCGCGGCCGGGGCGCGGTCGCCGGCCCGGTCGCGGGACACCTCGCGGTCGGGGATCGCCCCGGTCGCGGGGGCGGGCGCCCGGTCCGCGGACGCCACGCGGTCGCGGGACACCTCGCGGTCGGGGATCGCCTCGGTCGGCGGGGCGGCCGGCGTCGCGGTGCCCGCACCGGAGGGGCGGGTCCAGTCGCGGTAGCCGTTCGCGGCCGGGCTCCCGTCCGGGGTGCGGTCCCGGGGCTGCGCGGGCTCGGCCGCGGGCGGGGTCTGGGTCCGGCCCCGGGCCGGCGGGCGGGCCGGCTGGTCCCAGGGGTCCAGGGGCGCCGCCGCCGGCTCGGCGGCCTCGGCGTCGGGCCGGGGGACCGCCTGGAACGGCGCGACCGTGGTCTCGGGCGGCGCGGGGCGGGCCGACGCCTGGGGCGCCGGCCGGGAGGCGGCGGGGGGCTGGGGCGCCGGGCGGGAGACGGCCGGCGACTGCGCGGTCGGCGGCCCGGCCGCCGGGCGGGCCGGCGGCTGGGGCGCGGGGGCCTGCCGGGTGGCCGCGCCGGCGGCCACGGGCGCGGGCACCCGCGGGCGGGCCGCGGCGGGCGGCGCGGGGCGGGACCGGACGGCCGGCGCCTCGGGCTGCGGCGCGGGGACCGGCGGGCGCTCCGGCTCGGCCGGGCGGGCGGGGGCCGCCGGCCGCGCGGCCGCGGCGGGGCGCGCGGACCGGCCGGTGAGCCGGCGGCGGTCGGTCTCGTCGCCGGCGCCGAGCAGCGCGTCCCGGCGGCGGTCGGCGCGGCTGCGGCCGGGACCGGGCGTCGTCGGGTGGTCGCTCAGCTCGGCGGCGCCGGGGTCGACACGGGGACTGCGCGTCGTCGGCAGGTCGGGCAGGGGTTCGCTGGGGTGGTCGGTGCGCCGCCGGCCGCCGGCCACCGGGGCTGACGGCCGGTCCGGTTGGTCACCGCCTGGTGCCGCATGCCTGCCCACGGTCACCAAATCTAGAGGGCGGACGAGCCCTTGCCCAGCACGTGAGGCGAACGCCGCTGCCGCCGCGCGGTGCGCAGCCGGCGCAGGCGGCGGACGAGGAGGGGGTCGGCCTCGAGCGCGGCCGGGCGGTCGACCAGCGCGTTCAGCACCTGGTAGTACCGGGTCGGGGGCAGGCCGAACCGCTCGCGGATCGCGGTCTCCTTCGCGCCGGGCTGGCGCCACCACTGCCGCTCGAAGGCCAGCATCTCGTGCTCGCGCCGGGTCAGGCCCGCGGGTTGCGCGGGACCCTCACCGGACTCCGAGCCCCCCGGCGGGGAGACCGCGGGGTCGGGGTCGGGGGTCATGGTCGGGTCCGTTCGATCGGGGGGAAGCCGTCACCCACAACGGTAGGCCCGGGGGGTGACAGGCCACAGCCCGAGACGCGCGCGATCAGGCCGCGGCAGGCACCTGCTCGGCGGCCGCCCGGCGGCCGGCGGCCCGGGCCGAGCGCAGGCTGTCCACGGTGAACACCGCCAGCGCCGCCCAGACGATCGCGAAGCCGGCCAGCCGCGCCGGGGGCATCGGCTCGTGGAACACGAAGACGCCGAGCGCCAGCTGCATGAGCGGCGTGACGTACTGCAGCAGCCCGACGGTCGACAGCGGGATGCGGCGGGCGGCCGCGGCGAACAGCAGCAGCGGCACCGCGGTCGCGACGCCCGAGGCCACGAGCAGCAGGAGGTGGCCGGTGCCCTCGGACCCCGCGGTCCCCCGCCCGGTGGCCTGCAGCACGCCGAGGAAGACCAGCGCCGGCAGGAAGGTCACCGCCGTCTCGACGAACAGGCCCGGCGCCGCCTCCACCCGCACCAGCTTCTTGAGCAGGCCGTAGCTGCCGAAGGTGGCGGCCAGCGCCAGGGCGATCCACGGCGGCCGGCCGTGGTCGACGGTCAGGACGACGACGGCCACCGCGGCCAGCCCGACCGCGACCCACTGCAGCGGGCGCAGCCGCTCGGCGAACACGACGACGCCGAGCAGCACGCTGACCAGCGGGTTGATGAAGTAGCCGAGCGAGGTCTCGACGACGTGCCCGGAGTTGACGCCGTAGACGAAGACCAGCCAGTTGGCCGCGATGAGCACCGAGGCCCCGGCCAGGACGAGCAGCGTGCGCCGGTCGGTGACCGCCGCGCGGACCAGCCCCCACCTGCGCAGCGCGGTCAGCAGCACCGCCACGAACAGCAGCGACCAGACGATGCGGTGGGCGACGATCTCCACCCCGCCGGCCGGCTCCAGCAGCGGGAAGTACAGCGGGAACAGACCCCACAGTCCGTAGGCGGCGAGCCCCGCTGCCGTGCCCAGCCGCCGCTCGTCCACGGCGGGCACCGTACGCCGCGCGGTCAGGTGGTCTGGATGTAGTCGACGAGGTGGTCCCGCTCGTCCTGCAGCTCGTCGAGGCGCGCCTTGACGACGTCGCCGATGGAGACGATCCCGAGCAGCCGGCCGTCCTCGACGACGGGCACGTGCCGGATGCGGTGGTCGGTCATCGTGCGCGCGAGGTCGTGCACCGAGGCGCCGGGCACGCAGGTGCGCACCTCGGCGGTCATCAGCGCCGACACCGGCCCGTCGAGGACCTCCGGTCCGGAGGCGTGCAGGGCCCGGACGACGTCGCGCTCGGAGACGATGCCGTCGACGGCCCCTCCCCCGCGGGAGACCACGAGCGCGCCGATGCGGTGCTCGGCGAGCAGCGCGAGGGCGGCGCGGACGGGCTGGTCCGGCGCGACGGTGACGACGTCGGGGCCCTTGCGGCGGAGCAGCGAGGCGATCTGCACGGGAGCCCTCCCTCCGGCGAGGGTCGCAGTGTCCACCCGCCGCCGCGCGGGGGCAACGGCCCGGACGGGACGGTCCGGTCCGGGTTCCCGCGGTGGACGGCGGGGCCTACCGTCGAGGCGTGCGCACCCAGCACGCCGCGCCCGCGACGTCCCGCCGCCCCACCGTCCTGCAGTGGCTCCGCTACGCCGTCGGCGGCGGGCTGCCCCGGGAGCTGTCGCCGTGGGTCCTGTCGGACACCACCCGCCCGGGATGGCTGCGCCGGCACATCGCCCGCTCGCTGGTGCAGCTCGCCCCGCTGGTCGTGATCTGCCTGGTCGCCGTCCCCGTGGGGATGGGCTACCGGCTGACCGCGGCGGCCGGGGGGCTGATGGTGGGGCTGATGTACTCGCTGGCGTTCGTGGTGGAGACCACCGAGCACCGCGTCGCCAAGGCCGGCTACCCCGCCGGCACCGCCGCCCGGCTGCGCGAGGAGCGCGCCGAGCGGGCGCGGGCGGCCCGCGCCGAGCGGCACCACCCCTACCGCGTGGGCGGGGCGGGCAGCTTCGACTGAGCCGACGGGGGGACTCGAACCCCCAACCGCCCGATTACAAGTCGGGTGCGCTACCAGTTGCGCCACGCCGGCGGGACACGGGGACGGGTCCCGGCCTCCAGGATAGGGACCCTCGGCCGGCCCTTCGTCCCTGGACGGGCGACGACGGCCCCTGTCAGCGTCGTCCGCGCGGCCGGCTCGTCGCCGGGCCGGGTGGGGAGGCGCACCGTGGACCTGCGACGTGCCGCTCCGTGGGCCCGCGCGGCCGGGGTCACCGGGATGGCCGCGAATGCGCTGCTCGTGGCCTTCTACGCCGTCGAGGCCGGACGGCGCCGGGTGCTGCCGGTGTCCCTCGGATCCGCCAACGACGTCGTCGGGTCGGTCGGCACGGCGCTGATGGTGCCGGTGGTGCTGGCGGTCAGCCCGGGCCGGTGGGCCCGCCGGTCGGGGCTCGCCGCGACCGGCGTGCTCACCCTCGCCGGGCCGGCGCTCGTGCTCGGCGTGGTGCCCTTCCCCGTGCAGGCGCCGGTCGCCGTCGGTGCGTTCGAGGTGCTGGCCGGCTGGGTGGTGCTGACCTGCCGCGGCCGACGCGGGACCCTGCCGGACACGGTGACCCGGCTCGGCGTGCGGGCCGGTGGCGCGGTGCTCGCCGGCAGCGCCGCGGCCGGGGCCGGGCTGCTCCTGCCGGAGGGGTCCCTGCGCCGGCGGATCGCGTTCGCGGCCGGGGGCACACCCGCCGTGCTCGGTGGGCTCGCCGTGCCGGTGTGGTTCCTCCGCCTGGGCCGGGCGCTGTCCTCCGCCGTCCCGGCCGACGACACGGGTCGACCCTGAGGTCCCTGCTGCCGATGCTGACCGCGTGGCACCGATCGACGACCCGGCCGGGCTCCTGCCGCTGGACCGGACCCAGCTGGACGCGCTGCGCGAGCACCTCGACGACGTCATCGCGGCCGGCGGCTGCGACCGGACCCACCGCGCCACCGACGCCTGGGCCGCCGGGCACGGCATCGCCCTGGACCGGCTGCACGAGGGGCTCGAGGAGTACGGCGGGTTCTGCGACTGCGAGGTCGTGATGAACGTCGACCCCGCCGCCGTCTTCGACCCTCAGGCGGCCGCCGGGCCCTCGCGCAGGTAGCCGGCCGGATCGCTGCCGGGCAGCGGCCCCTCCGCCAGCCAGCGGGCGAAGCCGGCGGGGTCGCGGCGCTCGAGCTCGTCGAGGACGTCCTGGCGGCGGCGGACGACGGCCTGCCGCGCCACCGGGTCCAGCCGGCCGGCCAGCGCCGCCGTCGTGCTCAGCCACTCGCGGCCCAGGGCCGCGGTCGTCAGGGTCGCCACCGGCGGCAGGGAGGTGACCGTCCCGACGGCCTCCGCCGGGCGGGCGCCGGCCACCGGCCGCTGCGGCACGGCCGCGGCGAGCCCGCTGCCCGCCGGCGCGTCGTCGGGGGCGGCCGGCCGCGCCGGGCGGCCGGTGTGCAGCAGCCACAGCCCGAGCCCGCCGAGGAAGAGCACCGCACCGGTCAGCGCCGTGAGCGCCGGGCCGCCCAGCACGGCGACGCCGGACAGGAACAGCAGCACGCCGATCGTGACGGCGCCGGCCCGCCAGGCCGCCTCCAGCGGCGTGTAGCGCGGCGGCCGGCCGTCCTCGTGCGACTCGCGCGCCACGCCGCCGGCCAGGCAGGAGGTCACCACCGCGGCCAGCGCGACGGCGAGCAGCCCCGGGGGCCGCAGGGCGAGGCCGCCGACGACGGCGACCGCGACGGCGGTGAGGGCGGCGAGGCCCACGAGCAGGCGGGCGGGCAGACCGCGGGTGGACACGAACAGCCTCCAGGAGCGCAGGCCGGGCAGCGGGGACCCGCCCGCTCCCAGGGGAGCGACCGGGCTCCCCCTCTACCCCGCGACGCTCCCGTCGCACACGGTGGTCGGCGTGTCGCGGGCGGCCGGGTCGTGGACGGCAGGATCGGCGGCCGTGGGGACCTCCGTCGTCGAGCCCGGCCTGCCGCTGGCCGTCGTCCTGGTGCTGCTCACCGCGCTGGCGGCGGCGGGCGGACGGCTGTCCGGGCTGGGGCAGGAGCGGCCGGTCGTCGTCGCGGCGCTGCGGGCCACCGTGCAGCTGGCGGCGGTCTCCGCCGTGCTGCTGGTCGTCGTCCGCTCGCTGTGGCTGTCGGCGGCGTTCGCGTTGCTGATGGTCGGCGTCGCCGCGGTCACGGCGGCGGGGCGGGTCAGCGGCCTGCCGCTGCGGGCGCCCGGAGCCCCGCGCCGGGTGGGGGCCGCGGCACTGGCGGTGGCCGGCGGCGCCGCGCCGGTGGTCGCGCTGGTGCTGGCCAGCGGCACGGTGCCGCTGCGCGGCGAGGCGGTGATCCCGGTCGCGGGCATCCTGGTCGGCGGCGCGATGACGGCGACGTCCCTGGCCGGCCGGCGGCTGCGCGAGGAGCTGACGATCCGCCGCGGGGAGGTCGAGGCGGCCCTGGCGCTCGGCCTGCTCCCGCGCGACGCGGTCCTCGAGGTCGCCCGGCCCTCCGCCGCGACCGCCCTGCTGCCGCCGCTGGACCAGACCCGCACCGTCGGCCTGGTCACGCTGCCCGGCGCCTACGTCGGCGTGCTGCTCGGCGGGGGCGGCCCGCTGGCCGCCGGGGCCGCCCAGCTGCTGGTCCTCGTGGGGCTGCTGGCCGCCGAGGTGGCGGCCGTCTGGGTGGTCACCGAGCTGGTCGCCCGCGGCCGGGTGCTGCCGGACCTCCCCCGCTGAGGACCTCCAGACACCTCACAGGCGCTCCGCAGGGCCCCGCCAGACGCCGGGCCCACAGTGGTCACCAGAGCGGCGGACGGCCGCCCAGGAGGAGGACCACAGCAGTGAACGGACACCCGTACCCGAACCCGGCGCAGCCGACCGGTGCGACCCCGGGCTGGACCCCGCCGCCGTCCGGCGACTCCTGGTACCCGCCGGCCGGCACCGCGACGGCGACCCTGCCGCCGCCGGCGCCCTCCCCCGCGCCGGCGCCGGAGGGACGGCGGGCGGGCCGGCTCCGGATCGGGGTCGCCGGCCTGCTCGCCGGGGCGCTCATCGGCGGCGGCGCCGGGGCCGGGGTCGTCGCCCTCACCTCCGACGGCGGCAGCAGCGGCAGCGGCACGGCGGCCGCGGCGCAGTCGGTGGTCATCACCGACCCGGAGAACGCGACCGCGGTGACCGCCGCGGCCGCCAAGGCCTCCCCCAGCGTCGTCACCGTCTACGTGACCAGCGGCTCGGGCTCGGGCAGCGGCTCGGGCGTGGTGCTCTCCGACGACGGCTACGTGCTCACCAACAACCACGTCGTCACGCTGGACAGCGGCACGGACAACGCCGCGATCCAGGTGCGCACCTCCGACGGCACCCTCTACGACGCCACCGTCGTCGGCACCGACCCGACCTCGGACCTCGCCGTGATCCGGCTGCAGGGCGCCGGCGGGCTCACCGCGGCCACGTTCGCCGACTCCGACGACGTGCAGGTCGGCGACCTCGCCGTCGCGATCGGCGCGCCGCTCGGCCTGTCCGACACGGTGACCGACGGGATCGTCAGCGCCACCGACCGCGCAGTGGCCACCGGCTCCACCCAGGACGACGCCACCGTCATCGACGCCCTGCAGACCGACGCCGCGATCAACCCCGGCAACTCCGGCGGTGCGCTGGTCGACGCCTCCGGCGAGGTCATCGGCATCAACACCGCGATCGCCTCGGTGGCCTCGGGTGCGCCCGGCTCGTCGTCGCAGAGCGGCAACATCGGGGTCGGGTTCGCCATCCCGAGCAACACCGCCCAGCGGATCGCCGAGGAGATCATCGACACCGGCTCGGCCACCCACGCCGTCCTCGGGGTCCAGGCGCAGACCGCCGGCGCGAGCGGCTCGTCCGAGGTGGGCACCGGCGCGCAGGTCGTCCAGGTGCAGCCCGGCGGGGCCGCCGCGGACGCGGGCCTGCAGGCCGGCGACGTCGTCACCGCGGTCGGCGACCGGGCGGTGACCACCTCCACCGAGCTGACCGCCGCGATCCGCGACTCGGCCCCCGGCGACCAGGTGGACCTGACCGTCCAGCGCGGTGGTGGGACGACGACGGTCGAGGTCACCCTCGGCAGCAGCGCGGGCTGACCCCCTCCAGCCCGGGATGGCACCCTCCCCCGCCTCTAGGCTGGGGAGGGTGTCGTCGTCTGTGAGCGCCCCGCTCGCCTCCTCGCTCGACGACCCGGAGCGCGCTGCCGGACTACGGCGGATGAAACGGCTGGCCACGGGGCTGTTCCTCCTCGCGGCGGCCGTCTTCCTCGCCTGCGTGCTGCTCGGCGACACCGCCGGGCCCTGGGTCGGGTACGTGCGGGCCACCGCCGAGGCCTCGATGGTCGGCGCGCTGGCCGACTGGTTCGCCGTCACCGCGCTGTTCCGGCACCCGCTGCGGCTGCCGATCCCGCACACGGCGATCATCCCGCGCAAGAAGGACCAGATCGGCGCGAGCCTGGGCACGTTCGTGCAGGAGAACTTCCTGACCCGCTCGGTCGTCGAGGACCGGCTCGCCGCCGTCGACGTCCCCGGCCGGCTCGGTGGCTTCCTGGCCGCGCCCGGCCGCGCCGAGCGGCTGGCCGGCGACGCCGCCGCCGGGCTCACCGGCCTCACCGACCTGCTCCGCGACGACGACCTGCAGCAGGCCGTCTCCGGCCTGGTCGACCGCAAGCTGCACGCGACGCCCGCCGCGCCGGTGCTGGCCCGGGTCCTGGAACTGGTGGTCGACGGCGACCGGCACCAGGAGGTGCTGTCGGCGGCCCTCCGCTACCTCGCCCGGTTCCTCGAGGAGAACCGCGTCGTCTTCCGCGCCCAGCTCGGGGACGCCTCGCCGTCCTGGGTGCCCAACTGGGTCGACGACCGGGTGTTCGACCGCGTGTTCGCCGGCGTCGAGGGCTTCCTGGAGGAGGTCGGCGAGGACCGCGACCACGAGCTGCGACGGGTCTACGACGCCCGGCTGCGCGCCTACGTGCACGCCCTGCGCACCGACCCCGACACCGCCGCCCGCGTCGAGGGGTTCAAGAAGGAGCTGCTCGACCACCCGGCGGTGCGCACCTGGTCCTCGTCGCTGTGGACCAACGCGAAGACCTCGTTCCTCGCTGCCGCCGCCGACCCCGACTCCGAGCTGCGGTCCCGGGTGACCGGCATCATCCGCGACGCCGCCCGGCTGCTGCAGACCGACCCGCTCGTGCGCGAGCGGGTGCAGCGGCAGTCGGTGCGCGTGGCCGGCTACCTGGTGGAGCGCTTCGCCGGCGACCTGGCCGACGTCGTCGGCAGCACCGTCGCCCGCTGGGACACCGAGGAGACCAGCCGCCGCATCGAGCTGCAGGTGGGCCGCGACCTGCAGTTCATCCGCATCAACGGCACCGTCGTCGGCGGCCTCGCCGGGCTGGTGATCTACACCCTCGCCCAGCTCCTCGGCTGAGCCCACCCCGGCTCGGCTCATACCAGCCGGAAGCCGCTCCACGCGAAGCCCGGCGAGACGACGCAGGTCACCAGCACCTCGTCCTCCGCCGGGTCGGTCGCCTGCCGGACGCCGGCGGGCACGAGCACCTGCGGCTGCGCCGCGTCCAGCACCGTGCGCTCGGCGCCCACGTGCAGCACCAGCGCGCCGGGCCCGTGCCAGAGCCACAGCTCGTCGGCGTCGACGGTGTGCGGCGCCGAGCGCTCCCCCGGCGCGAGCAGGAACAGGACCGCCGTCGCGGCCGGGCGGTCCCTGACCACCGCCGGTGAGGTCCAGGTGCGCCGGTACCAGCCGCCCTCGGGGTGCGGCTCCAGCCCGAGCCGGGCCGCGGTGGCTGCGACCGACGAGCGGGGCCCGGAGGGTCCCCGAGGAGGGACGCGTCCGCCGGAGCTCACGGCACCGGGGGGACGGCACCCGGCCGCGGCGCGGTCCGGCAGGACCGCAGTGTCACCGCCGGGCCTGGGCCGCGGCGTAGAGGGCGATGGACGCCGCGACGCTCACGTTGAGCGACTCGGTGTCGCGGGTGATGGGGATGCGGACGACGACGTCGCAGCGCTCGCGCACGAGCCGGGACAGCCCCGCGCCCTCCGCGCCGACGACCAGCGCCACCGGGTCGGCGAGGCCGTCGTAGTCGGCGATGTCCACGTCGCCGTCGCCGGCCAGGCCGACCGTCGTGAGCCCGGCGTCCTGGTAGGAGGCGAGCGCGCGGGCCAGGTTGACCGCGCGGGCCACCGGCAGCCGGGCGGCGGCGCCGGCGCTGGTGCGCCACGCCGAGGCGGTCATCCCGACCGCGCGCCGCTGCGGCACGACGACGCCGTGCGCGTCGAAGGCGGCCGCCGAGCGGACCACCGCGCCGAGGTTGCGCGGGTCGGTGACGCCGTCCATGGCCACCACCAGCGGCGGGCGGCCGGAGTCGCGGGCGACGTCGAGCAGGTCGTCGGGGTGGGCGTACTCGTAGGGCGGGACCTGCAGCCCGATGCCCTGGTGCAGCGCGCCGTTGGACATCCGGTCGAACTCGGCCCTGCCCACCTCCAGCAGCGGCAGGCCGCGGTCGGCGGCCAGCTGCACCGCCTCGGTCACCCGCTCGTCGGCGCGGGCGGTGTCCCCGGTGACGACGTACAGCGCCGTCGCGGGGATCCGCGCCCGCAGCGCCTCGACGACGGGGTTGCGGCCGAGCAGCAGCTCCGGCGCCTCCTCGGCGCGCTGGCGGCTGCGGTCGCGCTCGGCGCGGCGGCGGGCGTCGGCCTGCGCGCGGCGCTGCGCCGGGTGGCCCGTGCGCTTCTCGGCCGGCGGGGTCGCCCCGCGGCCGGCCAGCGACCGGCGGTTCTTGCCGCCGGTGCCGGCGGTGGCGCCCTTCTTGCCCGCGCCGCTCGTGCGGCCGCGGCGCTGGCTGTTTCCGGCCATCAGCGGGTCAGCTCCCATCGGGGTCCCTGCGGGGTGTCCTCGACCTGCACGCCGAGGGCGGTGAGCTGGTCGCGCAGCGCGTCGGCCGCCGCGTAGTCCTTGCGGGCGCGGGCGGCCTGGCGCTGCTCCAGCGCCAGCCGGACCAGGCCGTCGGTGACCTCGGCCAGCCGGTCGCCGGCGCCCCCGCCGGCCGCCCAGTGCGGGTCGAGCGGGTCCAGCCCCAGCACGCCCAGCATGCCCCGCACGGCGCCGAGCGCGTCGGCCAGCGCGGCGTCGTCGCCCTCGGCCAGCGCGGTGTTGCCGGCGCGGACGACGTCGTGCACCACGGCGACCGCGGCCGGGGTGCCGAGGTCGTCGTCCATGGCCTCGCGGAACGCCGCCGGCAGGCCGGTCGGGGTGTCCCGGCCGCAGCGCTCCGCGGCGCGCTGCACGAACGACTCCAGCCGCCGGTAGGCCGCCCCCGCCTCGGCCAGCGCGGTGTCGGTGAACTCGACGGTGGACCGGTAGTGCGGCGCCACCAGGTAGTAGCGCAGCTCGACCGGCCGCACCCGGCGGACCACCTCGTCGACCAGCGCGGTGTTGCCCAGCGACTTGCTCATCTTCTCGCCGCCGAGGGTGACCCAGCCGTTGTGCATCCAGTACCGGGTGAACGGCAGGCCGGCGGCCATCGACTGGGCGCGCTCGTTCTCGTGGTGCGGGAAGCGCAGGTCCAGCCCGCCGCCGTGGATGTCGAACTCCGCGCCGAGGTAGCGCCCCGCCATCGCCGAGCACTCCAGGTGCCAACCGGGCCGGCCGGGGCCCCACGGGGTCGGCCAGCTCGCGGTCTCCGGCTCGCCGGGCTTGTGCGCCTTCCACAGCGCGAAGTCGCGCGGGTCGCGCTTGCGCTCGTCGGTGTCGGTGTCGGCGGCCGGCTGCAGGTCGGTCAGGGCCTGCCGGGTCAGCTCGCCGTAGCGGGGGAAGCTGCGGACGTCGAAGTAGGCGTCGCCGTCGACGGTGTAGGCGTGCCCGCGCTCCACCAGCCGCTCGACCAGCGCCACCATGTCCGTGACGTGCCCGGTCGCGCGCGGCTCGTAGGTGGGCGGCAGGACGCCGAGGGCGTCGTAGGCGCGGGTGCAGGCCAGCTCGTTCGTGTAGGCCCAGGCCCACCACGGGACGCCGTGCTCGGCGGCCTTGGCGAGGATCTTGTCGTCGATGTCGGTGACGTTGCGGACGTAGGTGACCTCGAGCCCACCGGCGGTCAGCCAGCGGCGCAGGACGTCGAAGGCGACGGCGGCGCGCACGTGCCCGACGTGCGGCGGCCCCTGGACGGTGAGCCCGCAGACGTACACCGAGGCCTCGCCGGGACGCAGGGGCGTGAAGTCCCGGACCGCGCGCGCGGCCGTGTCGTACAGGCGGAGGCTCACTGCGCGGAGTCTACGGAGCGCAGCGTCAGCCCAGCGCGGAGTCCACGGACCCCGTCCGGACGACCAGCGCCGTCGCGAGGGCGGCCCGCCCCTCGCCGCGGCCGACCAGGCCCAGCCCGTCCGTGGTGGTGGCGGTGACGCTCACCGGGGCGCCCAGCGCCGCGGACAGCGCCGCCTCCGCCTCGGCCCGGCGCGGACCGAGCTTCGGCGTGGGCGCCACGAGTTGGACGGCCGCGTTGCCGACCCGCCACCCGGCGGCGGCCAGGGTCTCCCGCACGTGCTCGAGGACGGCGACGCCGCGGGCGCCGGCCCAGCGCGGGTCGTCGGTCCCGAGCAGCCCGCCGATGTCGCCGAGGCTGGCCGCGGACAGCACCGCGTCGGTGAGGGCGTGCGCGACGACGTCGCCGTCGGAGTGGCCGGCGCAGCCGTCGGCGCCGGGCCACTCCAGCCCGGCCAGCCAGCACTCCCGGCCGGCCTCGACCGGGTGCACGTCGACGCCGAGGCCGACCCGGGGCAGGTCGTCGCTCACCGGGCCGCCTGCAGCGCGGCCAGGTGCAGGTCGTGCGGCACGGTCACCTTCGCGGCGCGCTCGTCGCCGGCCACGGTGGTCACCGGGACGCCGTCGGCGCGCACCACGGCGGCGTCGTCGGTGAGCTCCGCAGCATCCACGAGGGCGTCGTCCAGCGCGGCGTACGCCGCCACCAGCACGGCGCGGTCGAAGCCCTGTGGCGTCTGCACCCGCCGCAACGACGCGCGGGGCACGGCCTCGGTGACCGTGCCGGCCGCGTCGACGACGACGGTGGTGTCCACGACCGGCAGCACCGGGACCACGGCGGGCGCGCCGGCGGACAGCGCGGCCAGCACGCGGGTGACGACGTCCGGCGGGGTCAGCGGACGGGCGGCGTCGTGCACGAGGACGGCCTCGGCGCGGGAGCCGGCGGCCGACAGCGCGGCACGGACCGAGGCGGTGCGGGTGGCGCCGCCATCGACCAGCGCGACGCTGCCGGGCAGGACGGCGGCGAAGGCGTCGCGCTCGGCCGCGGGCACGGCGACGACGACCTCGGCGACGCCGCCGGCCAGCAGCGTGTCGACCGCCCAGGAGACCAGGGGGCGGCCGGCCAGCTCGACGAGCGCCTTGGGCTTGTCCGCCCCCAGACGCGAACCGCTCCCGGCCGCTGCGACGATGCCGACAGCGGACACGGGAGCGGTCCGGTGGAGCGAGGGTGCGGGGGTCAGCTGGCGAGGACCTCGTCGAGCAGCACCTCGGCCTTGTCCTCGTTGGTCCCCTCGGCGAGCGCGAGCTCGCTCACCAGGATCTGGCGGGCCTTGGACAGCATCCGCTTCTCGCCGGCGGAGAGGCCACGGTCCTTGTCGCGGCGCCACAGGTCGCGGACGACCTCGGCCACCTTGTTGACGTCGCCGGAGGCCAGCTTCTCGAGGTTGGCCTTGTAGCGGCGCGACCAGTTGGTCGGCTCCTCGGTGTGCGGGGCCCGGAGGACCTCGAACACGCGGTTGAGCCCGTCCTGACCGACGACGTCACGGACGCCGACGATCTCTGCGTTGTCGGCCGGCACGCGCACGGTCAGGTCGCCCTGGGCGACCTTCAGCACGAGGTAGGCCTTCTCTTCACCCTTGATGACCCGCGTCTCGATCGCCTCGATCAGAGCGGCACCGTGGTGCGGGTAGACGACGGTCTCGCCGACAGTGAAGCCCATGTGTGTGTGACCCCTTTCGCTGTACCCAGGTTAGCACGGCACACTGGCGGCCGGAACGGTCCGCCGATGGATATCCGCAGGTCAGAGGCCTGGTGAAGTACCCGGGAGGGGTTGACAGCGCGTGGTCGGTGTGCCTGCACGGGCCTCGCGGGGTGCCTCGGTCCGTGCGCTCGTCCTGGCCACGCACGCGCCGCCGGCGGTCGCGGTCACCGTCGTGGCGACCCTCCTGGCGGTCACCGCGCAGGTGTCCCCGGGGCGCGTGGTGCTCGTGGGGCTGGCCGTCCTCGCAGGTCAGGCGTCCATCGGGTGGAGCAACGACTGGCTCGACGCCGACCGCGACCGCGCCGTCGCGCGCGCCGACAAGCCGGTCGTGCAGGGCGCCGTCGCGCCCGACACGCTGCGCTCGGCGGCCCTCGGCGCGGCCGCCGCGGCCGTCGTCCTGTCCCTGGCGCTGGGCTGGGTGCCCGGACTGCTGCTGCTGGTGCTCGTGGCGAGCGGTTGGGCCTACAACGCGGGTCTGAAGCGCACGGTGGCCTCCGGGCTCCCCTACGTCACCGGTTTCGGCGCCCTGCCCGCCGGGGTGGTGGCCGCGGCGCCGGGCACCCCGGCCGCGCCGTGGTGGCTGCCCGCCGCCGGCGCGGCGCTGGGCGCGGCGGCCCACCTGGCCAACGTGGCCCCCGACATCGCCGACGACCTGGCGACCGGCGTCCGGGGCCTGCCGCACCGGCTGGGTCCCCGCGTGTCGGCGGTGGTGGGTGCGCTGCTGCTCGGGACGGCGTCGCTGCTGCTCGTGCTGGGCCCGGCCGGCCCGCCCGCGTGGTGGGGCTGGGCGGGGCTGGTGCTGGCGGTGCCCGCGGTCGCCGTCGCCGCCCTGGCCGGGACGGCGCCCTTCCGCCGGCTGGCCTTCCCGGCGGTCCTGCTGCTGACCGTGCTCGACGTGGTGCTGCTGCTGGCGGGCGGGGCCGCGCTCACCTGAGCGCGGCCCCGCCGTCGGTCACTTCCGGCCGTTGCCGTTGCCGTTGCCGTTGCCCTGGCCGTTGCCGCCACCGTTGCCGTGGCCGTTGCCGCCGGTCGTGGTGGTGGCGACGGGCGCCTCGGGGGCGGGTGCCGGGGCGACGACCTCCGGCTCCTCGGTGACGGGCTCCGTCGCCGGCTGCTCGGCCTGACGGGCGGCCTCGCGGGCGGCCTGCCGCTCCGCGTTGCGCTCGTGGGCCTTCTCGCTGACCCGCTCACCGGTCACCCAGCCGTTGCGGGCGCCCTGGCTGACCCAGTCGCCGTGGGACTGCCCCTCGGCCGGGCCGGCCTCCCACTGGTCCCGGGTGACCTCAGGGGTGGCCACCGGCTCCTCGACGGCGGCCTCCTCCTCGGCGACCTCCTGCTCGGCGACCTCCTCGGCGGCGGTCTCGTCGGTGCTGCCGTCCCCGGCCACCTCGTCGGTCGAGCCGTCGACGGTCCCGTCGCCCTCGTCGCCGGCCGGCGCGCCGCCGGTGACGGTGTCGCCGGTGACGGTGTCGCCGGTGACGGTGTCGTCGACGACGGCCTCCGTGCCGTCGCCGGCCTCGGTGACGGCCGCGGTGGCGTCCTCGGGCGCGACGACGGCCGCGGCGGTGCCCGCGGTCAGGGCGACCGCGACGGCGCCGCCGGCCGCGGCGGCCTTGGCGACCGCGGAGAGCGCGGCGAACTTGGCGGCGAGGGAGGTGATGAACATGCGGGTTCTCTTCCGTGAGGCCCGGGCGGGGTGCCCGGTCGTCCGCGTGGACGGGTCCGACTGGTCGGTGAGCAGACCGGTCGCCAGCAGCTCGGCCAGGGCCGCGTTCGGGCGGCCCGGCGCGGAGGCGGAGGACCGGACCGCGTCGGTGAACGCGGTCAGGTACCGGGCACCCTCGGGCACGGGACGGCCGGCGAGGCAGGCCTCGAGGGCCTCCTCCGCGGCTCGGGCGTCGGCTGGCGTGGTCATCTCGCCCCCGTCATCGCCGGACGGGCCCGCAGGGGTGCGCGGCCCGTCGTCGTCTCCCTCGTCGGGGTGGTCCCGGCGGGCTCCAGCTCCTCGCGCAGCCGGCGCAGGCCGCGCCGCTGCAGCGCCTTGACCGAGGCGACCGACCGGCCCGTCACGGCGGCGACCTGCTCGACGGTGAGGTCGGCCAGGACCCGCAGCAGCAGGACCGAGCGCTGGTCCTCCGGCAGGCCCGCGCACAGCCGGTGCACCGCCTCGGCGCCCAGCCGGGTCAGGACGTCGTCCTCCACGTCCCCGCCGGCGACCTCGGGCAGCAGGTCCGCGCCCCCGTCGGCCAGCAGCGGGCGGCGGCTGCGCCGGCGCAGGTCGTCGACCAGCCGCCGGTGGGCGATGGTGAACACCCAGGACCGCAGCCCCGCCTCGTCGCCGGTGAAGCCGGACAGCCCGCGGAAGACCGCGAGGAACGTCTCGCTGGCCAGGTCGTCGGGGTCCGGGGCGCCGTGCAGCCGCAGGTAGCCGGTGACCGCCGGGGACAGGTCCCGGTAGAGCACCTCGAAGGCCCACGCGGCGCCCGCCCGGGCCGCCGCGAGGACGTCGTCGAACGCGGCTCCGACCGCCATCAGCACCTCCCGTGCCGTCCCCCGTGCAGGGGGAGGCATCGGCAGGCCGGACGGGGAACTGGACCGCCCGTCCCCCGATCAGGGGGCGGAGGTGCCCCGGGCGGCGTCCCGCCCGACGACGAGCGGCAGGTCCTCCAGCCGGTCCAGGCCCTGCAGCGGGCGGCGGATCAGCAGCACCGGCTGGCCGGGCGCGTCGAGGAAGTGCGGGCCGAGCGGGTCGGCGGAGGTCCACCGACGCGTACCGGGCGCCCGTTCGGGGAAGTCAGCGAGGGCAGGGTCGCGCGGCTCTCCACCGGCACCGGGTCCGGGGCGCCCCATCGGCCTCACCTCCCGGCGGACACGGTGGGCGGACCGTTAGGCTCGGCGCGACTCGGGCCATCGAGACGCACGGTGGCCGGCTGCTGTTTCCCCGTGGAGGTCGACCGCTGTGAACCGCGCGCTGCGCGCCGCCGTGATGGGTGCCCTCGTCCTCAGCCCGGTCGCGCTCGGCGCCTGCAGCGCCGGCCAGATCTCGCAGACCGGCACCCAGGACCGCGACAAGGTCGGCCCCCAGGCGCAGGTGGAGGACATCCTGCTGCGCCAGGTGCTGCTCGCCCCGCCCGAGAACGGCCGGTACGAGGAGGGCGACGACGCCGAGCTGATCCTCACGATCGTCAACGCCTCCGACTCCGACGACACCCTCACCGGCATCGAGGGCGAGGGCTTCGACGGCGTGCTGGTCTCCTCGACCGGCCCCACCCCCTCGCCGTCGTCCCCGGCCGGCAGCTCCCCCACGGCCACCCCGACGCCGGGCAGCACCGGCGCCACCCCGGGGGCGTCGCCCTCCGCCGGCGCGACGGCGAGCACCCGGCTCTCGCTGGACGTCCCCGCCGACACCGCGCTGTACATCGGGGGCGAGGACGGCGCGACGATCACGCTGCAGGACCTCAGCGAGGAGCTGACGGCCGGGCAGACCCTGACGCTCACCCTGTCCTTCGAGCAGGCCGGCGAGATCACCACGCAGGCGCTGGTGGCCGGTCCCGACGAGGAGATCGACCGGGGCGAGGCGTTCGACTTCCACGAGGGCGAGGAGCCGGAGAACCCGGAGAACGAGGAGGACACGCAGTCCGAGTGAGGCCTGCCGCGTCCTCCCCGGGAGTGTCGGTACCCCCACCTACCGTGGCGGTGTGCCCTCCGGAGTGAAGCCCGCCCGTCCCGCCCACCGCTGCACCGAGTGCGGCTTCTCGTCGGCGAAGTGGATGGGCAAGTGCCCGGAGTGCCAGGCCTGGGGCACGCTGGTGGAGGTCGGGCCCGCCGCGCCGGCGCTCCGCTCGGTCGCCGCGGGCCCGGTCACCGCGCCCGCCCGGCCGATCGCCCAGGTCCAGCTCGACGGCGCGCGGGCGGTGCCCACCGGCATCCCCGAGTTCGACCGCGTCCTCGGCGGCGGCCTGGTGCCCGGCGCGGTGGTCCTCGTCGCCGGTGAGCCCGGCGTCGGTAAGTCCACGCTGCTGCTCGAGGTCGCCCACCGGGTGGCGGAGTCCAACGGCCCCACGCTGGTGGTCTCCGGCGAGGAGTCCGCCGCGCAGGTGCGGCTGCGCGCCGAGCGGATCGGCGCCCTGCACGACCGGCTCTACCTCGCCGCCGAGACCGAGCTGTCGGCCGTCCTCGCCCACGTCGAGCAGGTCGCGCCCTCGCTGCTGGTGCTCGACAGCGTGCAGACCGTCCGCTCCTCCGCGGTCGACGGGACCGACGGCGGCGCCACCCAGGTCCGCTCGGTGGCCACCGCGCTCACCGCCGTCGCCAAGTCCCGCGGGATGACGACGATCCTCGTCGGGCACGTCACCAAGGACGGCGCGATCGCCGGGCCGCGGGCGCTGGAGCACCTGGTCGACGTCGTCGTGTCCTTCGACGGCGAGCGGCACTCCACGCTGCGCCTGGTGCGCGCCACCAAGAACCGGTTCGGCCCGGCCGACGAGATCGGCTGCTTCGAGATCGGCGACGGCGGCGTGGTCGGCGTACCCGACCCCTCCCACCTGTTCGTCTCGCGCCGCACCGCCTCGGTGCCCGGCAGTTGCGTCACGGTGACCATGGAGGGCAGCCGGCCGCTGCTGGCCGAGGTGCAGGCCCTCGTCGCCACGAACACCGGCGGCGGCTCGCCGCGGCGGGCGGTGAGCGGGCTGGACTCGCAGCGGGTCGCGATGGTCAACGCCGTCGTCGAGCGGCGCGGCGGCGTCCGGCTGGCCGACGCCGACGTCTTCGCCGCCTCCGTCGGAGGGGTGAAGATCGCCGAGCCCGCGGCCGACCTCGCCCTCGCGCTGGCCATCGCCTCGGCGTCGCGGGACACGCCGCTGCCCGAGGGCATGATCGCCCTCGGCGAGGTGGGCCTGTCCGGGGAGATCCGGCGGGTCGGCGGGACCGGCCGGCGGCTGGCCGAGGCCGCCCGCCAGGGCTACCGGCTCGCGCTGGTCCCGCCGGACGCCGGCCAGGCGCCCAAGGGCATCCGGCTCATGGAGGTCCCCGACCTGGGGGCCGCCCTCGCCGGGCTCTTCCCCGGCTGAGCGCACTCCCCGCACCCCGCTCCCGACCGGCAGGTCGGCCTCCCACGTAGACTCAACCGCCGTACCGCGACGACGTCAGGAGCACCCGTGCCCCCCGCTGTGGACTCCGAGGTCGCCCTGCGCGAGCTGCTCGGCCGCATCGCCCCGGGGACCGCGTTGCGCGACGGCCTGGAGCGCATCCTGGCCGGCCGCACCGGCGCCCTCATCGTGCTCGGCTACGACCGGGTCGTGGAGTCCATCTGCACCGGCGGGTTCGCCCTCGACGTCGCGCTGTCGGCCACCCGGTTGCGCGAGCTGGCCAAGATGGACGGCGCGGTGATCCTGTCCTCCGACGGGCTGCGCATCGTGCGGGCCGGCGTGCACCTGATGCCCGACCCGACCGTGCCCACCGAGGAGTCGGGCACCCGGCACCGGACCGCCGAGCGGGTGGCCGTGCAGAGCGGGTTCCCGGTGATCTCGGTCAGCCAGTCGATGCACATCATCAGCGTCTACGTGGCCGGGCGGCGCTACACGCTCGAGCACCCGACGACCATCCTCGCCCGCGCCAACCAGGCCCTCGCGGCGCTGGAGCGGTACAAGCTGCGCCTCGACGAGGTCGCCAGCACCCTCTCGGCGCTGGAGATCGAGGACCTGGTCACCGTGCGCGACGCGATGAGCGTCAGCCAGCGGCTGGAGATGGTCCGGCGGATCGCCGACGAGATCGAGGGCTTCGTCGTCGAGCTGGGCACCGACGGCCGGCTGCTGGCTCTGCAGCTGGACGAGATGCTGGCCGGCGTCGAGGAGGACCGCGCGCTGCTGGTGCGCGACTACCTGCCCGCCCCGGGCACCCGCCGGCCGCGCACCATCGAGGACGTGCTCGCCGAGCTGCGGGGGCTGTCGGCCACCGAGCTGCTCGACCTGTCCGCCGTCTCGCGCTGCTACGGGCTGCCCACCTCGGCCGACGCGCTGGACTCCCCCGTCAGCCCGCGCGGCTACCGGCTGCTGGCCCGGGTGCCGCGGCTGCCCGCGGCGATCATCGACCGCCTGGTCGACCACTTCGGCGGCCTGCAGAAGCTGCTCGCGGCCACCATCGAGGACCTGCTCGCCGTTGAGGGCGTCGGCGAGGCCCGGGCCCGGGGCATCCGCGAGGGCCTGTCCCGGCTGGCCGAGACCTCGATCCTCGACCGCTACAGCTAGCCGGCGGCCCACCACCGACGGAGGGGGAACGGCCTCCCTGCAGGGGCCCGCCGCGAGCCTGCGAGCGGTGGGGGGGCGGGGAGGTCCTTCGTCAGGTGATGCTGAGGACGGCGTCCGGGCTGGTCTTGGTGTCCAGCCGGGCGCGCAGCACGTACTGACCCGGGGCCACCGCGACGCGCGCCGCGGTGCAGGTCGGCTCGCTGGTCAGTCCGCTCCAGACCAGTGGGAACACCACCTGCTCACCGGGCTGCAGCGTGCGGGTGTCGCTGCTGGTCTCGGGCTGGCAGTCGTTGCTGCCCCACAGCCGGGCGCCGGCCGCGTCGAGCAGCACCATCTCCTGCACCTGCTTGTCCAGCACGCGGGTGCACGGCACCGCGGCGGTGTTGGTGACGACGAGCTCGAGCGTCGGCGAGGAGCCGGCGGCGACCGTGCCGGGCGTGCGCACCTCCAGCGCGACGACGTCGTCGACGCACGGGGCGCCGGCCTGCTGGACCGGGCCGGCCGGCGCGGGGGGTGCGGCCGGCGTCGGGGTGGGCGGCGGTGTGGGGGTCTGCACGCCGGCCACCGACGGGAGGACCCGGTCGAGGGCGGGCGGCTCCGCCGAGGCCGACGCCGTCGACGCCGCCTCCGAGGTGCCGGCGGCCGAGGCCGGGCTCCCCGAGCCGCCGCTCACCAGCGCCACCCCGAGCCACGTCCCGCCGCCGAGGACGGCGACGAGCAGGAGGAGCACGAGCAGCCGCCGTCGCCAGTAGACGGCGGCCGGCAGGGGCCCGACCGGGTGCAGCACAGGGGCGACGGTAGTGCGCGCCTCCGGGCCGTCCCCACAGGGCACGCCGCGGCCGGGGGCCGGGCCCGGCGCGGGGCACACTGGACCCTCGTGAGCAGCACCGCCGGACTCGGGGACGCCCTCGTCGACTGGTACGACACGGCGGCCCGCGACCTGCCGTGGCGCCGGCCCGGCGTGGACCCGTGGGCGGTGCTGGTCAGCGAGGTGATGCTGCAGCAGACGCCGGTGGCGCGGGTCGAGCCGGTGTGGCGCGCCTGGACGGAGCGCTGGCCCACCCCGGCCGCGCTCGCCGCCGCGTCGCCGGCCGAGGTGATCCGCGCCTGGGGCAAGCTCGGCTACCCACGCCGGGCGCTGCGGCTGCGGGAGACCGCCGTGGCCCTCGTCGAGCGGCACGGGGGCGCCGTCCCGGCCGACGTGGCGGCCCTGGAGGCGCTGCCGGGCATCGGGACCTACACGGCCCGGGCGGTGGCCTGCTTCGGCCACGGGACGCCGCAGCCGGTCGTGGACACCAACGTGCGGCGGGTGGTGGCCCGGCTGGTGCACGGCCGCGCCGAGGCCGGGACCGCGCGCGCCTCCGACCTGACCGACGTCGCGGCGCTCGCGCCGGCGGACCGGGAGCGGGCGTGCCGGTTCTCGGTGGCGGCCATGGAGCTCGGCGCGCTGGTCTGCGTGGCCCGCACGCCGCGGTGCGCCGCGTGCCCGGTGCGGGACCGGTGCGCCTGGCGGCTGGCCGACTGTCCCGCCGCCGAGGGGCCGCCGAAGCGGGTGCAGCGGTTCGCCGGCACCGACCGGCAGGTCCGCGGCCGGCTGCTCGACGTCCTGCGCGCCGCCGACGGTCCGGTCCCCGCCCCCGCCCTGGACGCCACCTGGGACGACCCGGTGCAGCGGTCCCGGTGCCTGGACTCCCTGCTGGCCGACGGCCTGGTCGAGCAGACCGACGACGGCCGGTTCACCCTCCCCGCCTGAACCCCCTCAGCGGCGCCGGGGCGGCGTCGGGTGGGCACCCGAGGGGCCGCGGGCGTCCTCCCCTCCCCGGGAACGCGACAGGGGCCGCCTCCCTCGCGGGAGACGGCCCCTGTCGGTGGACCTGCCGGGGCCGCTTACTCCTTGCGGAGCGAGGGGCCCTGGGTGCCCTCCTCGTCGTCGCCGACGGTCAGCGCCACCGGCGGCGTGTCGGGCAGGTCGATCGGCTTGCTCTCGCCGCGGAAGGTGAACTTCGCGTCGGTGCCCTCGCCCTCGACGTCCACCACGACGATCTGACCGGCGGTCAGCTCCCCGTAGAGGATCTTCTCCGACAGCGCGTCCTCGATCTCGCGCTGGATGGTCCGGCGCAGCGGCCGGGCGCCCAGCACCGGGTCGAACCCGCGGGCCGCCAGGAGCTTCTTGGCCTCCTGGGTGACCTCGAGCGACATGTCCTTGTTGCTCAGCTGGCCCTCCACGCGGGCGAGCATCAGGTCGACGATCTGGATGATCTCGGCCTCGGTCAGCTGGTGGAACACGACGATGTCGTCGATGCGGTTGAGGAACTCGGGCCGGAAGTGCTGCTTGAGCTCGTCGTGGACCTTCGTCTTCATGCGCTCGTAGTTCGACTGGTCGTCGTTCCCGGCCTGGAAGCCGAGGCCGACCGCCTTGGAGATGTCCCGCGTCCCGAGGTTGGTCGTGAGGATCAGGATCGTGTTCTTGAAGTCCACGATCCGGCCCTGACCGTCGGTGAGGCGGCCGTCCTCCAGCACCTGCAGCAGCGTGTTGAAGACGTCGGCGTGGGCCTTCTCGATCTCGTCGAAGAGGACCACCGAGAACGGCTTGCGCCGCACCTTCTCGGTCAGCTGGCCGCCCTCGTCGTAACCGACGTAGCCGGGAGGGGCACCGACGAGCCGCGACACGGTGAACCGGTCGTGGAACTCGCCCATGTCGATCTGGATGAGCGCGTCGTCCTCGCCGAACAGGAAGTTCGCGAGCGCCTTGGCGAGCTCGGTCTTACCGACACCCGAGGGGCCGGCGAAGATGAACGAGCCACCGGGGCGACGCGGGTCCTTGAGGCCCGCGCGGGTGCGCCGGATCGCCTGGCTGACGCTCTTGATGGCCTCTTCCTGGCCGATGATCCGCTTGTGGAGCTCGTCCTCCATGCGGAGCAGACGGGTCGTCTCCTCCTCGGTGAGCTTGAAGACGGGGATGCCGGTCCAGTTGGCCAGCACCTCGGCGATCTGCTCGTCGTCGACCTCGGCGACGACGTCCATGTCGCCGGCCTTCCACGCCTTCTCCCGCTCGGCCTTTTCGGCCAGGAGGGTCTTCTCCTTGTCGCGCAGCGACGCGGCCTTCTCGAAGTCCTGCGCGTCGATCGCCGACTCCTTCTCGCGGCGGATGCCGGCGATCCGGTCGTCGAACTCGCGCAGGTCCGGCGGGGCGGTCATCCGCTTGATCCGCATCCGGGCACCGGCCTCGTCGATCAGGTCGATCGCCTTGTCCGGCAGGAAGCGGTCGGAGATGTACCGGTCGGCCAGCGTGGCGGCGGCGACGAGGGCGCCGTCGGTGATGCTGATCCGGTGGTGCGCCTCGTAGCGGTCGCGCAGGCCCTTGAGGATCTCGATCGTGTGGGTGAGCGTCGGCTCGCCCACCTGGATCGGCTGGAAGCGGCGCTCGAGCGCGGCGTCCTTCTCGAGGTGCTTGCGGTACTCGTCGAGCGTGGTGGCGCCGATGGTCTGCAGCTCACCGCGGGCCAGCATCGGCTTGAGGATGCTGGCGGCGTCGATCGCGCCCTCGGCGGCACCGGCACCGACGAGGGTGTGGATCTCGTCGATGAACAGGATGATGTCGCCGCGGGTGCGGATCTCCTTGAGCACCTTCTTGAGGCGCTCCTCGAAGTCACCGCGGTACCGCGAGCCGGCGACCAGGGCGCCGAGGTCGAGGGTGTAGAGCTGCTTGTCCTTCAGCGTCTCGGGGACCTCGCCCTTGACGATCGCCTGGGCCAGGCCCTCGACGACGGCGGTCTTGCCGACGCCGGGCTCGCCGATGAGGACGGGGTTGTTCTTGGTCCGCCGCGAGAGGACCTGCATGACCCGCTCGATCTCCTTGGCCCGCCCGATGACCGGGTCGAGCTTGGAGTCGCGCGCGGCCTGGGTCAGGTTGCGGCCGAACTGGTCGAGCACCAGCGACGTCGACGGCGTGCCCTCCGCGGGGCCGCCAGCCGAGGCCGGCTCCTTGCCCTGGTAGCCGGAGAGCAGCTGGATGACCTGCTGGCGGACGCGGTTGAGGTCGGCGCCCAGCTTCACGAGGACCTGGGCGGCCACGCCCTCGCCCTCGCGGATCAGGCCGAGCAGGATGTGCTCGGTGCCGATGTAGTTGTGGCCGAGCTGCAGCGCCTCGCGCAGGGACAGCTCGAGCACCTTCTTCGCCCGCGGGGTGAAGGGGATGTGCCCGGACGGGGCCTGCTGGCCCTGGCCGATGATCTCCTCGACCTGCTGGCGGACACCCTCGAGCGAGATGCCGAGCGACTCGAGGGCCTTGGCAGCGACGCCCTCGCCCTCGTGGATCAGGCCCAGGAGGATGTGCTCGGTGCCGATGTAGTTGTGGTTGAGCATCCTGGCCTCTTCCTGCGCCAGGACGACCACCCGTCGGGCTCGGTCGGTGAACCGTTCGAACATCTGCTGCTTCTCCTCTGACCGGCTGGTCCGGCACGTCCCTCCCCACGAGCGGGGAGGAGCACCCGACGTCCGTCGGCGCGCTGGGGCACCGGTCATTCCACTGTAGTCACGGACCACGCCGTCCCGTCGGTCACGACCGGCGGTGCGGTGGGTGGCTTGCCCGGTCCAACCGATGGTGGCGGGGCGGTGTTCCGGGGGCGTTACGCCGACAGCGGACGGCGTGTCCCCCGGGGACGCCGACGGCCCGGCCCCTCGTCGAGGGACCGGGCCACCGGTGACGTGCTGGAACGGCCCCCTCGCCCCCACCCCGCGCGGGGCGAGGGGTGGGGGCGAGGGGGTCCTTTCCCTAGTGGGCGGCCTCGTAGGCCTCGACGACGCTGGCCGGGATGCGGCCGCGGTCGCTGACGTTGTGGCCGTTCTTGCGGGCCCAGTCGCGGATCGCGCCCGCCTGCTCGCGGTCCATCCGCCCGCCGCCGCCGGTGGCACGGGACCGGCCGGCGCCGGAGGCCCGACCACTGCCGCGGCCGACCTTGCGGGCGGCCTGCACGTACCGGGAGAAGGCGTCGCGCAGTTCCTTCGCGTTCTTCTCGGACAGGTCGATCTCGTAGTTCGTGCCGTCGAGCGAGAAACTCACCGTCTCGTCCGCGGGGAGGTCCTCGTCGAGGTCGTCACTCAGGATCACCTGGACCTTGCGCGCCATTCCGCTTTCCTCACTCCCTCTCGGCCCCCGTGGCCGGACAATTGCAGCCACCCGGAGCTGGGTGACGCGCACATTCCACCACAGGAGGAAGGGGGAAGAGCAATCCCCGACGGCGGGTCGCCCCTTTCGGGGAGGAATTCGGCGCAGCGGAACGGGATGAGTCAGGAAATGGGGCGGACCAACGGGAACAGGATCGTCTCGCGGATACCGAGGCCGGTGAGCGTCATCATCAGCCGGTCGATGCCCATCCCGACACCACCGGACGGCGGCATCCCGTACTCGAGGGCCTCGAGGAAGTCCTCGTCGAGCACCATGGCCTCGGGGTCGCCGGCCGCGGCCAGCAGCGCCTGCTGGGTGAACCGATCACGCTGGACGACCGGGTCGACCAGCTCCGAGTAACCGGTGCCGCGCTCGATGCCGGCGATGTAGAGGTCCCACTTCTCCGCCAGGCCCGGCGTCGTGCGGTGCGCGCGGGTCAGGGGCGAGGTGTCGACGGGGTAGTCGACGACGAACGTGGGCGCCTGCAGGGAGTCCTGCACCAGCGCCTCGAACAGCTCCTCGACCACCTTGCCGGGCAGCCACGCCGGGTCGACGCCGACGTCGTGCCGGCCGGCCAGCTCCCGCAGCCGCTCGACCGGCGTCTCCGGGGTGACCTCCTCGCCGACGGCGTCGGAGACCAGCGTGTAGAGCGGCACCTGCGGCCACTCCCCCGACAGGTCGATCTCGGTGCCGTCGTGGTGGCGCGCGACGTGGTCGCCGAACAGCGCCGCGCAGCACTCCTGGACCAGTTCCCGCGTGGTGCGCGCCACGTCCTGGTAGTCGGCGTAGGCCTCGTAGAACTCGAGCATCGCGAACTCCGGCGAGTGCGAGCTGTCGGCGCCCTCGTTGCGGAAGTTGCGGTTGATCTCGAAGACCTTCTCCAGGCCGCCGACGATGCACCGCTTGAGGAACAGCTCGGGCGCGATGCGCAGGTACAGGTCGAGGTCGAAGGCGTTCATGTGCGTGCGGAACGGCCGGGCGGCAGCACCGCCGTGCACGGTCTGCAGCATCGGCGTCTCGACCTCGAGGAACCCGCGGCCGGTGAGCCCGGACCGCAGCGCGGCCATCACCTGGGCTCGCTGCCGGACGGTGCGGCGCGCCTCGTCGCGGACGATGAGGTCCACGTAGCGGCGGCGGACCCGCAGCTCCTCGCTCATCGGCTTGTGCGCCACCGGCAGCGGGCGCAGCGCCTTGGCCGCCATCCGCCAGGAGTCGGCGAACACCGACAGCTCGCCGCGCCGCGACGTCCCGACCTCCCCCTCGACGAAGACGTGGTCGCCGAGGTCGACGTCGGCCTTCCAGGCGTCCAGCGCCTCGGCGCCCACGCGGTCGCGGGAGAGCATGACCTGCAGCTCGGCGTCGCCCTCGCGCAGCGTCGCGAAGCAGAGCTTGCCGGTGTTGCGGCTGAAGATGACCCGGCCGGTGACGCCGACCCGCTCGCCGGTCGTGGTGTCGGGCTCGAGGTCGGGGTGCTTGGCCCGGACGTCGGCCAGCGAGGTGGTGCGCTCCACCGTGACCGGGTACGGGTCGACGCCGGACGCGCGCAGCCGGTCGAGCTTGGCGCGGCGGACCCGGAGCTGTTCGGGGAGCTCGTCGTCCGGCAGGCCCGGGGGTTCGTCGGTCACGCCGTCCGAGCCTACGGCCGTGCGCCGCGACACCTCCGGCGACGTCCTAGCGGCGGCCGCCGGCCTGGGAGCGCTCGAAGGCCAGCCGCAGGCCGTGCACGGTGAGGTCGGGCTCGCGCTCGGCGACGGTGCGGCAGCTGTCGGCCACCAGCGGCGCCAGGCCCCCGGTGGCGACGACGACCGGCGGGTCGCCGAACTGCGCGACCAGCTCGCCGGCGATCCGGCCGACCAGCCCGTCGACCAGCCCGGCGAAGCCGAGGACCACCCCCGACTGCAGCGCGGCGACGGTGTTCTTCCCGATCGCCTGCGCCGGGACGGTGAGCTCCACCGACCGCAGCTGCGCCGCGCGGGTGGCCAGCGCCTCCAGGCTGACCTCGACGCCCGGGGCCAGCGCGCCGCCGAGGAACTGCCCGTCCGGGCCGACGGCGTCGACGTTGGTGGAGGTGCCGAAGTCGACCACCACGACCGGGCGGCCGCTCCCGTCGGGCGCCCGGCCGAACAGCTCGTGCGCGGCCAGGGCGGTGACCACGCGGTCGGCGCCGACCTCGCGCGGGTTGTCCACGTGCAGCGGGACGCCGGTGCGCACGCCGGGGCCGATGAGCACGACCGGCACCTCGAGGGAGTCCAGCAGCTGCCGCAGCGCGGGCAGCAGCGCCGGCACCGTGGAGCACGCCGCGACGCCGGTGACCGGGGTGTCGCGCAGCAGCCCGCGCCAGAGCATCCGGATCTCGTCGGAGGTGGCCCGCGGGTGCGTGGTCACGCGCCAGCAGCCGACCCGCCGGGCGCCGTCGAAGGTGGCCAGCACGGTCTGGCTGTTGCCGACGTCGACGGTGAGCAGCACGCCGGTCAGCTCCGCAGGTCGAGCGCGAGGTCGAGGATCGGCGAGGAGTGGGTGAGCGCGCCGACCGAGAGGAAGTCCACGCCGGTCGCGGCGACCTCGCGGGCGACGGCGAGGGTGAGCCCGCCGGTGGCCTCGAGCTCCGCGCGGCCGCCGACCAGGGCCACCACCTCGCGCAGCTGCGCGGGCGGCATGTTGTCCAGCAGCAGGAAGTCCGCGCCCGCCTCGACCGCCTCGACCGCCTGCGCGGGGGTGTCCGCCTCCACCTGCACCGGCACCCGCGGCGCCCGCTCGCGGACCGCGGCCACGGCGGCGGCCACGGAGCCCGCGGCGGCGACGTGGTTGTCCTTCACCATCGCGACGTCGTAGAGGCCCATGCGCTTGTTCGACCCGCCGCCGCAGCGCACCGCGTACTTCTCCAGCGGGCGCAGCCCGGGGGTGGTCTTGCGGGTGTCGAGGACGACGGCGCCGGTGCCCGCGACGGCGTCCACCCAGGCGCGGGTGGCGGTGGCGATGCCGCTGGCCCGGCTGGCGATGTTCAGCGCGCTGCGCTCGGCGGCCAGCAGCGCGCGGACCGGCCCGCGGACGGTCAGCAGCACGTCGCCGCGGGTCACCCGGTCGCTGTCGGCCGCGCCGGCGGTGAGCGTGGCGCCGGGCGCGAGGCGGGTGAACACCCGGGCGGCGACCGGCAGGCCGGCGACGACGCCGTCGGCGCGGGCGACGAGGTCGGCGGTGCCGTACTGCACCGGGGGCACGGTGGCGGCGCTGGTGACGTCGAGCGCGACGGCGAGGTCCGGCTCGGCGGGCAGGACGGCCCCGCCGGCGAGGTCCTCGGCCAGCGTGCGCTCGACCAGGTCGTCGACCCAGGCCGGCGACAGCCCGGTGCCCTCCAGCGACCGCGGGTCGGCGGTCACCACGGCTGCACCACGGGGGTCCCCACCGGCCGGCGGGTCAGGCGCAGCCGGCCGTCGTCGTCGAGGCGGACGTCGAGGTGCACCCGCCAGTCCTCCTCGGTCGCGGGGTGATCCTCGCGCCAGTGGCAGCCGCGGGTCTCCTCGCGGGCGCCGGCGGCGGCGGTGAGGGCGCTCGCGACGGTGAGCAGGTCGGTGGCCTCCCAGCTCTCCACGCCGGGTGCGGCGCCGGGGCCGGTCACCAGCCCGGCGGCCAGCCCGGCCAGCACGCCCGTGGCCTCGGCCAGCCCGGCGCCCGAGCGCAGCGCGGCGACCCGGCCGGACATGGTCTCGGTGACGGCGCGTCGCCCGGCCGGGTCCAGCAGGCCCGCGGTCCCGGCGGCGGCCGCGCGGGCCGGCGCGGCCGGGGGCAGCGAGCGGGCCAGCTCCGCGCCGATGCGGGCGGCGAACACCAGCCCCTCGAGCAGCGAGTTCGACGCCAGCCGGTTGGCGCCGTGCACGCCGGTACAGGCGACCTCGCCGCAGGCGTAGAGCCTGGGGACGGTGGTCCGGCCGGCGAGGTCGGTGACCAGGCCGCCGGAGGCGTAGTGGGCGGCCGGCGTGACCGGTACCAGGTCGGTGACCGGGTCGACGCCGATCGCCCGGCAGCTGGCCACGATGGTCGGGAACCGCTCGGCGAGGCCGGGCACGTGCCGGGCGTCGAGCCAGACGTGGTCGACGCCGTCGCGCAGCTGCACGCGGGTGATCGCCTTGGCGACGACGTCGCGCGGCGCCAGCTCGGCCTGCGGGTGGACGCCGAGCATGAACCGCTCCCCCGCCCCGTCGCGCAGCACCGCACCCTCGCCGCGCAGCGCCTCGCTGACCAGCGGCTGCTGCCCGCGGGCGCCCGGGCCGCGGTACAGCGACGTCGGGTGGAACTGCACGAACTCCAGGTCGGTGGCCACCGCGCCGGCGCGCAGGCCCAGGGCCACGCCGTCGCCGGTGGACACCGCGGGGTTCGTCGTCGCGGCGTAGACCTGGCCCATCCCGCCGGTGGCCAGCACGACGGCCCGCGCACGGACGGCGCCCACGCCGTCCTCGGTGCCCTCGCCGAGGACGTGCAGGGTGACGCCGGCGGCCCCGCCGCCGGCGTCGGTGAGCAGGTCGAGCACCATCGCGTGCTCGACGAGGGTGATGCCGGGGTCGGCGTGCACGGCCTCGCACAGGGCGCGCATGACCTCGGCGCCGGTGGCGTCGCCGCCGGCGTGCACGATCCGGTCGGCGGTGTGCCCGCCCTCGCGGGTGAGCAGCAGCCGGCCGGAGGGGTCGCGGTCGAAGCCGGCGCCCCAGCCGATGAGCTGGTGCAGCCGCGCCGGGCCCTCGGTCACCAGGGTGCGGACCGCGTCGGGCTCGCACAGCCCGACGCCGGCGACCTCGGTGTCGCGGGCGTGTGCCTCGGGGCTGTCGGCCGGGTCGAGCACGGCGGCGATGCCGCCCTGTGCCCAGCGGGTCGAGCCGTCGTCGACGCGGACCTTGGTGACGACGGCGACCGACAGCCCCGCTGCCCGGGCG
Source organism: Geodermatophilus sp. SYSU D01045 (assembly GCF_054050295.1). NCBI lineage: Bacteria > Bacillati > Actinomycetota > Actinomycetes > Geodermatophilales > Geodermatophilaceae > Geodermatophilus > Geodermatophilus sp. SYSU D01045. The sequence continues at coordinate 51,934 of NZ_JBJGZB010000015.1, forward strand.
TGCAGCGCGACGCACAGGCCCGCGACGCCGGAGCCGACGACGCAGACGTCGGCCGACAGCTCCCAGCCGGGTGCGGGAGCCGTCAGCCGGGTGGGCAGGCCCGTCACGGGCGCCGCCAGGGACGTCACCGGACGGGGACGCCGAGGTCGCTGCGCTGCTGGTCGGCCGCGCCGGGCACCGGGGCCGAGGGGTCCCCGCCCAGCTCGACGACGCGGTTGCCGCCGTCGACGTGCACGACCTTCGGGATGTGGCTCTTCGCCTCGGTCTCGTCCATGAGGCCGTAGCTGATGAGGATCACCAGGTCGCCGGGGTGCACCAGGTGCGCGGCGGCGCCGTTGATGCCGATGACGCCGCTGCCCCGCTCGCCCGGGATGACGTAGGTCTCCAGGCGGGCGCCGTTGGTGACGTCCACGATCGCGACCTGCTCGCCGGGGATGAGGTCGGCGGCGTCGAGCAGGTCCTCGTCGACGGTCACCGAGCCGACGTAGTGCAGGTCGGCCTGCGTCACCGTCGCCCGGTGGATCTTGGACTTGAGCATCGTGCGCATCATCGGGGGGCTCCCAGCTGGACGGCGGCGTTGTCGAGGAGGCGGGTGCTGCCGGCGCGGGCGGCCAGCAGCAGCCGGGCGGGGCCGGCGGCGGGGGCCGGGCCCAGGTCGGGGTCGGTGAGCGCGAGGTAGTCGGGCACCAGCTCGGGCGCGCCGGCCAGCACCTCGCGGGCGGCGGCGAGGACCGCCTCGGCGCCGCGCGGGCCGGCGTCCGCCCCGGCACGCAGCGCCCTGTTCAACGTCGCGGCCCGGGCGCGCTCTTCCGGCGCCAGGTAGCGGTTGCGGCTGGACAGCGCCATGCCGTCGTCCTCGCGGACGGTCGGCACGCCGACCACCTCCAGCGGCAGCGCCAGCTCGCGGACCATCGCCCGGACCAGCGTCAGCTGCTGGTAGTCCTTGTCGCCGAAGAACGCGAGGTCGGGCCGGGTGAGGCCGAACAGCTTGGCGACGACGGTCAGGACGCCGGCGAAGTGGCCGGGCCGCACCGCGCCCTCGAGGACCGACCCGAGCGGGCCGGGGTCGACGGTGACGCCGAGCGAGCCGGGCGGGTAGACCTCGTCGACCGGCGGGTGGAACACGACGTCGGCGCCCTCGTCGGTGAGCGCGGCGAGGTCGGCGTCCCACGTGCGCGGGTAGCGGTCGAGGTCCTCGCCGGGGCCGAACTGGGTCGGGTTGACGAACACCGACACGACGACGCTGCCGGCCCGCTCGCGGGCGGCGCGGACCAGCGCGCGGTGCCCCTCGTGCAGGGCGCCCATGGTCGGGACCAGCGCCACCGGGCCGGGCAGGGAGGCGCGCAGGCGGGCGAGGTCCGCGGTCGTCTCCGCGACGGCCGGGGCGGTGGGGTGGGTGGACGACACGGCCGCGGTGCTGGTGGTCACCGGGAGCCCGCCGGGTCGGCGGCCTCGTACAGCAGGTCGAGCAGCGGCGCGCCCTCGTGCCGCTTGAGCCGGCCGGCGGACAGCGCCCGCTCGGTGGTCCGCTGCGCCATGGCGACGTAGGCGGCCACCGACTCGGGAGCCCGGTCGGTGAGCGTCGCGAGGTGGTCGGCCACCGTGCCGACGTCGCCGCGGCTGACCGGGCCGGTGAGCCCGCGGTCGCCGCGGCGCAGGCCGTTGTCCAGCGCGGCGGTGAGCAGCGGGGTGAGCACCCGGGCCGGGGTGTCGACGCCGGCCTGGCGCAGCAGGTCGGCGGCCTCGGCGACGAGGGTGACCAGGTGGTTGGCGCCGGTGACCAGCGCCGCGTGGTAGAGCCGCCGGTCGTCCTCGGCGACGAAGAACGGCTCCCCGCCCATCTCCAGCACCAGGGTCTCGGCGACCGGCCGGTGCAGGGGACGGCTGGTGACGCCGAACGGCGCGCCGGCGAGCCGGTCGGCGTCCTCGGGGGCGCCGGTGAAGGTCATGGCCGGGTGCAGGGCCAGCGGCAGGACGCCGGCCTGCTCCGCGGGGGCGAGGACGGCCAGGCCGTGCGCGCCGGAGGTGTGGAAGGCGAGCTGGCCGGCCCGCCAGGTGCCGGTCTCGGCGAGGCCCGCGACGAGGCCGGGCAGCGTGTCGTCGGGGACGGCGAGGACCACGAGGTCGGCGGCGGCGACCACCTCGTCGGCGGGCAGCAGCGGGGTGCCGGGCAGCAGCCGGGCGGCGCGCTCGGCGGAGGCGGTGGAGACGCCGGAGGCGGCGACCACGTCGTGGCCGGCGGCGGCGAGGGCGGCCCCGAGGACGGCGCCGACGCGGCCGGCGCCGATGACGCCGACGCGGAGCCGGGCGGGGGCGCTGTCGGCGGGCTCGAGCCCGGCAGCGCGGGGGGTCCTGCGGGCAGCAGGCATCGGGACACCTCTCGTTCCAGTCCCTGGCGGGTACCGGACTCGGTGGGCGGACCGTCGTCGTCGGCGGTCCGGTGGTGCGAGGGCGGTGCGGGTCGTGCCGGCGGGGCGTCCGCTGCGACCGGGTGTGTCACGCGGGCGACGCGCCGAAGGCGAGTGTGAGTCGGCCCCCGGGCGCCTGCAACGGAACGGCACTGTGGCGTGGCTCACGCCACCGTCGCCGGGGTGGGCGGGGAGCCCGTCCGGGGCGGTCCTACGGTTGCGGCGGCACCGGCGCCGACGCGGTCGCCGGCGGACACGAGGGAGTGACGTGGGCACGTTCGAGGGATGCACCGCGCTGGTCACCGGCGGCAGCCGCGGCATCGGGCTGGCCATCGCCCGCAGCCTGGTCGACCGGGGGGCGCGCGTGGTGCTCACCGCCCGCAAGGCCGAGGCGCTCGAGGAGGCGGTCGCGGCGCTCGGCGGTCCCGACGTCGCCGTCGGCGTGCCGGGCAACGCCGGGGACGCCGCGCACCGCGCCGAGGCCGTGCGCACCGCGGTCGAGCGGTTCGGCAGCCTCGACCACCTGGTCGGCAACGTCGGGATCAACCCCGTCTACGGCCCGATGGTGGACCTCGACCTCGACGCGTTCCGCAAGATCCTCGACACCAACGTCGTCGGCACGCTCGGCCTGGTGCAGGAGGCCTGGCGGGCGTGGATGTCCGAGCACGGCGGCTCGATCCTCGTCGTCGCCTCGGTGGCCGGGCTCAAGGCCTCGCCGATGATCGGCGGCTACGGCGTCAGCAAGGCGGGGCTGGTCAACCTGGTCACCCAGCTGGCCGTGGAGCTCGGCCCGAAGGTGACGGTCAACGCGGTCGCCCCGGCGGTGGTGAAGACCCGCTTCGCCGGCGCGCTCTACGAGGGCCGCGAGGAGGAGGCCGCCCGCGCCTACCCGGCCGGCCGGCTGGGCGAGCCCGAGGACGTCGGCGAGGCCGCGGCCTACCTGCTCGGTGCCGGCTGGGTCACCGGCCAGACGCTCGTGCTCGACGGCGGCGCGCTCTCCCGCGGCCCGGCCTAGCCGGCGACCCTCCGGCCCCCTCGCAGGCAGAAGGACCCCGTCCTCCTCACCGCTCGCACGCTCGCGGCGAGCCTCTGGACGGGGCCTGGCGCGAGCCTGCGAGTGGTGAGGGGCGAGGGGGTCCTTCGTCAGGCGTCGCGGTAGCGGCGGCGCCGGCCGCCGGGAGTGACTCCGCTCTCGGCCAGGATCTGCGCGAGCCGTGCCGCGCCGGCCTCGTCGTCGGCCGGCGCCCCGTACCTGCCGTGCCCCGCGGCGGCGGCGTGCACGGAGGGGCGCTCGAGGGTCAGCTGCTCCTGCGGCGCCGGGGGCAGCAGGTCGGCGGGCAGGTCGGTGCGCCGGCGGCGCGGGACCGGCGGGGGCGCCACCACGCGCGCGACCGGCTCGGGCTCGGGCAGGAGCTCGGGCAGGGGCTCCGGCGCGGGGAGCGGGACGGCGACCGTGGCCGGCACCGCGGTGCCGGCGCCGTCGGACGGGGCCGCCCAGCCGCCCAGCTCCCGGGGGACGGCGGCGTGCCAGGCGGCGGTCGCCGGCTCCAGCGGGTCGCGGCCGGTCCGCACCGACTGGGTGCGCATGACCACCCGCTCGATGTGCATCTCGCCCGAGTGGTGCAGCTCGCCCGGTGGGTGCAGCTCGCCCGCGGACCGCTCGGTCAGCTCGGCGCGCAGCCGGCCGACGTCGGCGCGCAGGCCGGCCAGCTCGGCCAGGTCGCCCCGCAGGGCGCCGATGGCGGCGACCTCGGCGTGCAGCGCGCCGAGGCCCGCGAGGTCGCCGCGCAGCCCGGTCAGCTCGGCGCGCAGCCCGTCGAGCTCGCGGCGCATCGACGCCTCCGCCTCGCCGCGGACCCGCGCCTCCAGCTGCAGCTCCGACTGCCGGTGCGCGGCCGCGTCGCGCTCGCGCTCGGCCTCGTGGGCCCGGCGCAGCTGCGCCTCGAGGGCGGCGACGTCGGCACCGCCGGCCGCCGGCTCCGGGCGGCGCCCGGCCGCGAAGGCGGCGCCCAGGCAGGCCCAGGCGACGGCGACCACGGCCACCCGCAGGACCTGCGGGTCGTCGCTGAGGAAGACGACGGCGGTCGCGGCGGTGGCGAGCACGCACCCGAGCACCTGCCCGGCGACGCGCAGCCCTCCCCCCGTCCGCATGCCCTCAGGGTAACGCTGAGCGAGCCCCCGACTGCGGCACGGAATCGTCCCGTGTGCCGCAGCCGGGTCCGCCAGGTGAGGTGCTGGAACGGCCACCCTTCAGGGGCCCGCGCCGAGCTTGCGAGGCGTGGGGGGAAGGGTGGTCCGTCATCAGTCCTGGGCGAGGGCGCCGTCGGAGCTGAAGACCAGGCCCATCGAGACCTCGCCCTGCTGGATGGCGGCCTTGGTCGCCGGGCCGCCGGCGTCGAACTCGCGGAACTCGGCGAACTGCAGGCCGTAGGTCTCCTCGAGGCCCGGCTGGCAGAACGGCCGGGTCGGGCACTCGGCCGGCCCGCCGAGGACCAGCGACCCGTCACCGCAGGCGTCGGCGAGCTCCGACAGCGTGGTCACGCCGAGCTGGTCGGCGAACTCCTGCGTCACCGCGAAGGCGTTCTGGTCGGCGGCCTCCGACGGCGTGCCGAAGGTCAGCCCGACCTGGTCGGCCAGCGGCTGCAGCGCGTCGCGGGTGGCCTGGGCGTCGCCACTGGCGAGCGGCGCCGGGTTGGGGCCGTTGACCTGGGCGTTGAGCGCCTCGGTGACGGTGGCCAGGTACTCCGGGAAGACCTGCAGGTCGGTGCCGGAGATCAGCGCCGGCAGGTAGAGGTCGCGGTTGCCCACCTCGCGCACGGTGGCGTCGAAGCCCGCCGCCTGCAGGACCCTGGCGTAGACGTTGGCCAGGATCGTCGACTCGGTGAAGTTGCCGGCGCCCACGACGACCGGCCCGCTGCCCTGCTCGAGGCCGTCGGTCACGCCGCTGTCCTCGACCCACTGGGCCGCGACGTCCTCGGCGCTCTGCCGCTCGAGGTCGACGGCGGCGTTCATGTCGATGAGCTGGTCGGTGGTGAGGGCGGCCGAGACCGCGTCGAGGGCCGGCACCAGCGCGGGGTTGGCCGCGGCGGTGGCCGAGGTCACCGCCGGCACGATGTTGTCGGCGTTCTGCAGCTCCTGGTCGTCCTCGAGGACGACGAGCTGGTCACCGGCCACGGGGGCGCAGGCGTCGCCGCTGGCGGCCGAGCCGCTCGCGGTCGAGCCGCCGGTGCCCGAGGAGCCCGACTCGCCGCAGGCGGCGGTCAGGAGCAGGCCGGTGAGCAGGAGAGGCGCGAGAGCGCGCTTGCGCATGGTGTCCGCCTTCTGTGTCCCGTGCGGCGGGCGGCCGCGACGCGTGTCTGGCGGGGGTCCCCCGCGCGACACATGCAACCCGCGGCTCCCCGCGCACCGACACCGGCACCGCCGATGTGTTGCGCTCTCGTTACCTGCCCGGGATCAGACGGAGACGCAGGTCACAGCGGGACCCCGCTGGCGGTGGGTTCCGGCACGGCGCCGTCCCGCGCGGCGGTCGCGCGGACGTGCAGGAACGGCAGCCGGCGCGGCCCCGGGGTGACCGCCCAGGACAGCACCGCGAGGACGAGCTCGGTGAGCAGCGCCAGGCCCGCCACGAGGACGGCGCCGGCGATCATCACGCCGTAGTCCTGCTGGCCGAACCCGAGGTTGATCAGCCGGCCGAGCCCTCCCCCGCCGACCAGCGCGGCCAGCCCCGCCGTCGCCACCACCTGGACCGCCGCGGTGCGGATGCCGGTGGTCACCAGGGGGAGGGCCAGCGGCAGCTCGACCCGGCCGAGCACCTGCGCCCGGCTCATCCCCATCCCGCGCGCGGCCTCCTTCACCTCGGGGTCGACGCCGCGGAAGCCGACGAAGGTGTTGGTGAGGATCGGCGGGACGGCGAACACCGCCAGCGCGATCGTCGTCGCACGGTTGCCGAAGCCGATGGGGCTGACGGCGAAGAGGGTGAGCAGCGCGAGGGTCGGCACCGCCCGGCTGACGTTGGACAGGACGACGACCAGCCCCGAGCCGCGGCGCGCCGTCCCCAGGGCGACGCCGACCGGCAGCGCCACCGCCATCGCCGCCAGGACCGCGACGACGGAGATGCCCAGGTGCTCCAGCGTCAGGTCGACGATGCCGTTGGGGCGGGTCCAGTTGAACGGGTCGTTGAGGTACACCAGCGCCCGCGAGAAGTCGTTCACGCGCGCACCGCCCGCGTCCACGGGGTGAGCGCCCGCTCGGCGCCGGCCAGCAGGACGTCGGCGAGCAGCGCGAGCAGCACGCACCCGACCGCACCGGTGACGATCTCGGCGCGGTAGAAGTTCGCCGCGAACCCGCCGGTGATCAGCTGCCCGAGCCCGCCGTGGCCGACCAGCACGCCGACCGTCGTCAGCGCGACCGTGGACACCGTGGCGATCCGCAGCCCGGCCATGAACGCCGGCAGCGCCAGCGGCAGGTCCACCCGCCAGAACGTCTGGGCGGCCGAGAGCCCCATCCCCCGGGCCGCCTCGCGGACGTCCGCCGGGACGCCCTGCAGGCCGGCCAGGAAGTTCCGCACGAGGATGACCAGCGAGTAGGCGACCAGGCCGATCAGCACGGTGTTCGACGACAGCCCGGTGAAGGGCACCAGCAGCGCGAACATCGCCAGCGACGGGATCGTGTAGACGACGGTGGACAGGCCCAGCACCGGCGCCGACAGGAACCGGCTGCGCCGGGCCAGCACCGCCAGCGGCAGCGCGATGGCCGCGCCGATGACCACCGCCAGCACGGTCAGCCGGACGTGCTCGGCGGTGTAGGACAGGATGGAGTCCCAGTTCTCCGTCACGTAGGACGGGTCGAACCACGGGTTCGGCGCCTCGTCCACCGCGAGCAGCCCCACCGCGGGGTCGCTCACCGCGTCCAGCAGGGGGCGCGCACCCAGGGAGGTCACCCCGTGGACGCTACTGCCGATGCCGGCCGGGAGAGCACGGCGGAGGAGATCCGGCTCGAGGGGGTCAGCAAGACCTACCCCGACGGCACCGTCGGGGTGGAGCGGCTGGACCTCACCTTCGCCGCGGGCGAGCTGTCGGTCCTGGTCGGCCCGTCCGGCTGCGGCAAGACCACGACGATGAAGATGATCAACCGGGTCATCGAGCCGACGACGGGGCGGATCCTGCTCGGCGGCGAGGACGTCACCCGCGTCGACGCCGACCGGCTGCGCCGCCGGATCGGCTACGTGATCCAGAACGTCGGGCTCTTCCCGCACCAGACGGTGCGGGACAACGTCGCCACCGTGCCGCGGCTGCTGGGCTGGGACAAGCGGCGCACCCGCGCCCGCGTCGACGAGCTGCTGGCCACCGTGGGCCTCGACCCCGCCGTCCACGGCGGGCGCTACCCGGCCCAGCTGTCCGGCGGCCAGCGGCAGCGGGCCGGCGTGGCGCGGGCGCTGGCGGCCGACCCCGCCGTCCTGCTGATGGACGAGCCGTTCTCCGCGGTGGACCCGGTGGTCCGCGAGCGGCTGCAGGCGGAGTTCCTGCGGCTGCAGGAGACGGTGCGCAAGACGATCGTCTTCGTCACCCACGACATCGAGGAGGCCGTCCGCCTCGGTGACCGGATCGCGGTGATGAGCACCCGCGGGCACGTCGAGCAGTTCGCCCCGCCCGCGGAGCTGCTCGGCCGGCCGGCCAACGCCTTCGTCGCCGACTTCGTGGGTGCCGACCGCGGGCTCAAGCGGCTGGCGGTCACCGGCATCGCCCCCGACGACCTGGAGCGGCCGCCGGTCGTGCACGTGGCCGACGGGCTCGCCGACGCCCGGGCCTCGCTGGAGGCCGGGGGCGCCCGCTGGGCGGTCGTCCTCGACGACGACGGCCGGCTGCACGGCTGGCTGTCGGCCGAGCGGGCCACGGGCGCCGGCACGGTGGGCCCGGCGGCGCACCGGATGGAGGCCTGGGTGCCCGCCGACGCCACGCTGAAGACCGCGTTCGCGACGATGCTCCAGCACGAGGCCGGCTGGGTCGCGGTGCTCGACGGCGACCTCTTCCTCGGCGTGCTCACCCCCGAGTCGCTGCACGCGGCGCTGCGCCGCTCGGTGGACGGGACGGCCCCGGAGACCGCCGGCACGGTGCCCGCCCGGGGCTGAGCGACTAGGCCCGGACGCCGTCCCCCGGCCGCCGGTCGCCGCGCTCCTCCGGCGGGATGCGGCAGACCGACTCCAGCCACAGCGCGGCAACGGTCAGCGCGACGGCGCACAGGACGCCGACGACCGCGGTGACCGTGTCGCTGCCGGCCGCCTGCAGCCGGGTGACCGCCGGGGCCACGTGCAGCAGCACCCCGGCCCAGATGCCGACGAACGCCGCGCCGACGAAGGCGCTGGCCTGCGCCAGCACCGCCAGCCGCGCCACCAGCAGCGGCTCGACCCGGCGCACCAGCGGCGCGCCGGGATCGGCGGGCGGCGCGGCCTCCCCCCCGCGGGCACTGCGCCGGGCGGCGCGCTCGGCCGCCAGGCGGGCGCGCAGCGTGCGGGCGCCCAGGGCCTCGGCGACGGCGAGCAGCGCCAGCGGGACCGGCAGCCACCAGCGCAGCGGCGGCAGGCTGCCGTAGGTCGCGCGGACCAGCAGCCAGGCGGCCAGGGCCAGCCCGACGGCGACGACCACCAGGTCGCGGCGGTTCACCGGCGTCACTCTGCAGCTCCGCGTGAGCTCGCGAGCTCGCTCACCGAAGGTGCTCCCACCGCACGACCGCGGCCACGTCCTCCGGCGGCAGCGCGGCGACGAGGTCGGCCACCCGCCCGTGCCCCGGCAGCACCGCGGTCGGGTCCAGCGACAGCCACGGGACCAGCACGAACGCCCGCTCGTGCGCCCGCGGGTGCGGCAGCGTGAGGGCCGGGTCGTCGGAGAGGACCGGGGTGCCGTCGTCGGCGGTCACCGTGACGACGTCGACGTCGAGGGTGCGCGCGCCCCACCGCACCTCACGGGTGCGCCCGGCGGCCTGCTCCAGCTCGTGCGCGCGGGCCAGCCAACCGGCGGCGTCGCGGTCGCCGCGGACGAACACCACCGCGTTGAGGTAGGGCGGCTGCTCGACCGGTCCCCACGGCGGCGTCTCGTACAGCGTGGAGCGGGCGACCAGGCCGTCGACCCGGAGGGCCTCGATGGCGGTGCGCAGCGCCTTGGCCCGGTCGCCGAGGTTGGCGCCGAGCGAGAGCACCGCGCGGCTCATACCGCCCGTTCCCTTCGGATCGTCACGGTGACGTCGTCGAAGGGGACGCCGAGGTCGGCCTGCGGCTTGTGCACGGTGATCTCGGCGGCCTCGACCAGCGGGTCGGCGAGGCAGACGTCGGCCAGCCGCTGGCAGAGGGTCTCGAGCAGGTCCACCGGCTCCCCGGTGAGGACGGCGTGCAGCCGCTGGGCGAGCTCCGCGTAGTTGACCGTCTTCGTCAGGTCGTCGCCGGCCGCGGCGGGCGCGGTGTCCAGTTCCAGGACGGCGTCGACGGAGAAGGTCTGTCCGTTCTCCCGCTCGAAGCCGTAGACGCCGTGGTGGGCGTGCGCGGTGAGCCCGCGGACGGCGATCCGGTCGGGGACGCGGCGGTCAGTCACGGCGGGCCTCCTCGCGGGCGCGCTGGACGGCGGCCACCGTGGCGACGGCGTCGGCCGAGCCCGCGGCGTCGTGCACCCGCACGCCCCACGCGCCGGCCTCCGCGGCCAGGACGGTGGTGGCCAGGGTGGCGGCGTCGCGTCCCGGCGCCGGGCGCAGTGCGCCGTCGGGACCGGCGAGCAGGCGGCCGAGGAAGGACTTGCGGGAGGCACCGACCAGCACCGGCAGGCCGAGGGACACCACCCGGGGCAGCGCGGCCAGCAGCGCCCAGTTGTGCGCCGCCTGCTTGGCGAAGCCCAGGCCGGGGTCGAGCACGAGCTGGGCGGCGTCCACGCCCGCCGACAGCGCGGCGTCGACCCGGGCGGTGAGCTCCGCGCAGACCTCGGCGACGACGTCGCCGTAGGTGGCCTGGGCGTACATCTCCCGGCTGTGGCCGCGCCAGTGCATGAGCACCCACGGGACGCCGGCGTCGGCGACGAGCGCGGCCATGCCGTCGTCGGCCAGGCCGCCGCTGATGTCGTTGACCAGCACCGCCCCCGCCTCCAGCGCCGCCTCGGCGACCTCGGTGCGGGTGGTGTCGACGCTGACCCGCACGCCGGCGTCGGTGAGCTCGCGGACCACCGGGACGACGCGGCGGCGTTCCTCGGCGGCGTCCACGCGGTCGGCGCCGGGCCGGGTGGACTCACCGCCGACGTCGACGTAGTCGGCGCCCGCCGCGGCCATCGCCAGGCCGTGCCCGACCGCGGACGCCGTGTCGGCGAAGCAGCCGCCGTCGGAGAAGGAGTCGGGCGTGACGTTGAGGACACCCATCACCACGCACCGGCCCGGGTGCAGGAGCTCGGCGCGGCGGCCGGTCACCGGCCCAGGACGAGGCTCATCGCCTCGGCACGGGTGGCCGCGTTCTCCCGGAACATGCCGCGGACGGCCGAGGTGACCGTCGTCGACCCGGGCTTGCGGATGCCGCGCATCCCCATGCACAGGTGCTCGGCCTCGACGACGACGATCACGCCGCGCGGCTTGAGGTGCTCGGCGAGCGCGTCGGCGATCTGCCGGGTCATCCGCTCCTGGACCTGCGGGCGGCGGGCGTAGACGTCGACCAGGCGGGCCAGCTTGGACAGCCCGGTCACCCGGCCGTCGTCGCCGGGGATGTAGCCGACGTGCGCGGCGCCGTGGAAGGGCACCAGGTGGTGCTCGCAGGTGGAGTACATCGGGATGTCCTTGACCAGGACCATCTCGTCGTGGTCCTCGTCGAAGACCGTCGCGAGCACCTGGCCCGGGTCCTGCCAGAGCCCGGCGAAGGTCTCGGCGTAGGCCCGGGCGACCCGGGCGGGGGTGTCCCGCAGCCCGGGCCGGTCCGGGTCCTCCCCCACCGCGAGCAGCAGCTCACGGACGGCGGCCTCCGCCCGTGCCGAGTCGATCCGCGAGAAGTCCGGACGGACCTCGTCCTCGGCCTCTTCCGGGATCTCGCTCACGCCGCTGCCTCACCGGCGCTCGGCATCGGCGCTCGCGGGGCTGCTGCGCCCCCTGACGAGCTCGCGAGCTCGCTCATCGCTGCACGGGTGCGCCGACGTCACCGACCGGGTTGGTGCCCCCCTTGACCAGCCCGTGGCCGTTCTGGCCGGCCGCGGTGGCCCCGTGGCCGTTGGCCCCGTTCGCCTGGGCGGCCTGCTCGGCCGGGGTCAGCACCGGCGGCTGGTCCGACGGCGTGCGCTTGCCGAAGCCGTTGTAGGGCGCCAGCGCCGGGCGCTTGGTGACCGGCGCGCAGATGCGGTCCATGTCCTCGCGGGACAGCGTCTCCTTCTCGATCAGCTCGAGGACGAGCTGGTCGAGCACCGCCCGGTACTCCACGAGGATCTCCCACGCCTCGTCGTGCGCGGCCTCGATGAGGGCGCGGACCTCGGCGTCGATGTCGGCGGCGACGGCCTCGGAGTAGTCCGGCCGCGAGCCCATGTCCCGGCCGAGGAACGGCTCGGAGTCGGTGCTGCCGTACTTCACCGCGCCGAGCTTGGCGCTCATGCCGTACTGGGTGACCATCGCGCGGGCCATCGAGGTGGCCTTCTCGATGTCGTTGCCGGCGCCGGTGGTCGGCTCGTGGAAGACCAGTTCCTCCGCCGCGCGCCCGCCCAGGGCGTAGGCCAGGGTGTCGATCATCTCCGACCGGGTCTGGGTGTACTTGTCCTCGGTCGGCAGCACGAGCGTGTGCCCGAGCGAGCGGCCGCGCGGCAGGATCGTCACCTTGTGCACCGGGTCCAGGTTGGGCAGCGCGTGCGCCACGAGGGCGTGCCCGCCCTCGTGGTAGGCGGTGACCTTCTTCTCCTTGTCGCTCATCGCCCGCGTCTTGCGCTCGGGGCCGGCGATGACGCGGTCGATCGCCTCCTCGACGGTGGCGTCGGTGACGACCGAGTTGCCCTGGCGGGCGGTGAGCAGCGCGGCCTCGTTGAGCACGTTGGCCAGGTCCGCGCCGGTGAAGCCGGGGGTGCGGCGGGCGACGGTCGCGAGGTCGACGTCGGGGGCGAGCGGCTTGCCCTTGGCGTGCACCTCGAGGATCCGCTTGCGGCCCTCCAGGTCGGGCCGGTCGACGGCGATCTGCCGGTCGAAGCGGCCCGGGCGCAGCAGCGCGGGGTCGAGGATGTCCGGCCGGTTGGTGGCGGCGATCATGATGACGCCGCCCTTGACGTCGAAGCCGTCCATCTCGACGAGCATCTGGTTGAGCGTCTGCTCGCGCTCGTCGTGGCCGCCGCCCATGCCGGCGCCGCGGTGGCGGCCGACGGCGTCGATCTCGTCGACGAAGATGATCGCCGGCGCGTTCTGCTTGGCCTGCTCGAACAGGTCGCGGACCCGGCTGGCGCCGACGCCGACGAACATCTCGACGAAGTCCGACCCGGAGATCGAGAAGAACGGCACGCCGGCCTCACCGGCCACCGCGCGCGCCAGCAGCGTCTTGCCGGTGCCGGGCGGGCCGAACAGCAGCACGCCCTTGGGGATCTTGGCGCCGACGGCCTGGAACTTGACCGGGTTGGCGAGGAAGTCCTTGATCTCCTGCAGTTCCTCGATGGCCTCGTCGGCGCCGGCGACGTCGGCGAACGTCGTCTTCGGCATGTCCTTGCTGACCGTCTTGGCCTTGGACTTGCCGAAGGCCATGACGCCGCGGCCGCCGCCCTGCATGGAGTTGAACAGCCAGAACAGCAGCAGCAGGAGGATGAGGAAGGGCAGGAAGCTGATCAGGACGCTGACGAAGACGTTGTCCTGCGTGACGTTCGTGGTGAAGTCGACGCCGTCACCGGTGCTCTGGCCGTTCGCGTCGATCCCGGAGACCAGGGCGAAGACGTCGTCGGAGGCCCCGATCGGGTACGACGCGCTGATCTGGTCGTTGCCGTCGACGGCGCGGGTCAGGTCGAGGTCGAGGGTCTGTTCCTTGTCGTTGATCGTGACCGACTCGACGTTGCCCTGCTCGATCTGCTCCAGCGCGACCGAGGTCTTCACCTGCTCGTAGCTGGAGCCGCCGCCGAGGAAGGTGGAGAGTCCGAGGGCCACCAGGACGACGAGGACGACCCAGAACCACACGGAGCGGAAGATCTTCTTGCGTTCCATACACCGATGCCGGGCGGCCGGGGGGCTCCGACCTGGCCCGTCGACCCTCCTGATCGCGTCCGGTGACGCTCCGCGCGACCCGGGCGGGCACCCTGGCGCTCGGTCCAGCGTCGTTGCGGTCGACGGTACACCGGGGAGGCTGCACGTCCCCTGTGTGCGAGCTGCCCGGCTGCTGTGCCCTCCCCCGTCCAGGGGACCCCGCCCGCCGGGGCGGTGTCGTGCCCGAGTGGGGCCCGGAGGGCTCCGCGAGGGGTGCGACGGGTGGGCTCGGCGCAGGCCGGGACGGCTCCTGGCCGCGGTGTCGTGCCCGAGTGGGGCCCGGAGGGCTCCGCGAGGGGTGCGACGGGTGGGCTCGGCGCAGGCCGGGACGGCTCCTGGCCGCGGTGTCGTGCCCGAGTGGGGCCCGGAGGGCTCCGCGAGGGGTGCGACGGGTGGGCTCGGCGCAGGCCGGGGACGGCTCCTGGCCGCGGTGCGGTCCGGTAGGACCGCAGTTACGACGCGTAGACCTCGGGCTTGAGCGTCCCGATGTAGGGGAGGTCGCGGTAGCGCTCGGCGTAGTCGAGGCCGTAGCCGACGACGAACTCGTTGGGGATGTCGAAGCCGACGTAGCGCACCGGCACCTCGACCTTGATCGCGTCGGGCTTGCGCAGCAGTGCGCACACCTCCAGCGAGGCGGGCCGGCGGCTGCCCAGGTTCTTGAGCAGCCAGGACAGGGTCAACCCGGAGTCGATGATGTCCTCGAGCACGAGCACGTCCATGCCGGAGATGTCCCGGTCGAGGTCCTTGAGGATGCGCACGACCCCCGAGGAGCTGGTGGAGCTGCCGTAGGAGGAGACGGCCATGAACTCCATCTGGGTGGGCAGCCGCAACGCCCGGGCGAAGTCGCTCATGAACAGCACCGCGCCCTTGAGGACGCCGACGAGCAGGACCTCCCGGCCCTCGTAGTCCCGCGCGATCTGATCGGCCAGCTCGGTGATCTTGTCCTGGATCTGCTGCTCGGACAGCAGCACGTGGTCGATGTCGGGGCCGTAGCCGTGGTCGGGCCCCAGTTCGACAGGGGTCGACGCGGTCTCGCTCACGGGGCCTGCTCCTCGGGGTCGGGGGCGGTTCCGGCCCTCCCGCCCCGGGAGCCGGCGGGCCGCAGCACCAGCCTGCCAGACGCCCGGAGCGCCTCCGCACCGCCCGGGAGGGCCACCGGCCCCTGCCCGCGCCAGCCGGTGAGCAGCGCGTCGACGGCGGCCAGGTGCACCGCCTGCAGGTCGCCGACCCCCGCCCCGCGCAGCCAGCCGCGCAGCACCCGGCGGCGCAGCGCGGCCGGCAGCCGCGCCAGGTCCGGCACCGGCAGGCCGTCCGGCCCGGCGAGCCGGGCGAGGTGGTCGCCGGCCAGCGCGTCGAGGGCGTCGAGGTCCTCGCGCAGCAGGTCCGCCGTCCGGGCGAGGGCCGGGGCGACGCCGCCGCCGAGGACCTCCTCCAGCAGCGGCAGCACCTCGGCGCGCAGCCGGGCGCGGCGGTAGGCCGGGTCGGTGTTCCACGGGTCGTCCCAGACCGGCAGGCCCAGGGCGGCGCAGGCGGCGCGGGTGGTGGCCCGGCGGACGCCGAGCAGGGGCCGCCAGAACGGCGGGCGCTCGGCCACCATCCCGGCCACCGAGCGCGGGCCCGAGCCGCGGCCCAGCCCGAGCAGCACGGTCTCGGCCTGGTCGTCGAGGGTGTGGCCGAGGGCGATCCGCGCGCCGCGCTCCCGCGCGCACCGGGCCAGGGCCGCGTAGCGGGCGGCGCGGGCCGCGGCCTCGGGGCCGCCGTCGGTCCCCACCTCGACCGGGACGACCAGGACCGGGTCCAGCCCCGTCCCGCGCAGCAGGCCGGCGGTGTCCCGCGCCCGCTGCGCCGAGCCCGGCTGCAGGCCGTGGTCGACGGTCACCGCGCCCGCGGGCACCCCGGCGCGCGGCGCCTCGAAGGCGACCGCGGCGGCCAGCGCGAGGGAGTCCGCTCCCCCGCTGACGGCGACCAGCACCGGCTGCCCGGACGCCCGCAGGCCCGGCCGGACGGCGCCGCGGACCTGCGCGACCGGGACCGGCGGGCCGCTCACCGCGCCCCGGCGGTCAGGCGGTCACGGCCGGGCGGCCGTGCACCCGCTCGACCCACCGGGCGGGGTCGGTGAGCTCCTCGACCAGCGGCAGGGTCTCGGGCCCGGTCCACACCCGGTTGAAACCCTCCATGCCGACGAGGTCCACGACACCGCCGACGAAGGTCCGCCCGTCGGCGTACTGCTTCATCTTCTGCTCCAGGCCCAGCAGCCGGCGCAGCACGCGGTCGAGCGGGCCGCGGCCCTTGCGGCGCTGCGCGAAGCGCTTGCGCAGCGTGCGGACCGAGGGCACGACGTCGGGACCGACGCCGTCCATCACGAACTCGGCGTGCCCCTCGACCAGGCTCATCACGGCGGTGACCCGGTCGAGGACGGCGCGCTGCTCGGGGTCGCGCACCAGCGCCATCAGCCCCTGGGAGCCCTCGTCGCCGTCCCCGCCGCGGACGGCGTCGGCGATCCCGCGGACCAGGTCGGACATCCGGTCGCGCAGCGCGTCGGGGCTGAGGTCGGTGGCCTCGACGAACTCGGCGATCTGCGCCTCGAGGTGGTCGCGCAGCCACGGGAAGGCGGTGAACTGCAGCTGGTGGGTGACCTCGTGCAGGCACACCCACATGCGGAAGTCGGTCGGGTCCACGCCCAGCTTGCGCTCGGCGTCGACGACGTTCGGCGCCACCAGCAGCAGCCGCCCGCCGGTGCCGAACACCTCGTACTGGCCGAGGACGCGGGAGGACAGGAAGGCCAGCAGCCCGCCGGCCTGGACGCCGGTGGCGCGCGAGCCGATCGCGGTGGCGAGCGGCCCGGGCCGGTTCTCCGAGCGCTCGGTGAGCGCGGTGACCAGCGGGTCCAGCAGGGCGGCCATGCCGGTGGTGTTGGCGTCGATCCAGCCGGGCCGGTCGACGACGGCGACCTCCGGCACGGGGCCGCCCGCGACCGGGTGCAGCCCGGTCAGGCCCTCGACGTGGGCGACGGCGGCCGCTGCGGCCTCGTGCAGCTCGCGGACGACGGCGGCGGCCTCCTCCCGCGTGGTGGCGGGCCCGGGCCCGGCCAGGCGGCGGGCGGTGCGCCCGGCGAGCTCCCAGTCGACCAGTGCGCTGCTCGTCATCGCCTCACCGTACGCGCGGAGGCCGGGCGTCGGCCCCGTTCAGCGGCACCCGCAGGCGGCCAGGGCCGCGGCCACCGCGTCGAGCGCCGCCTCCTCGGGCCCGCCGCCGCCGGTGGTGCCGTTGGCCACCAGCGCGTAGGCCAGCAGCCGGCCGTCGGCGGTGACCACCGTGCCGGCGAGGCCGTGCACGCCGAGCAGCGTGCCGGTCTTGCCGCGCACCGCGCCGGGCGCGGTGGCCGGGTCGGCGTCGCCGCGGTCGGCGAGCGTGCCGTCGTAGCCGGCCACGGCCAGCCCGGAGACGACCGCCGACGCGCCGGGCAGGGAGCCGTCGGCGGCGCCGGTGACCACGTCGGCGAGCAGGTCGGGGGTGACCAGGTCCAGCCGGGACAGGCCGCTGCCGTCGTACAGCTCGACGTCGGGGGTGTCGAGGCCGGCGTCGGCCAGCGCCCCGGTGACCGCCTCCGCCGCGCCCTCGAAGGTGGGCGGCAGGCCGCGGGCCAGGGCGACGTGGCGGGCCAGGGAGTCGGCCAGCAGGTTGTCCGACTGCGACAGCGCCTGCTCGACCAGCCGCGCGACCGGTGCCGAGCGGACGCTGCCCAGGGTGGTGGCGCCGTCGGGGGCCTCGCCGAGCTCGACCGCCGCGCCGGGGGCGCCGAGCGCCTCGGCCAGCGCCCGCCCGGCGTCGGTGCCGGGCTGGCCGCTGCGGGCGTTCTCCCCCGGGACCACCCGCGCGCCGTCCACGGCGGCCGCGGTGACCGGGGCGGCGTAGCTCGAGGGGGCGTCCTCGGGCCCCCAGCCCTCCGCGGTCAGCGGCCCCTCGAACAGCGAGGTGTCGACGACGACCCGGCTCACCGTCGTGCCCGGCGGCAGCGCGGCCAGCACCTGGGCCGCGAGGTCCGCGACGGTGGCCGCGCCCGGGTAGGTGAGCGAGGGGGCGGTCGTGGACAGGGTCGGGTCACCGCCGCCGACGAGGACGACCTCGCCCGGGGCGGACCCGGCGACGACCGTCGTCCCGAGCGTGTCGTCGGGGTCCAGGGTGGTCAGCGCCGCGACGGAGGTCAGCAGCTTGGCCGTCGAGGCCGGGGTCACCTGGTCAGCGGCGCCCTGGTCGAACAGGGTCTCCCCCGTGGCGACGTCGACCACCTCGGCGTTCACCCCCCGGGCCAGCGCCGGGACCGACAGCAGCGGGCCCAGCTCCGCGGCGAGCGCGTCGGGGTCGGGCGCCGGGGCGTCGGAGGACAGCGCGGCGAGCACGGGCGCGGGGTCGCCGACGTCGGGCAGCACCGCGGCGGGCCCGGCGGCGTCCGGGGCGGCGTCGTCCCGGGTCAGGAACAGGACCCCGCCGACGACCAGCGCGGCCACCAGCAGGAGCGCCAGGGCGCCGATCAGCAGGCGCCGGCGCAGCCGCCGGTAGCTCGGCGTGACCGTCGTCGGACCGTTCGGCGCGATGCTGCCCACCCCCCGTACGAGACCCCGGGGCGGACCTGCGCCGGTGGGCCTGATACCGGTGGGCCACACTACGTGCCGTGCAGTTCGACGTGACGATCGAGATCCCCAAGGGCCAGCGCAACAAGTACGAGCTGGACCACGCCACCGGACGCATCCGGCTCGACCGGATGCTGTTCACCTCCACGCGGTACCCGGCCGACTACGGGTACATCGAGCACACCCTGGGTCAGGACGGCGACCCGCTCGACGCCCTCGTGCTGCTCGAGGAGCCGACCTTCCCCGGGTGCCTCATCACCTGCCGGGCCATCGGCATGTTCCGGATGACCGACGAGAAGGGCGGGGACGACAAGGTCCTCACCGTCCCGGCCACCGACCCCCGCATGGCCCACCTCCAGGACATCACCGACGTCTCGGAGTTCGACCGGCTGGAGATCCAGCACTTCTTCGAGACCTACAAGGACCTCGAGCCGGGCAAGTCGGTCGAGGGCGCCGAGTGGGTCGGCCGGGCCGAGGCCCAGGCCGAGATCGACGCCTCCATCAAGCGGGCCCAGGAGGCCGGCGGCCACTGACCGCCGCCCCGGGCGATCCACCGGCCCTCCGAGCGCACGACGGACGACGCACGGCGGTGCACCCCTCCACGGGGTGCACCGCCGTCGTCGTGTCAGCGCCTCGTGTCGTGCAGGACGAGGGTCAGGAACCCCAGCTCACCGCGGTAGCCCTCCAGCCACTGCCGCCGGTGCGCGCGGGCGGCCTCCAGGGCGGCGGCGCGGTCCTCCCCGGTCGCCTCGGTCAGCGCCCACTCGGTGACCGCGCCGGTCCAGCACCACTCGTACTCGTCCCACTCGGCGAGCGTGGACAGGTGGCCGTAGCCGGGCTCGAAGCCGGCGCGGGTGACCTCGGCCAGCAGCCCGGGCAGGTCCGGCAGCTCGCCGGGCTCGGCGCCGAGGCCGGCCAGCGCCGCCTCGCCGGGCCCGGCCTCCCAGAAGCCGTCGCCGAACAGCACCCGGCCGCCGGGGCGCAGGTGGCCGCGCACCGCGGCGAGGGTCCCGGCGGGCCCGCCGAAGGCGTGCGTGGCGCCGATGCAGACGACGACGTCGAACTGCCCGCCGCGCCAGGCCGCGGCGTCGGCCTGCACGAACTCGACCCGGCCGACCAGGCCACCGAGTGCGGCCCGGTCCCGGGCGGCGTCCAGGGCGGGGGCGGAGGTGTCGACGCCGACGCCGACCACGCCGGGGTGGGCGGCGACCAGCGGCAGCAGCCAGGCGCCGGAGCCACAGCCGAGGTCGAGCACCCGGCCGTCCTCGGGCGGGGCCATCCGGGCGACCAGCCGGGCGAGGGCGTCGTCGGAGACGGGGGCCGCGACCGGGTGCCAGCGGTGGGCGACGGCGCTGAGGAGGGCTCTGTCCACGCCGGCAGTCTGGCGCAGCCGCCGGGGTCAGATGAGGCCGCGGGAGCGCAGGTCGCGCAGCTCGGCGAACACCCGCCGGCGGATGAGGTCCTCGCGCTTCTCGCCCAGGCCCACGAAGCGCAGCGACAGCTCCGTGCGCTCGTCCTCGCGCGGGTGGCGCCGGACGATCTCGGCCTTGGCCGACACCCGGGTGCCGTCCAGGTCCACGGTGACCGGCAGGACCGCGCCGACCTCCAGGGCCGCTCCCACCTCCCGCTTGCCACCGAGGATGCAGCGCGTGCCGCCCTCGCTGAGGTCGACGGTGGTCCCCGACAGCAGGGTCTCGCCGGCGCCGAGCTCGACGGGCAGCGACAGCGGGGTGCGGACCGCGGACCGCCGCTGCCCCCGCGAGGCGGGGCCGACGACGCGGAGCCGCCAGGTCGGCGCGTCGCCGGTGCGGACCTCGGCGAGCTCGACCGGCAGGGAGCGCAGCTCCTCGGGCCCCCGCCAGATGAGCTCCATGCGCTCGCCCACGTCGAGGCGGACGCGGCGCCGCGAGGCGTCCTCCCCGACGCTGACGACGAGCTCGCCGCCCGTCGCCTCCTCGACGAAGCTGGTCAGCACGTCGTCCCGGCTGACCGCCTTCACGTCGAGCACGGCCCTGTCCTCGGGGTAGTCGACTCCCGGCGTCCCCATCGTCGTCCTCCTCGCTCGCCCGGTCACGCACGTGACGACGGGGGACCACCCGGTCCGCGGCAGGTCCTCGCGGTCACGTTCCCCAGCTGCATCGGCAGCGGGGACGCGGATCTCCAGTCGGGCGCACCCCGGGAGGTCACCCTCCCCCCGTCGGGGGAGGTGCCGGCGGGCACGCCACCGGCCTCAGCCGGGGACGGGCACCCGCGGCCGCGGCACGTCGGCCGGCAGGACCGGTCCGGTGTGCAGCCGCTCCGCCAGCTCCCCGGCCGGGGCGGGCCGGCCGACGAGGTACCCCTGCACCCGGTCGCACCCGAGGGCGGCGAGCCGGCGGACCTGCTCGGCGGTCTCGACCCCCTCGGCGACCACGCGCAGTCCGAGACCACGGCCGAGGCCGACGACCCCGGCCACGACCGGGCCGTCGCCGTCGGTCATCCCCGCCGTGAAGGAGCGGTCGATCTTGACCTCGGTGACCGGGAGCCGGCGCAGCTGGGCCAGGGAGGACCACCCGGTGCCGAAGTCGTCGACGGACACGCCGACACCGAGCCCGCGCAGGCGCGCGAGGTGCCCGTTGCGCACCGCAGCCTCCGACAGCACCTGGCTCTCGGTGACCTCCACCGTCAGCGCCCGGCTCGGCAGCCCGGTCTCCCGCAGGACCGCCTCGACCAGGTCGGCGAAGCCGGGGTCGGCGAGCTGGAGCGGGGACACGTTGACGGCCACGTCGAGGTCGAGCCCCTCGCACCGCCACCGCGCGACGGTGGCGCAGGCCTCGCGGAGCACGTGCGCGCCGATGTCCCCGATCAGGCCGCCGGCCTCGGCGAGGGGGACGAACACGTCCGGCGGGACGGAGCCGAGCTCGGGGTGCCGCCACCGGACCAGCGCCTCCACGGCCGCCACCCGCCCGCTGACCAGGTCGACCTGCGGCTGGTAGTGGACCTCGATCTCCGCGCGCGCCAGGGCGCCGTGCAGGTCGGTCTCCAGCCGCAGCTCGTGCGCGGAGGCGATCCGCGTGGTGCGGCCGCCGCGCAGCCGGGCCTTGGCCCGCTGCAGGTCCTCGGCGGCCCGGGCGACCAGCTCGCGGGCCGACTCCGCGGGCGCGTCCGCGGGGTCCGTCGCCGCCGTGCCGGTCACGAGGTCGACGAACACGTCCTCGCCCGCCACCGTCACCGGGGTCGTGACGGCCGCGGCGACCCGGTCGCCGAGTGCCGCGAGCCCCGTCGCCCCGACGCCCGGGAGGGCGACGGCGAACTGGTCACCGCTGTAGCGGGCCAGCACGTCGCCCTCGCGCAGCACCGACCGGAGCCGGTCGGCGACCTGCCGCAGCACCTCGTCGCCGGCCTCGTGCCCGAGGCTCTCGTTGACCCTGCTCAGCCGGCTGACGTCGCAGAACAGCACCGCGCAGCCGGCGGACCGGTCGCCGGGCGCCACGAGCTGCTGCAGGCGGGCCTCGAACGTCTCGCGGTTCGGCAGCCCGGTGAGGGCGTCGTGCGCGGCCTGCCACTCGACCTCACCGGCGAGCCGGCTGTTCTCCAGCGCGACGCCGGCGATGCCGGCGAGGCCCCAGAGACGTTCGACGAGCGTCTCGCCCAGCGTGGTGGGCGGCTCCCGGTGCACCCAGTGCGCCAGCACGATCCCGACGAACCGCTCGCCGACGGCGATCGGCACACCGGCCATCGCGCGGACCCCGAACTCCTCCAGGACGCCGCGCGCCCAGGGCGAGCCCGAGGCGTCGACGAGGAGCGGCCGGCCGTGGCGGACGATCTCGCACAGCTCCGGGCTCTGCGAGGTGTCGGTCGCGTAGCGGGCGACGCGGTCGGCCAGCTCGCCGCTCCAGCCGCTCGCCCCCGCGATCCGGACCGACTCACGGCCGGACTCCCACAGGGCGACCGCCGAGCGCTCGGCCGAGCAGAGCACCGGCACGGCCTCCGCGACCACCTGGGCGATCCGGTGCACGGACCCCTGGCCGGCCAGGGACCGCGCGACGGTCAGCAGCAGGCGGGCGGTCTCCTCGTGCTCCCGGGCCTCGGCGAGCAGGGCCGACGTCTGCAGGCCCACCGCCGCGTGCCGGGCGAAGGCCGCCAGCACCGCCTCGTCCTCGGGGAAGAACGCCTGCCCGGGCCACAGGACGGCGGCGAGGACGCCGTAGGCGCGGTCCGCCGCGGCCACCGGCACGGCCAGCACCTCGGCGTCCCCCACCCGCTGCAGACCCGGCTCGAGGACGGTGTCGCCGAGACGGTCCACGACCTCCGTGCCCAGACCACGGGTCCGGACGTGCCGTGCCCCGTCCGGCAGGCGGACGTCGAGCAGGTGGCCGGGGGCGTGCAGCGCCCGGTCCGCGCGGGACGTGACGCGGTCCAGGGTCTGCTCGACGTCGGCACCGCAGACCAGGTCACCGATGGCGTCCTGCAGGATCGCCAGCCGCTCGTCGGACAGGAGCGCCGCGTCCAGGTCGGGCCGGGCCGCGGGACGCCGGCGCCACGGCCGCCGGGAGGTCCTGCGCCGCGGCACCCAGCTGACCTCGTAGACGCACTCCGGGGCGCCGTCGACCTGGCAGGCCTCGTGCCGCACCTCCGCCGCGGGGAGCCCGAACACCACGGTCACCTGCCGGAGCATCCCGGTGTTGTAGTCGCAGTCGACCCGGTTCGGGACGTCCGGCGGCAGGACCCGCCACCCCACGCGAGCGGCGCCGGGGTCCGCGCCGAGGCAGCGGAAGACCGCAGCGGTGTCCAGCCGGGTGGACACCCGCGACACCGAGCGCAGCACGGCCTCCGGCGAGCCGAGGGCCCGGACCACCGCCCGGAACGGCGCGAGGGCCGGGTCCTGCAGGGCGGCCTCCCCGAGGCGCAGGCCGATCCCCGGGTCCCCGAGCTCGGCGGCCACCGCGTCCAGGAGCGCCGCCTTGACCCCGTAGGGCACCCGGCCGTGCAGGCCCTCGAGCTCCGCCCGCCGGTCGCCGAGCCCGGCCCGCGCCAGCACCCGGTCGACCGAGCCGTCACCTCCGAGGTCGGCGGCCAGCCGCAGGACCAGTCGGGTGGTGAGCGTGGACGTACCGGCGTCGTGGTGCATGGGTCCCCTCCTCCGGCGCCGCGTGGTACCGGGCGCCGACGGGAGAGGTATCGGCCGCTCCTGTTCCTCTTTGAGCCCGCGGCTCCCGGTCCCCCCTCGAAGGAGAGGGGTTCGGCCAGCCCGCGTCAGGCGCTGACGTAGGCCGCGAGGTGCTCGCCGGTGAGGGTGGACCGGGAGGCGACGAGGTCGGCGGGCGTGCCCTCGAAGACGACCCGGCCCCCGTCGTGGCCGGCCCCGGGACCGAGGTCGACGATCCAGTCGGCGTGCGCCATGACCGCCTGGTGGTGCTCGATGACGACCACCGACCGGCCGGAGTCGACGAGCCGGTCGAGGAGGGCGAGCAGGTTCTCGACGTCGGCGAGGTGCAGGCCGGTGGTCGGCTCGTCGAGGACGTAGACGGCCCCCTCGTCGGCCATCTGCGCGGCCAGCTTCAGCCGCTGCCGCTCGCCGCCGGACAGCGTGGTGAGCGGCTGGCCGAGGGTGAGGTAGCCGAGCCCGACGTCGGCGAGCCGGTCGAGCACCTTCGCCGCGGCGGGGGTGCGGGCCTCGCCGGAGCCGAAGAACTCCCGCGCCTCGGCGACCGGCATCGCGAGGACCTCGCTGATGTCCCTGCCGCCCAGGTGGTACTCGAGCACCGAGGCGTCGAACCGCCGGCCCTCGCACTGCTCGCAGGGGGTGGCGACGCCGGCCATCATCCCGAGGTCGGTGTAGACGACGCCCGCGCCGTTGCAGGTGGGGCAGGCGCCCGCGGAGTTGGCGCTGAACAGCGCGGGCTTGACGCCGTTGGCCTTGGCGAACGCCTTGCGGATCGGCTCCAGCAGCCCGGTGTAGGTGGCCGGGTTGCTCCGCCGCGAGCCGCGGATCGCGGTCTGGTCGACGGTCACCACGCCCTCCCGGCCCGCCACCGAGCCGTGGACCAGCGAGCTCTTCCCCGACCCGGCCACCCCGGTGACGACGACGAGCACGCCGAGCGGGATGTCGACGTCGACGCCCTGCAGGTTGTGCGTACGGGCGCCACGGACCTCGAGCGCGCCGGTCGGCGTGCGCACGGAGGTCTTGAGCGCGGCCCGGTCGTCGAGGTGCCGCCCGGTCAGCGTGCCGCTGGCCCGCAGGCCCTCGACGGTGCCCTCGAACACCACCTCACCGCCCGCGGTGCCGGCCCCGGGCCCGAGGTCGACCACGTGGTCGGCGATCGCGATGGCCTCCGGCTTGTGCTCGACGACGAGCACGGTGTTGCCCTTGTCCCGCAGCTGCAGCAGCAGGTCGTTCATCCGCTGGATGTCGTGCGGGTGCAGGCCGACGGTCGGCTCGTCGAAGACGTAGGTGACATCGGTGAGGGCGGAGCCGAGGTGGCGGATCATCTTGGTGCGCTGGGCCTCTCCGCCGGACAGCGTGCCCGCGGGGCGGTCGAGGGAGAGGTAGCCCAGCCCGATCTCGACGAAGGAGTCGAGCGTCTCGCGCAGCGCCGTGAGCAGCGGGGCCACCGAGGGCTCGTCGAGGTCGCGGACCCACGCGGCGAGGTCGCTGATCTGCATCGCGCAGAGGTCGGCGATGCTCGCCCCGCGGATCCTCGAGGACCGGGCGGCCTCGCTGAGCCGGGAGCCGCCGCACTCGGGGCAGGTCGTGAAGGTGATCGCCCGCTCCACGAAGGCGCGGACGTGCGGCTGCATCGCGTCGACGTCCTTGGACAGCATCGACTTCTGGATCTTGGGGATGACGCCCTCGTAGGTGAGGTTGATCCCCTCGACCTTGATCTTCGTCGGCTCGCTGTGGAGGAGCGTGTCCAGCTCCCGCTTCGTGAACTGTGCGATCGGCTTGTCCATGGGCAGCCCGGCGCCGGTGAAGATGCGGCCGTACCAGCCGTCCATGCTGTAGCCGGGGACGGTCAGCGCGCCCTCGTTGAGCGACTTGCGCTCGTCGTAGAGGGCGGACAGGTCGATGTCGTTGACCCGGCCCATGCCCTCGCAGCGCGGGCACATGCCGCCGGTGATGCTGAACTCGCGGCGCTCCTTGACCTCGCGCCCGCCCCGCTCGGTCCTCACCGCGCCGGCGCCGCTGATCGAGGCGACGTTGAAGGAGAACGCCTGGGGCCCGCCGACGTGCGGCCGCCCGAGCCGGCTGAACAGGATGCGCAGCATCGCGTTGGCGTCGGTGGCGGTGCCGACCGTGGAGCGCGGGTTGGCGCCCATCCGCTCCTGGTCGACGATGATCGCCGTCGTCAGGCCGTCGAGGACGTCCACGTCGGGCCGGGCCAGCGTGGGCATGAAGCCCTGCACGAAGGCGCTGTAGGTCTCGTTGATCAGCCGCTGGGACTCCGCGGCGATCGTGCCGAACACCAGCGAGCTCTTGCCCGAGCCGGAGACGCCGGTGAACACCGTCAGCCGGCGCTTCGGGAGCTCGACGCTCACGTCCTTGAGGTTGTTCTCCCGTGCGCCGTGCACGCGGATCAGGTCGTGGGCGTCGGCCGCGGGCGACCCGGACGCCTGCCGGTCGGTGCTGGTGGCGGTGCTCATCGTCTCTCCATCCGGTGGGCGCCTGCGTCGGCGGCGCTGTCGGTGTCTACCTGGTGGGGGTGACGGCCAGCACGGGACGACGCCCGTCCGGCGGACACCGGGCGGGCGTCGTGGACTCGGGACGGCGGGCGGCTCAGCCGGCCTCCTGGACGCGGACGAGGTTGCCCGCGGGGTCCCGGACGGCGAAGTCGCGGACGCCGTAGGGCTGCTGGGCCGGCTCCTGGACGACCTCGGCGTCGCCGGCCTGCAGCCGCTCGAAGGCGCCGTCGAGGTCCTTGGTGGCCAGGACGATGGAGGCGTAGGTGCCCTTGGCCATCATCTCGGTGATCGTGCGGCGCTCGTCGTCGGTGACGCCGGGGTCGGCCGCCGGCGGGTGCAGGACGATCGAGGTCGCGGGCTGGCCGGGCGGGCCCACGGTCAGCCAGCGCATCCCGCCGTACCCGACGTCGTTGCGGAGCTCGAAGCCGAGGGTGTCGCGGTAGAAGGCCAGCGAGGCCTCCGGGTCGTCGTGCGGGAGGAAGGTGTAGTGGATGGTCAGGTCCATGGCGGTCACGCTAGGGACGGCGTCCCCACCGGGGCTTCTCGATTCCTGACCGGTCGGGTGACCTGCTTGGCGACGCACGCCGGGATGCCCGCGGTGGACTCCGCCGCGAGGCGCCGGTAGGTGCTCGGCGGCATGCCGACCAGCTCGGTGAAGCGGGTGCTGAACGTGCCCAGCGACGAGCAGCCGACGGCGAAGCAGACCTCGGTGACGCTCAGGTCCCCGCGGCGCAGCAGTGCCATCGCCCGCTCGATGCGGCGGGTCATCAGGTACGAGTACGGCGACTCGCCGTAGGCGCGGCGGAACTCGCGGCTGAGGTGCCCGGCCGACACGTGCACGCCCCGGGCGAGCGCCTCGACGTCGAGCGGCTGGGCGTACTCCCGGTCGATCCGGTCGCGGACGCGACGCAGCCGCGCGAGGTCGCGCAACCTCTGTGCGTCGGCGGGTGCGCTGGCCACGGGCGGGATCGTGCCAGAGCGGACCGCCGATCCCCAGGGACGACGCAGCGGCCCTCCCCGAGGGGGAGGGCCGCTGGAGGGAGCCGCCTGTCGGAATCGAACCGACGACCTTCTCATTACGAGTGAGATGCTCTACCGACTGAGCTAAGGCGGCGGACGTGCGGCGTCCAGAGTACGACACCGGTCCGCCGCACCCGCGCAGGCCCGGCGGTCACCCCGTGGGCAGGCGCAGCGCCACGGTGAGCGCCTCGACGGCGACCTGCGGCTTCACGTTCTGCTCCAATGCGGTGCGGCAGGCCAGGACGGCGTCGATCCGGCGCAGCGCACCCTCGGCGCCGATCCGCCGGGCCAGCTCCTCGGCGTCGGCCCGCCGGTCGGGGTGGTCCAGCGGCAGCGGCTCTCCGGGCGCAGCTGCCAGTACCAGTGCGTCGCGGTAGAGCGCGGCGAGGTCCACCAGGGCGCGGTCGAACGAGTCCAGGCTGATGCGCCTCTCCCGCACCTTCTGCCGCTGCTCCAGCTCCTTCAGCTGCGTGGCGACACCACGGTTGGCCGCGGCGACGCCCGGGCCGCGCGCCCCGACCCCGAGGCTCGCCTTGAGCGCCTCCGTCTCCGCCTCGTTCAGGGCGCCGGTCGCAGCCGACGTCTCCTCCTTCGCCGCAGCGAGCAGGTCGTCCGCCGCGTTGAGGCAGGCAGCCAGGGAGACGAGCGAGAGCGGGATGTCGAGGACGGCCTTGCGGGACAGGCGGGCGCCCTCGTCCCGGGCGAGGCTCCGTGCCCGCCCGACGTGCCCACCGGACGCGGCTGCAGCCCACGCGGCCAGCGCCGGGTCGATCCCGTCGCGGCGCACCAGGACGTCAGCGACGGCGTCCACGGGCGGGGTGCGCAGTCCCAGTACGCGGCACCGGGACCGGATGGTGACCTTGACGTCCTCCGGGTGCAGGCTGGGCGCGCAGAGCATGACCACCGTCCGCGGCGGTGGCTCCTCGATCATCTTGAGCACCGCGTTGGCGGCGCTCTCGTTCATGCGGTCGGCGTCCTCGATGATGATCGTCTGCCAGCGCCCCTGGGACGGCGCCCGACCGGCCACCCGGACGAGTTCACGCGCCTCCTTGACGGTGATGACCACGCCCTCCGGGTTGATCACGGTGAGGTCCGCGTGTGTCCCGGCGAGGACCGTCCGACACTCGTGACAGGTGCCGTCGCCGCCCGCGGGGCACTGCAGCGCCGCGGCGAAGGCGCGCGCGGCCACCGAGCGGCCCGACCCGGGCGGCCCGGTGAACAGCCAGGCGTGGGTCATCGCGGCGGGCTGCGCGACGGCGGCCTTCAGCTCCGCGACCACCGCCGGCTGGCCGACGACCTCCGCCCAGACGCCGTCGGCCGCGGTCACGCCACCCTCCCCGGCATGAGCGCGGCGACCCGCTCGCGGACGGCCGTGGACAGCTCGTCGGCGGGGCGCTGCGCGTCGAGCACGAGGTAGCGCCCGGGCTCGGCGGCGGCGAGGTCGAGGAAGGTGGCGCGGACCCGCTCGTGGAACTCCACCGACTCCGACTCCAGCCGGTCGGCGGCGGCGCGGCCGCGGGCGCGCGCCAGGCCCGCCTCGGGCGGGAGGTCCAGGAGCACGGTGAGG
Organism: Geodermatophilus sp. SYSU D01045; assembly: GCF_054050295.1. Taxonomy (NCBI): domain Bacteria; kingdom Bacillati; phylum Actinomycetota; class Actinomycetes; order Geodermatophilales; family Geodermatophilaceae; genus Geodermatophilus; species Geodermatophilus sp. SYSU D01045. The sequence goes on from NZ_JBJGZB010000015.1 coordinate 80,430, forward strand.
TCGGGCACCAGGCCGCCGGTGGCCCAGGCCGACAGCCGCCGGACCTCGTCGAGGGCGAGCGCCCGGCCGGCGCCCTGGTAGGCCAGCGAGCTGTCCACGTAACGGTCGGTGACCACCACCTCGCCGGCCTCGAGCGCGGGGCGGACCACGGTGTCGACGTGGTGCGCGCGGTCGGCGGCGTAGAGCAGCGCCTCGGCCCGCGGGGACAGCCCGGCGCTGGCCGGGTCGAGCAGCAGCGCGCGGATGCGGGCGCCGGGCGGCGTGCCGCCGGGTTCGTGGGTCACCCGCGCCGGCACCTCGACCAGCCCGAGCCAGTCGAACAGCCGCCGGACCTGGGTGGACTTCCCGGCGCCCTCCCCACCCTCGAAGGCGACGAACAGGCCGCGGCCGGGCAGGCGACCAGAGGCGTCGATCGGGGGCTCCCGGGCTCGTGGAGGGTGGGCGTCGGCCGGTCCACGGTACCGGCCGGGGACGACGCTCCCGGGGTCCTACGGTCGGCGGGTGAGCGCCGCCTGGGACCCCGCCGCCTACCTCCGCCACGCCGGCGAGCGGGCGCGGCCGTTCGCCGACCTCCTGGCCCGGGTGGACGCGCGCGGACCGCGCGAGGTCGTCGACCTGGGCTGCGGCACCGGGGAGCCGGCCGCCTCGCTCGCGCGGCGCTGGCCCGGCGCGCGGGTGACCGGCGTCGACTCCTCCCCGGAGATGCTCGCCGCCGCGGCCGCGCACGCCGTCCCCGGGCGGGTGCGGTTCGTGCCGGGCGACGTCCGCGACTGGCGGCCGGACGGCCCGGTCGACGTCCTCGTCACGAACGCCGTCCTGCACTGGGTGCCCGGGCACGCGGACCTGCTCGCGCGGTGGGCCGGCGACCTCGCGCCGGGCGGGTGGCTGGCGCTGCAGGTGCCCGGCAACCACCGGGCGCCGACGCACCGGCTGCTGGCCGACCTGTGCACCGGGCCGCGGTGGGCGCCCCGCCTGGCCGCGGCCGCTCCCCCGCCCGACCCGGTGCTCGACCCGGCGGGCTACCTCGACGTCCTCACGACGGCGGGTCTGTCCGCCGACGTCTGGGAGACCACCTACCTGCACGTCCTGAGCGGCGCCGACCCGGTGCTGAGCTGGGTGCGCAGCACGGTGCTGCGGCCGGTGCTGGCGCTGCTCGACGACGCCGACGCCGCCGCGTTCACCGCCGAGTACGCCGCGGCGCTGCGGGCGGCCTACCCGGCGCGGCCGGACGGGACGACCGTGCTGCCCTTCCGCCGGGTGTTCGCGGTGGGCTCCCGGTCGGCAACTACTTGACCGGGTGGAAAGTAGTTGCCACCCTGTCGCGCACCCCGACCGAGGAGGCAGCCGTGCCCGCTCCCACGCCCGAGTCCGCCACCGCCCTGCTGGCCGAGGCCGACGCCGCGGCCGCCCGGGTGCGGCGGGAGGCGAGCCCTGCGGCGTCGGCGTTCCTGCTCACCCTCGGCTGCGCGAGCGCCGGGTTCTTCCTCGCCCAGCCGGTGGCCGGGTCCGAGCGCGGGGTCGGGGCGGCGGCGGTGGTCTACGCGCTGGCCGTGCTGGGCGCGGCGGCGGCGCTGCTGGCCGGCCGCGGCTCGGTGCGCGCCGGCTTCTCCACCCGCTTCGGCGTGGCCATGGGCGTCTGGGGCGCGGTGCTGGGCCTCGGGCTCGCGGTCGGGCTCACCGTGCCCGGGCTGGCCTCCGGCTGGGCGTGGTGGGCGCCGCTGGCGGTCGCCGTCGCGGCGCCGTGCCTGGTGGGTGCCTGGCGGGAGCGGCCGCGGTGACCGGGCACCCGCGGCACGCGCTCGACGAGGTGATCCACGCGCCGGTGCGGTTCTCGGTGGTGGCCACGCTGGCCGCGGCGGAGGAGGCGGAGTTCGGCTTCGTCCGCGACGGCGTGCAGGTCAGCGACTCGGTGCTGTCGAAGACGGTGGCCGTGCTGGAGCGGGCGGGCTACGTCGAGGTGCGCAAAGGCTACGTCGGCAAGCGGCCGCGGACCTGGCTGCGGCTGTCCGCGCGCGGCCGCGAGGCGTTCGCCGCCCACGTGGCGGCGCTGCGGGCGATCGCGGAGGGCCGGGCGCTCAACGCGGGCTGAGCCGGTAGGCGTCGGTGCGGTAGGGCAGCTCGAGGACGTCGCACCCGGCCGTGTCGGGGTGGCCGGCCAGCAGGTCGCGGAGGCCGCCGAGGAACGCGGCGCGGGCGTCCGGGGTCATCGTCGCGACGTAGCTGCGGGTGCCGATGCCGCCGACGACCTGCTCGGGGGTGACCCGCTGGACGACCCGCGACCGCGCGGTGGCGACGTCGGCGGGCAGCGCTGCGGCGAAGGCCGCCACGACGCCCTGGTCGGCCTCGTGGCCGCGGGCCTCGGTGGCGAGTGCGGCGCCGAGCGCGGCGACCCAGGGCACGGTCTCGTCGCGGGTGTTCCACACGAACCCGGCCACGCCGCCGGGCCGCAGCACCCGGCGCAGCTCCGCCGCGGCCGGCTCCGGGTCGAACCAGTGCGCGGCCTGACCCGCGACGACGGCGTCGACGCTCGCGTCGGCCAGCGGGATCGCCTCCGCGCCGCCGACCCGCGCCGGGACGCCGGGGTGCCGGGTCCGCAGCTGGGCGAGCATCTCCGCCGACGGGTCGACGGCGAGCACCTCGTGCCCGGCGGCGACGAGGACGTCGGTGAGCAGCCCGGTGCCGGCGCCCAGGTCGAGCACCCGCCGCGGCCGCCTGCCGAGCAGGAACGCCACCGCGTCGGCCGGGTAGCCCGGGCGCAGCGCGGCGTAGTCGGCGGCGACCGACCCGAACGACGTCCGCCGCTGCTGCCAGTCGGCGGCGTCGAGCGAGCCGGTCGCCGTCACGGTCAGCCGGCGGGGACGGCGTCGGACGGGGCCGCCTTCTCCGCCGTGGCCCCCTTGGCCGCCGTCTTCTTGGCCGCGGTCTTCTTGGCGGTGGCCTTGGTGGCCGCCGTCTTCTTGGCCGCCGTGGTCTTGGTCGCCGTGGTCTTGGTCGCCGCCGTCTTGGCCGCCGTCTTGGCCGCCGCCGTCTTGGTCGCCTTCCTGGCGGCCTTCTTCTTCGTGGCGGCGGGCCGGCTGCGGCGGTCGGCGAGCAGCTCGGCGGCGCGGTCGAGCGAGATGGTCTCGACGTCGTCGCCCTTGCGCAGGCTGGCGTTGGTCTCGCCGTCGGTGACGTAGGGACCGAACCGGCCCTCGCGGACGGTGATCTGGCCCTGGCTGACCGGGTCGGCGCCGAGCTCCTTGAGCGGCGCGGCCGCGGCCCGCCGTCCCCGCTGCTTGGGCTGGGCGAACACGGCCAGCGCCTCGTCGAGGGTGACGGTGAACAGCCGCTGCTCGTCCTCCAGCGACCGCGAGTCGCTGCCCTTCTTGAGGTAGGGCCCGTACCGGCCGTTGAGCGCCTGGATCTCCTCGCCGTCGGGGGCGGTGCCCACGGTGCGCGGCAGGGTCAGCAGCTGCAGCGCCTGCTCCAGGGTCACCGTCTCCGGGGACATGGACGCGAACAGGCTCGCCGTCCGCGGGCTGTCCTTGCTGCCCTCGGGGACCACGGTGGTGACGTAGGGGCCGTAGCGGCCGGCCTTGACCACGACGGGGTGCCCGGACTCGGGGTCGGTGCCCAGCTGCCGGTCGCCGGAGGGGGCGGCGAGCAGCTCGGCGACCTTCTCACTGGTGAGCTCGTCGGGCGGGAGGTCCTCGGGGAGGCTGACCCGGGGACCCTCCTCGCCGCCGGCCTGCAGATAGGGGCCGTAGCGGCCGACGCGGACCACGACCGGCTCGCCGGCCGGCCCGGTCGCCCGCAGCGGGATCGAGTTGACCCCGCGGGCGTCGATCTCCTCCAGCTGCTGGCCGATGACCTGCTTGAGCCCGCCGGAGGCCGCGATGCCGCCGGCATGCCGGCCCTCGCCGCCGAAGTAGAACTCGGTCAGCCAGTCGACCCGACCGAGCTCGCCGGCGGCGATCTCGTCGAGCTCGTTCTCCAGCGACGCGGTGAAGTCGTAGTCGACCAGCGCGGCGAAGTGCTGCTCGAGCAGGTTCACCACCGCGAAGGCGGTGAAGGAGGGCACCAGCGCGGCGCCCTTCTTCCACACGTACCCGCGGTCCTGGATGGTCTGCATGATCGACGCGTAGGTCGAGGGGCGGCCGATGCCCAGCTCCTCGAGCCGGGCGACCAGGCTGGGCTCGGTGTAGCGCGACGGAGGGGTCGTCGTGTGCCCCTTCGGCTCCAGCGACCGCGTGTCGAGCTGCTGGCCGCGCTCGACCCGGGGCAGCCGCCGCTCGGCGTCGTCGCTGCCGTGCTCGTCGTCGCCGTTGCCGGCGCCCTCGTCGCGGGACTCGACGTAGGCCCGCAGGAAGCCGGGGAAGGTGATCGTCCGGCCGCTGGCGGTGAACTCGACCCGCTCGTCGGTGCTGCTGCGCCCGGCCAGCCGGATGCTCACGGTCTGCCCGACGGCGTCGGCCATCTGCGAGGCGACGGTGCGCTGCCAGATCAGCTCGTAGAGGCGGAACTCGTCGCGGGCGAGCTGGCCGGCGAGCTGGCCGGGCGTGCGGAAGGAGTCGCCGGCGGGGCGGATCGCCTCGTGCGCCTCCTGTGCGCCCTTGGCCTTCTTGCTGTAGCGGCGGGCCTCGGCGGGGACGTAGGCGTCGCCGTAGAGCTCGCGGGCCTGGGTGCGGGCGGCGTTGATCGCCTCGGTGGAGAGGTTGGTCGAGTCGGTCCGCATGTAGGTGATGTGGCCGTTCTCGTACAGCCGCTGGGCCACCCGCATGACCTGCGCCGAGGACCAGCCGAGCTTGCGGCCGGCCTCCATCTGCAGCGTGGAGGTGGTGAACGGCGCGTAGGGACGGCGCCGGTAGGGCTTCTCGTCGACCCGGCTGACCGTGACCTGGCGGCCCTCGAGCCGGGCGGCCAGGCCCCGGGCGCCGGCCTCGTCGAGGTGGACGACGTCGCCGGTCACCTGCCCGGTGGCGGGGTCGAAGTCGCGGCCGGTGGCCACGCGGCTGTCGTCGACGCTGACCAGGCGGGCGCGCAGCGTCGTCGGCTCGCCCGCGTCCGCGCCGGTGCGGCCGGGGACGGCGAAGACGCCGTCGAGGGACCAGTAGTCGGCGGCGGTGAACGCCATCCGCTCGCGCTCCCGCTCGACGACGATGCGGGTGGCCACCGACTGGACGCGGCCGGCCGACAGCCGGGGCAGGACCTTCTTCCACAGGACCGGGCTGACCTCGTAGCCGTAGAGCCGGTCGAGGATGCGGCGGGTCTCCTGCGCGTCCACCAGCGCGGTGTCCAGCTCGCGGGGGTTGGCCACGGCGCGGGCGATGGCCTCGGGGGTGATCTCGTGGAACACCATGCGGCGGACCGGGACCCGCGGCTTGAGGGTGTCGACCAGGTGCCAGGCGATGGCCTCGCCCTCGCGGTCCTCGTCTGTCGCGAGATAGACCTCGCTGGCGTCCTTGACCAGCTGCTTGAGCCGGCTGACCTGCTGCTTCCGGTCGGGGCTGATGACGTAGAGCGGCTCGAAGGCGTTGTCGACGTCGACGCCGAGGCGGGCCCACGGGGCGCCCTTGTGCTCGGCCGGGACGTCGGCGGCGTTGCGCGGGAGGTCGCGGATGTGCCCGACGCTGGCCTCCACGACGTAGCCGTTGCCGAGGTAGCCGGCGATCTTCCCGGCCTTGGTCGGGGACTCCACGATGACCAGCGGGCGGCCGCCCCCGGCAGCAGCGGTCCGGCGGCGGGCGGGCGTGCTCGTGCCGCCGGCGGTCGTGGCGGCGGTCTGGCCGTTCTTCGCGGTCTTCGTGGGCACGGTGCTCCTGTCGGGTGGTGCTGGTCGCGGCAGCGCGGTACGCGGTCTCGTCGTCACGCGGTGCGCCCCCTCGGCGGGCCACGGTAGGCCACGACGCCGGAACACGACCGGTCGGCGACTGCGCGCGGGCGCGCCGTCACCGCCTCCAACGGTGCAGCGGCGCGGCTGTTCCCCGCCTCCCCCGCCCGGGTCCCGGCCGGTCAGTCACCCTGCTGCGCACCCGAGACCACCTCCCCGATCCCCGCGAGGGTCGGCCGGCCGGGGTCGAGGTACCAGGTGTGCCAGGTGTCCCAGTCGGCCGGCAGCGGGGTCGCCCCGAAGTCGTCGTCGCCGGTGTTCGTGCCGTGGACGTCCAGCGGCCAGGTGACGAGGTCCAGGGCCGGCGAGGCTTCGTGGACCTCCTCCACCTCCAGGTCCGACGCCGGGCCGTCCATCCCGGGACTGCCGAGGAGGACCACCGCGTCGGCCGCGAGCCGACCGGGCTCCTCCGCGGCCCGGTCGACCACGACGGTCCCGTAGCTGTGTGCGACGACGGTGACCCGGGGCGGCTCCCCGCCCCGGAGGGGGTCGGCCGCCCGCGCCGCCGCCAGCCCGGCCAGGTCGCCGGCCAGGGCCCTCCCACCGGTCCCCGCCCGCCCCTCCACCCACGCCGTCGGGAACACGACGCCGCCCGGCGGGCGGTAGCCCAGCCAGGCGACCGTGGCCACCGAGGCGGCGGGGGCTGCGGCGCGGGCCGCGTCGGCGACCGCCCGGGCGTCGGCGCCCAGACCGCCGAGGTCCTCGACGTCGTTGCCCACGCCCGGCACGTACACCCCGACGTCGTCGGCGGTGTCGAGGTCGCCGTGGACGACGGCCGCCAGGTGGTCGTTGAGGTCGAGGGACCACAGCTGCACCGGGCGGCCGGCCGCCTCCTCGCGCTCGAGCTCGGCCGCCACCGCCCGCGCGGTCTCCTCGGTGTCCTCGGACGGGTCGGCCAGGGCTCTCTCGAGCACCAGCCGGTTCGCCCGGTCCCGCGCCCACGCCGGCAGGCCGTCCAGGTTCCCGACGAGCCGGGGATCGACGAGGGTGACCAGCTCGCGCGCCCGGGTGGACAGCCCCGCCCACCAGGCCGCCACCGACTCCGGCGACGTCCCCCGCACCGGCAGGCAGGACGGCACCCAGACCCCGTCCGCGGCCACGGCCGCCGCGAGGCCGGCGTAGTCCGGGGGCACGACGCCCCCGGCCGTCCCGACCGTGCCCAGCGGCGCGGCCGAGTCGGCCGCGCAGGCGGCGGCCCGGGCCGCGGCGCGGAGGGCGTCGGCCGCCAGCCCGGCGACCCGCTCGGCCGCGGCGGCCTGCTCGGCGATCGCGTCGTAGTGGCCGGCCAGCGCCTCCGGTGTCGCGCCGGCCGGCGGTGCGGCCGGCGCCGGGACGACGACGCCGCCGGCCTCGTCCACCGTGACGCCGCGGGCGGCGGCCTCGGCCAGCGCCTGCTCCGCCAGGTCCTGCGCGGTGCGCGCCTCCCGGGCGGTGTCCTGGAGCCGGTCCAGCGACGCGCCCAGGGCAGCGGTCACCGCCGTGACGACGGCGGACACCTCCCCCAGCGCTCCCGCCGCGGCCTGCCCCGCGTCCCCGGACCAGCACTCGGCGGCGGCCAGGGCGCGGGCGACCGCCTCCGTCCGGGCGCGCCACCGCGGCAGCCGCTCGGTCACCGCCTCGAGCGTCCAGACGGCGCCGTCGAGCAGCGGGACGTCCCACGCGGCGACGGCCGTGAGGCCCGGGGCGCTCACCGGGCGCCCGCGGGCAGCGCCGCCCGCGCCGCCAGCAGCCGGTCGGAGACCGTGGCGTCGGCCAGCCGGTAGGACCGCACCGCGCCGAGCAGCGCGGTGGCCGCGGCGTCGGCCCCCGTGGCGAGGTCGGCGACGAGCACGGCCCACAGCCGCCCGGTCGTCCCGGCCTGCTCGGACACCTCCCCCGCCGCCGCCGTCGCCAGCGACACCGCGGTCGAGGTGCACAGGTCGGCGTCGGAGGACAGCTCGGCGGCCAGGGCGGCGAGTTCCTCACCGAGCGCCTGGACGGCCTCGAGCTGGACGGCGATGGTGGCGGACAACGGCCCTCCCGGCGTCGGCGCCGGACCCCGGGTGGGTCCGGCGCCGCGGACGCTAGGACGGCCCCGCGCCGGGACCGGCCGCGTCGTCCACAGCCGGCTCCCCGTCCACAGACCGCCGCCGCGGGCCCCCGCCCGGCCGGGCCGGGCGGAGGCTCGCGGGGTGGGCTCAGGAAGCGGACGTGGTGAGCGTGCCGGCCGGCTCCCCGGCGGTGCCGCCGACGACGACCGAGCGGCGCTTGGACACCACCACGGCGGCGATGACCACCAGCGTCGCGGCGCCGGCGATGAGCAGCCGCACCGTGGTGTTGGCGTCCTCCCCGACCTGCAGGCCGACGACCGCCGGCGCGATGAGCAGCGCCACCAGGTTCATCACCTTGATGAGCGGGTTGATCGCCGGGCCCGCGGTGTCCTTGAACGGGTCGCCCACCGTGTCGCCGATGACGGTGGCCGCGTGCGCCTCGCTGCCCTTCCCGCCGTACGCGCCGTCCTCGACCATCTTCTTGGCGTTGTCCCAGGCGCCGCCGGAGTTGGCGAGGAAGACCGCCATCAGCGTGCCCGCGGCGATCGCGCCGACCAGGTAGGCGGCCAGCGGGCCGAAGCCGAGGCCGAAGCCGACCGCCACCGGCGCCAGCACGGCCAGCAGCCCGGGGGTGGCCAGCTCGCGCAGCGAGTCCTTGGTGCAGATGTCGACGACGGCGGAGTAGTCCGGCCGCTCGGAGAAGTCCATGATCCCGGGGCGGGTGCGGAACTGCTCGCGGACCTCGAACACGACCCGCCCGGCGGCCCGGGACACCGCGTTGATCGCCAGCCCGGAGAAGAGGAACACCACCGCCGCGCCGATGACCGCGCCGACGACGTTGTCCGGCTCGACCAGGCTGAACGCCTGCCCGAGGTCGACGCCGTCGAGGGCGGCGCGGACCTGCTCGTTGTAGGAGCCGAACAGGGCCGTGGCGGCCAGCACGGCGGTCGCGATCGCGATGCCCTTGGTGATGGCCTTGGTGGTGTTGCCGACGGCGTCGAGGTCGGTGAGCACGCGGGCGCCGTCGTCGTCGATGTCGCCGGACATCTCGGCGATGCCCTGCGCGTTGTCGCTGACCGGGCCGAAGGTGTCCATCGACACGATCACGCCGGCGGTGGTGAGCAGCCCGCACCCGGCCAGGGCGACGGCGTAGAGCGCCGCGCCGCCGCCGATGAGGAAGGCGCCGTAGACGGCGGCGCCGATGAGCAGGGCGGCGTAGACGGCCGACTCCAGGCCCAGCGAGATGCCGGACAGCACCACGGTCGCCGGGCCGGTGAGCGAGCTGCGGCCGACGTCGCGGACGGGCTTGCGGCTGGTCTCGGTGAAGTAGCCGGTGAGCTGCTGGATGGCGGCGGCGAGCACGATCCCGACCAGGACGGCCACGAAGCCGAGCACCTGCGGGTTGACCACCGAGTCGGGGACGTCGGCGACGCTCGGCAGCACGGTGAAGGCCGCGGCGGCGACGAGGACGAGCGACACGACCGCGGAGGTGAAGAAGCCGCGGTTGATCGGGGCCAGGCCGCTGGCGTCGCTCTTGCCCGGGTTGCTGGCGAGGATGCCGACGACGGAGGCGAGCACGCCGATCGCGGCGACGACGAGCGGGAAGACCATGCCGACCGCGCCGAAGAAGACCTGCCCGAGGATCAGCGCGGCCACGAGGGTCACCGCGTAGGACTCGAAGAGGTCGGCGGCCATGCCGGCGCAGTCGCCGACGTTGTCGCCCACGTTGTCGGCGATGGTGGCGGCGTTGCGCGGGTCGTCCTCGGGGATGCCGGCCTCGACCTTGCCGACCAGGTCGGCGCCGACGTCGGCGGCCTTGGTGAAGATGCCGCCGCCGACGCGCATGAACATCGCCAGGAGGGCGCCGCCGAACCCGAAGCCCTCGAGGACGACGGGGGCGGTCTCGTCGAACAGCAGCAGCGCCAGCGACGCGCCGAACAGGCCGAGGCCGACGGTGATCATCCCGCAGACCCCGCCGGTGCGGTACGCGATGCGGAAGGCCGGCCGGTAGCCCCCGGTGCGGGCGGCGGCCGCGACTCGGACGTTGCCGCGCGTGGCCAGCGTCATCCCGATGAAGCCGACCGTCGCGGAGAACAGGGCGCCGACGAGGAAGAACACCGCGCGGCCGGTGCGGGTGCCCCAGCCGCCGTCGGAGACCGGTAGGACGAGCAGGAGCAGGAAGACGATCACCGCGAAGACACCGAGCGTGCGGAACTGCCGCCGCAGGTAGGCCCCGGCGCCCTCCTGCACGGCCCGGGCGATGTCCCGCATGCGCGTGGTGCCCTGCTCGGCGGCCAGGACGGCGCGCACGAGGGACCACGCGAACACCAGTGCAGCCAGCGAGACGACGAGGGCTGCCGTCACGAGGACGACGTCCCCGCCGGAGAGATCATTGTCCGGCATCGGTACCTCCCAGCGGTCGGCTGCCGACGGGCGGCTGGCGTCCCCGGTCGGCGGACAGCACGTCGGCGGGCGGACCGCCCGGAGACGAGGCGCGAGTGTAAGCGGAATCACACTCCGCGGTCTGCCCCCTCCCCGGGACCGGGGGGCCCGGGGTGCGGGACCGCAGGCGGGCGGCGGGTCGCTCCCCTGGTGGGACGAGGAGCGGCTTGCCCCCGGGTGTGACAGTGGAGGGGTGACCACGCTCCACCCGGTCCGGTCGGTTGCTCCCCCACCCGGCCGCGGAGGGTCCTCGGGGGGCGAGGCGCCGGGCACCGCGGGAGAGGGCACCGCCGTGGAGGGGACGCCGGTCCACGGCTCGGCCGCCGCGCACGGGTCGGCAGCCCCCGGGAGCGCCGATCCAGGCAGCGTGCCGCCGGGCGCCGAGCTGCTCGAGGGCCTGCTGGCCAGCACCCCGGAGGAGGAGTCCCCGGTCACCCACGTGCACCGGCTGGCGGTGCGGGAGAGCCGGACCCTGCCCTGGCCGGAGTGGGTCGAGCCCGGCCTGCGGGAGCGGCTCGAGCAGCAGGGCGTCCGCGAGCCGTGGCGGCACCAGGTCGAGGCCGCGCAGCTGGCCCACGACGGCACCTCGGTGGTCGTGGCCACCGGCACCGCGTCGGGCAAGTCGCTGGCCTACCAGCTGCCCGCGCTCACCCGCCTGGCCGAGGACCCGCGCGCCTGCGTCCTCTACCTCGCGCCGACCAAGGCGCTGGCCCGCGACCAGCTGGCCTCGGTCGCCGCGCTCGCCGACCCGTCGGTGCGGCCGGCCGCCTACGACGGCGACACCCCCGCCGAGGAGCGCGACTGGGTGCGCCGGCACTCACGGTGGATCGTCACCAACCCGGACATGCTGCACCGCGGCGTGCTGCCCGCCCACCAGCGCTGGTCCTCGACCCTGCGCCGGCTGGCCTACGTCGTCATCGACGAGTGCCACGCCTACCGCGGGGTCTTCGGCTCGCACGTCGGGCACGTGCTGCGCCGGCTGCGCCGCATCTGCCGCCGGTACGGCGCCGACCCGGTGTTCGTGCTGGCCTCGGCGACCGTCGCCGAGCCGGCCGCGGCGGCCGGCCGGCTGGTCGGGGCGCCGGTCGTGGCCGTGACCGACGACGGCTCCCCGCGCCCGGGCGCGACCTTCGCGCTGTGGGAACCCCCGCTCACCGAGCAGACCGGCGAGCACGGGGCGCCGCTGCGCCGGTCGGCCGCCGCGGACACCGCCGGGCTGCTGGCCGACCTGGTCGAGCGCGGCGCGCGGACGCTGGCGTTCGTCCGGTCCCGGCGCAGTGCCGAGTCGGTGGCCGAGCAGGCCCGCCGGCTGCTGGCCGACCGGGGCCGCGGCGACCTGGTGCGGCGCGTGGACTCCTACCGCGGCGGCTACCTCCCCGAGGAGCGGCGCGAGCTGGAGCGGGCGCTGTCCGCGGGCGAGCTGCTCGGCGTGGCCACCACCAACGCCCTCGAGCTCGGCATCGACATCGCCGGGCTCGACGCCGTGGTGCTCGCCGGCTACCCCGGCACCCTGGCCTCCCTGTGGCAGCAGGCCGGCCGCGCCGGGCGGGCGCAGCGCGAGTCGCTGGTCGTGTTCGTCGCCCGCGACGACCCGCTGGACCACTACCTGGCCCACCACCCCCGGGCGGTCTTCGGCCGCCCGGTCGAGGCCACCGTCACCGACCCCGCCAACCCCTACGTGCTCGGGCCGCAGCTGTGCTCCGCGGCGGCCGAGCTGCCGCTGACCCCCGCGGACCTGCCGGACTTCGGCGGCCCGGTGGCCGAGGCGCGCCTGGACGAGCTCGTCGCGGCCGGGGACCTGCGGCGGCGGCCGGCCGGCTGGTACTGGGCCGGCCGCGGGCGACCCGAGGTCGACATCCGGGGCAGCGGCGGCGAGCCGGTGGCGATCATCGAGGGCGACACCGGCCGGCTGCTGGGCACCGTGGACGGCGGGGCGGCGCACTCCACCGTGCACACCGGCGCGCTGTACGTGCACCGCGGCGAGACCTTCGTCGTCGACGAGTTCGACCCCGAGGACGCCTGCGCCGTCGTGCACGCCGAGAGCCCGGAGTGGACCACCGTGGCCCGCGACGTCACCGACCTCTCGGTCGTGGACGTCGAGCGCACCCGCCGGCTGGGCACGGTCACCGCGCACACCGGCGTCGTCGACGTGACCAACCAGGTCGTGGCCTACCAGCGCCGGCGGGCCGGCACCGGCGAGGTGCTCGCCGAGTTCCCGCTGGACCTGCCGCCGCGCCAGCTGCGCACCCGCGCGGTGTGGCTGACCCTCGACGCCGACGCGGTCGCCCGCGCCGAGGTCGACGACCTGGCGCTGCCCGGGTCGCTGCACGCCGCCGAGCACGCGGCGATCGGCATCCTGCCGCTGCTGGCCACCTGCGACCGCTGGGACCTCGGCGGGCTGTCCACCGCGCTGCACCCGGACACGGGGACCGCGACGGTGTTCGTCTACGACGGGCACCCCGGCGGGGCCGGGTTCGCCGAGCGCGGCTTCGCGGCGCTGCGGCGCTGGCTGCGGGCCACCCGCGCCACCGTCGCCAGCTGCGAGTGCGAGAGCGGCTGTCCCTCCTGCGTGCAGTCGCCCAAGTGCGGCAACGGCAACGACCCGCTGGACAAGGCCGGCGCGGTGCGCGTGCTCGACGTCGTGCTCGACGAGCTCGCCGCGGCCGAGGAGACCGCCGACGGCGACGACGCCGAGGAGCCCGAGGCCGACGGCACCGCCCACGTGATGCCGACCGGCCCGGTCCGGGGGCTGCTGCGGCGGCCGGGCACCGGGCGGGCCGCTCCGCGGTCCGAGGCCGCCCCGGAGCCGGACGGCGGTGAGCCCGCCGCGGACGCCGGCGCCGGCCACGTCGAGGACGGCCTGGTCTTCTGAGCCCGGCGGCGCCGGCCCGGCGCGGGCGACCGCCTCGGCGCGGCGGGCGCCCAGCGGCCCCAGCGGGACGGTGACCGCCACCCGCACGTCGACGATCGCACCGTCCCCGACCGTGCAGGCCACCGGGTCCGCGCCGTTGGCCCGCGCCACCTCGGCGGCGGCCGTGCAGGCGGCCGGGTCCCCGGTGACCGCCCGCGCGGCGGCGGCGAGCGCGGCGAGATCGGCCGCGGACCCGGCGCGGTGGCGGGCGACCACCGCCGCGCCGACGAGGACCGCGGCCAGCCCGACCAGCGCCAGCACGCCCGCCAGGGCCACCGTCCACACCGTCGCCGAGCCCCGCTCGCGCCCGCTCACCCTTCGGCCACCCCGGGCTCCAGCCGGGCGACCGCGCCGGCCGCGACCCCGACGGCCGGGCCGACGCCCAGCGGCGCCACCGACGCGGCGACGGTGACCCGGACCTCCTCCCCCGCGACGACCACCGCGGTCACCGCCCCGTCCGGCGCCACCCGGGCGGCCAGCGCGCGGACCTGCGCCGCGTCCTCCCCGCGGGCGGCGGCCCGGGCACCCTCCCGCGCGGCGTCGACGCAGCGCAGGTGCGCGCCGACCACCACGACGGCGGAGACGACGGCGGCGAGGACGAGCACCAGCACGGGCAGCACGACGGCGGTCTCGGCGGTCACCATCCCGGCCTCCCGCCGGTCCGGGGGCACCGCGCGGCGGCGCACGGTCAGGAGAGGGCGCCGAGCGCGGACTCGACCAGGTCGCCGAGCGCGCTGACGACCGAGCCCCCGGTCACCACGCGGTAGAGGACCGCGGCGAAGGCGCAGGCCGCGACCGTGCCGACGGCGTACTCGGCGGTGCTCATGCCCGCCTCGGCGGTCGCGCGGACCCGGGCCCAGCGGCGGGCGAGCGCCCGCCGCCCGGGTCCCGCGGGAGTCGGCTCGGTCGGGTCCTCGGCGGGCGGGTGGTCGGTGGTCACGGCTCCTCCTCGGGTCGGGTGGCCCCGGTCGCGGGGCGCGCCCCGACCCTCGCCGCGCCGGGGGCCTCCGCCGGCGCCCGCCCGCAGGCTGTGGACGGCGGGCCGCCTGTGGACGGCGATCCGGCGGGGTGTCGGTGCTTCCGCTTCAGGTGGTCCCGGCAGGTGCCGAACCTGCGAGGAGGTGGCGCGGACGCGTCACCGGCGGCCGGGAGGAGGACCCGTGGCACACGGCACCGACCGCCCCGAGGGCCGCCCCCTCGTCCTGGCCGGCTACGTCGTCGCCCTCGCCGCCGCCGTGGCCGCGTTCGGGCTCGACCCGACGCTCGGCGTGCTCGCCGGCGCGCTCAACGTGGTGTTCGGCGTCTACTTCTGCCGGCACCTCGCCTTCGCCGTCGCCGCCGCCCGCTGGGCCGAGCGCGACCTGCTCGCCGCCGACGTCGGGCTGGACACCTACACCCCGCCGGTCGCGGTGCTCGTCGGCTGCAAGAACGAGGAGCTCGTCGTCGACGGGATGGTCTCCGCGCTGCTGGCGCTGGACTACCCGGCCGACCGGCTCACGCTCGTCGTCGTCGACGACGGGTCCGACGACGCGACCGGCCCGAAGCTCGACGCCTGGGCCGCGCGCGAGCCGCGGCTGCGCGTGCTGCACCGGCCGCCCGGTGCGGGCGGGGGCAAGTCCGGCGCGCTCAACGAGGCCCTCGACCTGGTCGACGCCGAGATCGTGCTGGTCTTCGACGCCGACCACGAGCCCGAGCCCTCCTCGCTGCGCCGCCTGGTGCGGCACTTCCGGGACCCGGTGGTCGGCGCGGTCATGGGCCGGTGCGTGATCCGCAACGGCAAGGACTCCTCCATGGCCGGCGTCGTCTTCGTCGACTACCTGTCCGGCTACCTGGTCAACGAGTACGGCCGGCAGGCGCTGTTCGAGCTGCCCGCCTACGGCGGCGCCAACTGCGCGGTGCGGATGAGCACGCTGCGCGCGCTCGGCGGCTGGAACCCCGAGACGGTCACCGAGGACACCGACCTCACGCTGCGCGTCCTCATGGCCGGGCAGCGGGTGCGCTACGACGTCTCGGCCATCGACTTCGAGGAGGCGGTGGTCAGCGCCCAGCGGTTCTGGAAGCAGCGCTACCGCTGGGCCCGCGGCCACCAGAAGTGCCTGCGCGACTACTGGCGGCCGCTGATGCGCACGCCGCACCTCTCCCCGCTGGAGAAGGTGGAGACGTCGCTGTTCCTCGGCGTCTACCACGTGCCGATGCTGTCGGGGCTGGGCCTGCTGCTCACCGTCCTGCGCGCCTTCGGCATCGGGGACCTGCCGGTCGTCGGGTTGCTGCCGCTGTCGATGCTGCTGTTCATCGGCCCGCTCGCCGAGCTGTGCGTCGGGCTGCTGGTCGGCCGGGTGGAGCGGCGGTCGGCCTGGCGGCTGCTGGGCTTCCTCCCCGCGTTCGCGCTGTCGATCTGGATCACCTCCCGCGCCTACGTCGACGGGATGCTCGGGCGGCCCTACAGCTGGGTGAAGACCAGCCGGTCCGGCGCCACCTCGACCGTCCTGCCGGCGGCGCCCCCCGTCCCGGCGGCCGCCGCCCGCGCCGCGGTCGAGCCCGCCGGCCGGCCGCGGTCGTTCGCCGCCGCCCCCGGGGAGGAGCGGTGAGCGCCGCCGGCCTCGCGGTCCCGCCCGTCCGCCGCCGGCCGTGGCGCGGCACGAACCGCCGGCTGCTCCCCGTGCTACTCGACCTGGGGCTCGCCGCGGCGATCTGCGTGCTCGGCTTCCGCTACCTGTCCGGCCCGCTGCAGGTGCTCGAGGCGGCCGGCGTGGCGGCGGTGCTCGGCTGGATCGCGCCCGGCCGGGTCTCGGGCGTGCTGCCGCAGCACGTGCTGCTCTTCCCCGGCGACGGCGGGATCATCGACGCGGTCGTGACGGCGTCGTGCTCGTCGGTGCTGTCGGTGCTGGGCCTCACCGCGCTGACCGCCGTCGTGCTGCGCAGCCGCAAGCTGCACGCGGTCGGGGGCCTGCTGGTCGCCGTCGCGGCGCTGCTGCTGCTCAACCACGGCCGGCTGCTGCTGTCCGCGGGCGCGGGCCTGCTGTGGGGCGAGGGCGCGCTGGTCCTCTTCCACGACTGGGTCGGCACGGTGTGGAACCTCGTCGCCACCCTCGGCGGCTTCCTCCTGATGGTGTGGATCACCCTGCCGGCCCTCGAGCGCGCCGAGCAGGACGTCGCGGGCCGGCACACCGCCCGCCGCCCCGACAGCTGGGCCCGCCCGGGCCTGGGCTACCGCGACCCGGAGGGCGACGAGCGGCGCGCCCGGCGGCGGCGGACCACGGTCACCGGGCTGCTGCACCGCCACGTCTACCCCCGCCGGCTCTCGGCCTGGCTGGCCGCGCGCCGCGAGTCCGGGCGCGTGGACTACCGGCTCGGCCACCTGCCCCCGGACCACCGGGCCGAGCGCATCCGCGAGCTGGCCGCCGACGGCCTCGGCGCGCACGGCGCCTCGCTCGTGGCCGTGGCCACCTACGAGACCGACCTCGCGGTCCTGGACTGCCTGGCCGAGTGCGTCGCCGCGCGGCAGTGGGAGCCGGTCACCGACACGCGGGTGGCTGCTCTGCGGCTGTGGGCCCGGGGCTGGCTCCTGGCCCGGCCGTCCGTCGACGACGGGGTGCCCGTCCGGCCGGCCGCGGCGCAGCCGACGGTCCCGGTCGCACGGATCGCGGTGCCGCCCGCCGGTCGCCCGGCCGACCCGCCGCTGCCCGTTCCCGCCCCGCCGGCGGCCGGTCCCGCCGTCCCGCACCCCGCCAGCTTCGCCCGCCCGCACGACTCGGAGACGCCCCGGTGACCTCGACCCTGCACCCCGCGCCCACGCCCCCGGCCCAGGGCCGGCACGCGGACCCGGACGCGGCGCCCCCCGCCGTCCTCGTCACGGGTGCGGGCGGCCCGGCCGGCGTCGCGGTCGTCCGCCGCCTGGTCGCCCTCGGGCACCGGGTGGTCGGCGTGGACGCCGACTGGACCGCCGCAGGCGCGGCGCTCGCCACGGTCGGCGCGGTCGTCCCGCGGGCGGACCACGTGCGCTTCGTCGACGCCCTCGTGTCCGTCGCGACGACGCACGGCGCGGACGCGCTGATCGGCACGGTCGCCGAGGAGCTTCCCGCCCTCATCGCCGGCGCCGGGCAGCTGGCCGCGGCCGGGGTGGCCACCTGGCTGCCGTCGGCGGAGAGCGTGGAGCGGTGCTGCGACAAGGCCGCCTTCGCCCGCACGCTGCGCGACGCCGGCGTCCCCCACCCGGCGACCACCGACACCCCCGCCGGGCTGGTGCGGGTCCCGGGCCCGTGGGTGGTCAAGCCGCGCGCCGGGCGCGGCAGCCGCGGCGTGCGGCTGCTCGACGCCCGCGCCGCGGTGGCCGACGCCCTCGCCGAGGACGCCGCGCTCATCGCGCAGACCCGGCTCGAGGGGCGCGAGTTCACCGCCGACGCCCTCGTCGGCCGCGACGGCGGGCTGCTCACCGTGGTGCCGCGCTGGCGCGACGACACCCGCGCGGGCATCTCGGTCAAGGGCACCACCTTCGACTCCCCCGCCGTGACCGACGTGGTCGCCGCCGCGCTGGAGGCGGTGCGGCTGACCGGCCCGGCGAACGTGCAGGGCTTCGTCGGCGACGACGGCCGGGCCACCGTGGTCGAGATCAACCCGCGGTTCTCGGGCGGGCTGCCGCTGACGCTGGCCGCGGGGGCCGACGTCGTCAGCGCCCACCTCACCGGCATCCGCGACCCGCAGGCCCCGCTCCCGCACCTGTGGTTCACCCCGGGCGTGCGGATGAGTCGCTACTTCGCCGAGACCTACACCGCCGACGACGGCACCCCGGTGACCGACCCCTGTGCCGCGCAGGCGGTGTCCGCGTGAGCCGCCGCCGGCACGTGCTCGTGCCCTTCGGGACCCGGCCCGAGGTGGTCAAGCTCGCCCCCGTGGTGGCGGCCCTGACCGCCGCCGGCCACCGGGTCGACGTCGTCGACACCGGGCAGCACACCGACCCGGCGCTCTCCACCCGGCTGCAGGAGGCCCTGGGCCTCGCGCCGACCTGCCGCTTCGCGCTGCCGACGGACGACCCCGCCGCCCGGTACGGCGCGCTGCACGCCGACGCCGCCCGCGCGCTGGCCCGGTTCCGGCCCGACGTCGTCCTGGCGCTGGGGGACACGAACACCGTGCCCGCCTACGCGCTGGCCGCCCGGGGCGCCGGGGTGCCGTTCGCGCACCTGGAGGCCGGGCTGCGCAGCCTCAACCCGCGCAGCGTCGAGGAGGTCAACCGGCGGGTGGCCGCGGCGGTGGCCGCCCTGCACCTGGCCCCGACCCGGCGGGCCGCGGCGTTCCTCGCCGCCGAGGGCGTGCCCGCCGAGCGGGTGTTCGTGGTCGGCAACCCGGTCGTGGACACGCTCGTCGCCCGCGGCGTCCGCCCGGTGCCGGTGGCGCAGCGGTCCGGCGTGCTGGTGACCGCGCACCGGCCCACGAACGTCGACGACCCGGTGCGGCTCAAGCGGCTGGTCGGGATCGTCCGCGCGCTGGCCGACCAGGTCGGGCCGGTGACCTTCCCGGTGCACCCGCGGACCGCGGCCCGCCTGGCGGCCACCGGCCTGGACACCGAGCTCGACCACCCGGCGGTCACCCGCAGCGGCCCGGTGGACTACGACACCCTGCTGGCCGCGCTGGCCTCGGCCCGGCTGGCGGTCACCGACTCCGGCGGCGTCCAGGAGGAGGCCGCCTACCTCGGCGTCCCGGTGGTGGTGCTGCGCGGCTCGACGCCGCGGTGGGAGGGCGTCGAGGCCGGCACCACCACGCTGGCCGGCCTGGCCGACGACTCCGCCGCCGACGCCGTCCTGGCCGCGGCCGCGGCCCACACCGGCCCCGCGGGGCAGGCCCGCGCGGCCGGCCTCCCCTGCCCCTACGGCGACGGCACGACCGGGCCGCAGGTGGCCGCCGTCCTCGCCGACGAGGCCACCGATGCGCTCCTGGCCCTGGACGAGCCCGACTTCACCGACGGCCGGCTGCCCTGGTGAGCACCGCACCGGATTGGTCCGGCCCGCCGCCGCTGGCCGTCGTCGTCGACCTCGACGACACGCTCTACCCGCAGGCCGCCTACCTGGCCGCGGCCGCGGCGGCCGTCGGGACCGCCGCCGACGCCGCCGGGCTGGACGGCGACGCGGTGCACGCGGCGCTCGTCGCGGAGCAGGCGGCCGGTTCCGACGCCGGCGGCACGATCGACCGAGCGCTGCTGGCCGCCGGGGTGCCCGCCGGCGGCCTGGCCCGGTACGTGCCGCCGCTGGTCGCCGCGTTCACCGCCTGTGCGCCGGAGCGGCTGGACCCCTACCCCGGCGCCCGGGAGGCCCTCGCGGCACTGGCCCGCGCCGTGCCGGTCGGCTGCCTCACCGACGGCAACCCGGTCATCCAGGCGGCCAAGCTCGACGCGACCGGGCTCGGGCCGCTGCTGACCGCGGTGCTGGTCACCGACACCCTCGGCGGCCGGGCCGCGCGCAAGCCCGCCCCGCAGGGGCTGCTCGTCCTCGCCGCGCGCCTGGGCGTCCCCGCCGACCGGGTGCTGGTGATCGGCGACCGCCCCGGCAAGGACGTCGCCGTCGCCGCGGCCGTGGGCGCGCGGGCCATCCGCGTCCGGCAGGGCGAGTACGCGGCGGCGCCGGACGTCCCCGCGCCGTGGGCGGGGACCGGCACGTTCCCCGAGGCCGCGGAGCTCGCGCTGGCGGTCGTCGCCGGGGCCGTCCCCGTCTGAGGACGGCCGCTCCCTCCCGGGGGTGACCCACCCCGCGGCCGCCTGCACGCAGCGCCCCGGCCGTCCGATGGGCCTCCGGTGGGGCCGGGTGCGCCCTGGTCCGGAAGGGGGCCACGTGGCAGGCAGGACGCGGCGGCGCAGGGCACCGCTCGGGGCGCGGCTGGCGGTGACCGCCGGCGTCGGTGCCGCGGCGGTGCTCGCCACCCCCGGGATGGCGAGCGCCCACTACGGCTCGGTGTCGGTCACCTGCGTCACGCCGGTGCAGGACGGCTACTGGAACGTGGTCTTCGGCTACACCAACACCACCGGGACGACGGCGACGGTCCAGCGGGGCCAGTACAACGACGTGAGCCCCGACCGGTTCGACGGCGCGCAGCCCACCCGGTTCACCCCGGGTCTGCACCCCGGCGCGTTCTCAGTGCGGGTGCCCGCGTCCGTGAGCAGCGTGCGCTGGCAGGTCCTCGGCACGACGGCCACGGCCGGCCGGGACTCCGGCACCCGGTGCCCCTCGTCGACGCCGCTGCCGGCCGACGGCAACGGCATGGGCATCGTCATCGCCCTCGCGGCCGCCGGCGCGGTGGGTGGCACCTCGGTGGTCGTCTCCCGGCGGCGCCGCGACCGCGGGACGCCCGAGCCCGTCGCGGGCTGACGGATTGCGCACGACCGGACCTCCCCCCGAGGGGGGAGGTCCGGTCGCCGCGCTGGAGGGTGCCGCCGGCGGCGCCGATGGAGAGGTGTCGGGCGGGGAGGCCGCCCCTGGCGAGCAGAGGACGGCGGCCGTGGACGGCACGACCACGCGGGGTCCGGGACGCAGCGTCCTGGCCATCGGCGCCCACCCCGACGACGTCGAGCTCGGTTGCGGCGGCGCGCTGATGGCGCACGTCGCGGCCGGCGACACGGTGACGCTGCTCGTGATGACCGGGGGCGAGAACGGCCCCGGCGACGACAGCCAGATCGCCGGCCGGCGTGCCGAGCAGCAGCGCGCGGCCGAGCTCATCGGCGCGCGGCTGGCCTGGGGCGGGCTGCGCGACTGCGAGGTCGTGGCCGACTCGGCCACCGTCCGCCGCATCGAGCAGGTGCTGCAGGAGACCGCCGCCGACCTCGTCTACGTGCACGCCCCCGACGACAGCCACCAGGACCACCGCGCCATCGCTGCCGCCACCCTGGGTGCCGCCCGGCGCCTGCCGCGGGTCCTGCACTACCAGAGCCCCTCGACGCTGGCCTTCGCGCCGAGCGTGTACGTCGACGTCACCGCCCACCTCGCCGGCAAGCTCGACGCCCTCGCCGCGCACGCCTCCCAGGTGGAGCGCTCGGCGATGGTCGAGCCGGACGCGGTCGTGGCCTCCGCCCGCCACTGGGGCGCGCAGGCGCGCATCGGCTACGCCGAGGCCTTCCAGCCGACGCGGATGGTGCTCGACCTGGCCCCCGTCGCGCCGGCGGTCCCCGCGGCCGTCCCCGCGGCCTGGTCGCTGGTGCCGGCCCACACCTCCGCGATGGTCGCCGGCCGCCGCTGACGGCCGTCCCGGGGGCTCACCCGAGCACCTGGCCCGCGATGCCGATGACCATCGGCGCGATGCCCAGGCACACGAACGCCGGCAGGAAGCACAGCCCCAGCGGCGCGAGCACCCACACCCCGGCCCGGCGCACGCCCGCCTCGGCCCGGCTGCGCGCCGCCGCCCGCGCCTCCGCCGCCAGCACGCGCAGGGCCGGCACCGCCGCCGTCCCCGACTCCCCCGCGCGCACCAGGACCCGGCCCAGCCCGGCCAGCTCGGGCGGTGCGTCGTGCCACGCCGTGCGGGGCGCGGCCCCGAGGCGCAGCCGGCCGGCGACGTCCGCCAGCGCCGGACCCAGCGGTCCCGGCACGGCCGCCGCGACCGCGGCCAGCGCCGCGCCGACCGGCAGCCCGGCGCCCAGGCAGACGGCCAGCAGGTCGCAGGCCACCGGCAGGTCGGGCGTCAGCAGCGCGGACGCCGGCCCCTCGCCGGGCGCCCGCCGCAGCCACCGGTCGGCGAGGACCGCCCCGACCGCTCCCACTGCCAGCCCGGCCGCACCACCCACCAGCAGCGCCGCGGCGGCACCGGTCAGGACGGGGAGGACCAGCCGCCGGACCGGGCCGGGGCTCCCCTCCCGTGGCCGCTCCGGCGCGGCGGGCGCGCCCAGGGCACGCAGCCGGGCCGTGCGGCGCACCGCCGGCGTCGGCCAGGCCGCCAGCGCGCCGGCGACCGCCAGCAGGGCCAGCGCCGTGGCTCCTGCGGCGCTCACCGCAGCGCCCGCCGGACCAGCCGCGCCGACCAGGCCAGCCCCGCCGCCTCCAGGGCCACCCCGGCGACGAGCAGCGCCTGCCCGGGGACCGTCGTGGTGAGCACGGCCCACGGGTCGGCGCCGATGCCGCTGCCCATGGCGAGCGCCAGCAGCGGCAGGCCGGCCAGCAGCGCGGCGCTGGCCCGCGGGCCGGCGGTCACCGAGCGCAGCTCCTCCCGCTGGCGCCGGCGGGCCCGCAGGTCGTCCTCGACCGCCCCGGCGACGGCGGCCAGCGAGCACCCCGTCCGGCCGCTGAGCTCGACCGCCGCCGCGAGCCGCCCGTGCGCCCGGCCGAGCTCCGACGCCGCCTCCGCCGGCACCGTCCCCGGCGCGCGGAGGGCCCGGGCGAGCGCCCGGGCGTCGTCGGGGTCGGGGACTCCCGCCACCGCGGCCGCGGTCGCCGCGTCGAGCGGCCGGCCGCTGCGCAGCTCCGCCGCCAGCGCGGCCAGGGCGTCGGCGAGGACGTCGAGGGCCTGCTCGTCCCGGCGCAGCGCGCGCTGCCGCACCGCGGCCCGGGCGGCCCCGGCGGCGGCCGCGCCGGCCAGGACGGCCACCAGCGGCGGGCCGGCCAGCGCCCCGGCGGCGGCGCCCGCGGCCGCGGCGAGGACCGGCCAGGACCGCGGCGCCGCGGCCAGCGGTCCCCGTGCCGGGCGCCCCGCCCCGGTGAGCCGGCGCAGCCGCGCCCGCCGGCGCGCCGCCCCGCCGGGCCACAGCAGCAGCGCCAGCGCGCCGGTCGCCAGCGCCGCGGTCACGTCGCCCCGCCGTCGAGGAGGGCGGCCAGCCGGTCCGCGCCCGGGCACGGACCGCCGTCGGCCCGCCAGCCGGCGTCGACGGCCACCAGGTCGCCGTCGCGGCGCACCACCCCGACCTCCGCCACCCGGCGGCCCGCCGGGGTGCGCCGCAGGTGCACGACGACCGCGAGCGCGGCCGCCGCCTGGCTGTGCACCGCCCGCCGGTCCAGGCCGGCCGCCACGCCCAGCGCCTCCAGCCGCGCGGGCACCTCCCCCGGCCGGTTGGCGTGCAGGGTGCCGCAGCCGCCGTCGTGCCCGGTGTTGAGCGCGGCCAGCAGGTCGGTGACCTCCGCACCGCGGACCTCGCCGACCACCAGCCGGTCGGGCCGCATGCGCAGCGCCTGGCGCACGAGGTCGCGCAGGGTCACCTGCCCGGCGCCCTCCACGTTCGGCGGGCGGGTGAGGAGCCGGACCACGTGCGGGTGCGCCGGGGTGAGCTCCGGCGCGTCCTCGCAGAGCACCACGCGCTCGTCGGGCGGCACCTCGCCGAGCAGCGCCGAGAGCAGCGTCGTCTTGCCCGACCCGGTGCCGCCGGTGACGAGGAAGGCCAGCCGCCGCCGCACCACCGCCCGCAGCAGCGCCTCCGACTCCCCCGGCAGCGTCCCGCGCCCGGCGAGGTCGGCCAGGCCGAGGGAGACCCGCCGCAGCACCCGCAGCGACAGGCAGGTGCCCCCGGCCGACACCGGCGGCAGCACCGCGTGCAGCCGGGTGCCGTCGGGCAGGCCCGCGTCCACCCACGGCGCGGCGTCGTCGAGGCGGCGCCCGGCGCTGGCGGCCAGCCGGACCGCGAGCCGGCGGACGGCGTCCTCGCCGGGGAACCGCACGTCCGCGGGCTCCAGGCCGCTCCCCCGGTCCACCCACACCTCGTCGGGGCCGTTGACCAGCACGTCGGTGACCCCGGGCGCCCGCAGCAGCGGCTCCAGCGGCCCGGCGCCGGCCAGCTCGGCGACCGCGTCGCGCACCGCTTCGAGGACGTCGGTCTCGCCGAGCAGTCCGGCCTCCTCCCGCACGAGCGCCGCCACCGCGGCCCGGCTCGGCGGCCCCGGCTCCAGCGCCAGCCGGGCCCGCACACGCTCGACCAGCGGCAGGCCGCTCACGCCGCCCGCTCCGGCCGGGACAGCTCCCCGAGCAGCCGGCGGGCGAGCGCGCCCAGCGGGCTGCGCGGCGCCACCGACGGCGGCTCGCCCCGCTCGCCCCGGGGCAGCGCGCCGCGGTCGTGCCCCAGCTCGGCGAGCACCGGCCGCCCGGCCACGGCGGCCACCTCCGCGGCGGACAGGCCGCCCGGGACGGTGCGCACCACCAGCCGGGCCGCCGACCAGGGCGCGCCGGCCCCCAGCGCCCGGGCGGCCGACGCGGCGCGCAGCCGCGCGGGCACGACCAGCAGGGCCAGGTCTGCCTCGGCCAGCACCGCCTCCGCCGCGGGGTCGGGCACCGCCGCGCGCGGCAGGTCCACCACCACCGGCAGCCCGCGGTCCCGCGCGGCGTCGACGACGGCGGTGAGCGCCTCGGCGGGCACCGGCGCCGGGTCGTCGCGCGCCGCGGCGAGGACGTGCACCCCGGCGGCCGTCGGCAGCGCCGCGAGCAGCGCGTCCCCGGCCACCCGGCCGCGCACCCCCGTCAGCGCCGGCCAGCGCAGCCCCTCGACGTCCTCGGCGCCGAGCAGCAGGTCCAGCCCGCCGCCCCACGGGTCGGCGTCGACCAGCAGGGCGCCGCCGCCCCGGCCGGCCACGGCGACGGCGAGCGCGGTGGCCAGCGTGCTGGCGCCCGCCCCGCCGCAGCTGCCGCCGACCACGGCCAGCCAGCCCCGTGCCACCGGCGACCGTCCGGCCTCCCCCGCCCGGGCGGCCAGCCACGCCTCGTCGTCGGGCAGCACGGCGACCCGCTCGGCACCGCGCTCCACCGCGGCCGCCCAGGCCGGCGCCGGCAGGGCCTCGGGCGCGACGACGACCACCCCCGGGCGGCGGGGCAGGGCGCGCACCGCCGGGCTGTCGAGGACGTCGGCACCGAGCAGCACCAGCGCGGCGTCCCGGTGGGCGCGGCGCAGCGCCGTCCCGCCGGTGGCCACCTCGGGCTCGGTGCCGGCGGCGGCGAGGACCCGCAGCACCTCGTCGAGGAGGTCCTCGTCGGCGCAGACGACCAGCGGGCGGGACGGCGGGGACAGCGGACGCGGGGGCACGCGCTGCAGTGCACCGCGGACGGCCGGTGCACGCGTGCCGGGTGGGGCACCTGTGGACGACCCGAAGGGGTGTGGACGGGGATGCGAGACCCGTCACACCCGGGGGGTCCGCTTACAGTCGTGGACCGTGACGCACGCCGCGGCGTTCTTCGACCTGGACAAGACGGTCATCGCCAAGTCCAGCACCCTGGCCTTCGGCCGCCCCTTCTTCGCGGGGGGGCTGATCAACCGCCGCGCCGTGCTCAAGGGCGCCTACGCCCAGTTCGTCTTCTCCCTCTCCGGCGCCGACGCGCAGCAGATGGAGCGGTTGCGGGCGCAGATCACCGACATGGCGACCGGCTGGGACGTCGCGACGGTGCACGAGATCGTCCGCGAGACGCTGCACGAGGTCGTGGACCCGCTGGTCTACGCCGAGGCGGCCGACCTCATCGAGTGCCACCGGGCGGCGGGGCGGGAGATCGTCATCGTCTCCAGCAGCGGCGCGGAGATGGTGGAGCCGATCGGCGAGATGCTCGGCGCCGACCGGGTGGTGGCCACCCGGATGGTGACCGTCGACGGCCACTACACCGGCGAGATCGAGTTCTACGCCTACGGGGAGAACAAGGCCGAGGCGATGCGGCAGGTGGCCGCCGAGAGCGGCTACGACCTCGCCGACTGCCACGCCTACAGCGACTCGGTCACCGACCTGCCGATGCTCACCGCGGTCGGGCACCCGACGGCGGTCAACCCCGACCGGGCGCTGCGCAAGGTGGCCGCCGAGCGCGGCTGGCCGGTGCTGGAGTTCACCCGGCCGGTGTCGATGCGCTCGCGCTTCGCCGTGCCGCCGGCCCCGGTGGTCACCGGCGCCGCGATGGGCGTGGGCGCGGCGGTCGCCGGGCTGGCCTGGTACGCGCGGCGGCGGTCGCTGCGCGCGGTGCCCGCCGCGGCGGCCGCCGCGACGGTGGCCGTCCCGGCCGCCGGCCGGTGGCGGCGCCGGGGGGCCTGAGCGCCGCCCGCTCAGACTCCCAGCCGCCCGCGGAGCCCGTCCACCCGCTCCCGGACGCCGTCCACCAGCGTGCGCACCGCCGACACCGGCGCGAACGCCCGCGCCGCCGCGGTGAGCGCCGCCTGCTCGTCGGGCCGCAGGTCGACGTCGGCGGCCGCGGCGTTGGCCTCCACCTGCTCCACGCTCGAGGCGCCGGGGATGACCACCACCCGCGGCAGCGAGACCAGCCAGGCCAGCGCGATCGTCCCGGGCCGGACCCCGTGCGCGCCGGCGATCTCGCGCAGGACGTCGAGCAGCGGCTCCGCGCGCCGGAGGTTCTCGGTGCCGAACAGCGGGTTGGCCGCGCGCACCCCGCCGGGCCGGTTCTCCGTGCCGTACCGGCCGCCGAGCAGGCCCTGCGCCAGCGGGCTGTAGGCGATGACGACCCGCCCCTCGCGCTCGGCGAAGGGCACCAGGTCCTCGAGCGGGCCGGGCCGGACGAGGGAGAACTGCACCTGGTTACTGAGCACCGGCCGGCCCAGCGCCGCGTCGGCCGCCCGCCAGCGGGCCAGCGAGTAGTTGGAGACGCCGGCGGCGCCGATGCGGTCCTCGTCGAGCAGCTGCCGAAGGCCGGGCATGACCACGCTGTCAGGGACGACCGGGTTGGGCTGGTGCACCTGGTACAGCGGGATCCGCCGCAGGCCGAGCCGCCGGGCGCTGCCCTCGAACCGGGACCGGACCACCGGCGGGAACGGCGCCACGGGGAAGACCTTCGAGGCGACGACGACCTCGCCGCGGTCCTCCCCGAGTGCCTCGCCGAGGATGCGCTCGCTGCGGCCGAAGCCGTAGATCTCCGCGGTGTCGAACAGGGTGACGCCGAGGTCCCGCGCCCGGCGGACGATGTCGCGCGCGGCTCCCTGGGCGTACCCCTCGCCGTATCCCCACTCGCGGGAGCCGAACTGCCAGGTGCCCAGCCCGATCCGGCTGACCCGGCCGAGCCCGTCGACGTCGAGGTGGCGCATCCCCCCACTCTGCGCCGCGCCCGGACCGGGCGCAGGGCGGGCCGCTCAGCCGCGCAGGATCGCCTCGGCGATGGCCAGCCCCTCGCGGGCGCCGAGCTCGGTGGCGCGGCAGCAGTGGACCAGCCAGGCGGCGACGCCGTCCGGACCGCCCGCGGCGTAGCCGGCCAGCCGCTCGCGGTAGGCGTCCGCGCCCAGCTCGACGAAGCCGACCTCGGGCACCGACACGGCCTTGGGGTCCAGGCCGCGGCCGATGGTGGTGAGCCGGGCCGCCGCCCGGGCGACGACGCCGTCGGCGGTGCCGAAGGGCGCCAGGGCGGCGAGCTCGCCGTGCACCAGCCCGGCCACCAG
Source organism: Geodermatophilus sp. SYSU D01045 (assembly GCF_054050295.1). Lineage (NCBI taxonomy): Bacteria > Bacillati > Actinomycetota > Actinomycetes > Geodermatophilales > Geodermatophilaceae > Geodermatophilus > Geodermatophilus sp. SYSU D01045. The sequence goes on from NZ_JBJGZB010000015.1 coordinate 107,987, forward strand.
CACCGCGGGCACGGTCGAGGTCCCGGTCACCACCTGGAACAGGCCGGACAGCCGCGGGCCGGCGTGCGGGCCGGGGCGGCCGAGGCCGGCCGGGTCGGTGAGGTCGGCGGCGGCCAGCACGTGCAGCCGGGCGAGCACCTGCCCGGGGGCCCTCGCCCACGTGTCGACCAGCGAGCCCAGCCCCACGGACACCCGCAGCGAGCCCTGTACGACGGGGTCGTCGACCGAGCCCGCGCGCAGGTCGGCCAGCGGGACGTCGACGCCGTCGAGCGCCGCCGACGCGCGGGCCCCGCGCAGCGCCGACTCGGTGCTGACCTCGGCCGACCGGTTGCGCATGAGCCGGTGGGCCAGCAGCCGGTCGATGCCGGCGCGGGCGGCGTCGGCGGCCTCCCGGACCCCGGGGAGGTCGAGCAGCGGGGCCAGCGGGTCGGGGCCGGTCGGCGCGGCGGCGGGACGGCCGGCGCCGGGACGGCCGGCGCCGGGACGGACGGGGATGGTCACGTCCCGACGGTACGAGCACCGGCACCGGGGCCCGCGCCCGCCTGCCCTACGCTCGGCGACCACCATGGCCCGCCCCCTCACCCTCCTCCTCGTCCGGCACGGCCAGAGCACCTGGAACGCCGCCGGGCTCATGCAGGGCCAGACGGCGCACGTCCCGCTCACCGACCAGGGGCACGACCAGGCGCGGGCGGCGGCCCGCGCGCTCGCGGCGCTCGGGCCGGGCGCGATGCTGTCCAGCGACCTGCTGCGGGCGGTGCAGACCGCCGAGCACTGCGCGGCCGCGACCCGGCTGGCGTTCACCACCACGCCGGCGCTGCGCGAGCAGGGCTACGGCGTGCTCGAGGGCCGGCCGTCGCGGGAGCTGTGGGACGTCGTCGACTGGACCGACCCGCACTGGGCGGCCGAGGGCGGCGAGAGCCTGGCCGACCTGCACGCCCGGGTCGCGGCCCTCCTCGACCGGCTGCGGGCGGACCCGCCGGCCGACGTCGTCGCGCTGGTCACCCACGGCGACACCATCCGGGCCGCGCAGGCGGTCGCCGCCGGGCTGGGTCCCGCGGAGCTGCCGGCGGTGACGCCGCACAACGGCACGGTCACCCGGCTGGAGCTCGCGGCGGCGGCCGCCTGATGGCCCGGGTGCTGGTGCTGGGCGGGTCGCGGTCGGGCAAGTCGGCGCACGCCGAGTCGCTGGTCGCCGACCGGACCGACGTCGTCTACCTGGCCACCTCGACGCCGGTCCCGGACGACGCCGAGTGGGCCCGGCGGGTCGCCGCGCACCGCGCCCGCCGGCCGGCCGGCTGGACGACGCTGGAGACGACGGCGCCGAGCGACCTGCTGCGCGGCGGGACGGTGCTGGTCGACAGCGTGACCACGTGGGTCGCCGCGCTCATGGACGAGACCGGCGTCTGGACCGACGACCCCAGTGCCCTCGACCGGCTGGCCGGCCGGGTCGACGCGCTGGTCAACGCCTGGGCGATGACCCCGGCGCACGTGGTGGCGGTCAGCGACGAGGTGGGCCTGGGCGTGGTGCCGGAGACCCGCGCGGGCCGGCTGTTCCGCGACACCCTGGGGGAGGTCAACCAGCGGCTGGCCGGCACCGCCGACGAGGTGTGGTTCGTCGTCGCCGGGCTGCCGCAGCGGCTGCGGTGACGCACCGGCCGAGGTGGGCCGGCCCGCTGGAGTCGGTCGCGCTGCTGACCGTGGTCCGCGTCCCCGCCGCGGGGACGACGTCCACCCGCGGGGTGCTGCCGTGGGCGCCGCTGGTGGGCCTGGTGCTGGGCGGTGCCGCGGCCGGGGTCGGCGTGCTCGGCGCGCACCTGGTGTCCCCGCTGACCGGGGCCGTGGCGGCGCTGGCGCTGCTGGCGGCGCTCACCCGGGCGCTGCACCTGGACGGCCTGGCCGACACCGCCGACGGCCTGGGTCCACTGCGCGGCCGGGAGCGGGCGCTGCGGGTCATGCACCAGGGGGACGTCGGCCCGTTCGGGGTGGTGACGCTGGTCCTCGCGCTGCTGCTGCAGGCGGCGGCGGGCGCGGCGCTGCTGGCGGCCGGCGGCGGCTGGCTCGCGCTGTGGACGGCGGTGGTCGTGGCGCGGCTGGCGATGGCCCGCACCGGGCTGCCCGGCACGCCGACGGCCGAGGGCTCGTCGCTGGGGCGGGCGGTGGCCGGCACCGTGTCGGCGCCCTGGCTCGCGGGGTGGGTGCTGCTCGTGGTCGGGGGCGCGGCCGCGGCAGGGTGGGCGGCCGGCGGCGCGGGGACCGCGGCGGCGCTGGCGGGGGCCGCGGTGGCCGGCCTGCTCGCGGCCGAGCTCGTCCGCGCCCGCGCGACCGCCCACCTCGGCGGCGTCACCGGGGACGTGATGGGCGCGATGGGCGAGGCGGCGGCGACCGTCGTCCTGCTGGTCGCCGCCGCCTCGGTGGCCTAGGAGGTCAGCCCGCCGTTCAGCGCCGGCCGGTCAGCGAGCCGAGCAGGCGGCTCAGCCCGCCGGAGGCGGCGGTCGTCGGCTTGCCGCGGCCGAAGCGCCGGGTCGGCGTCGGGGTCGCCATCTTGGAGCGGCCCATGCCGCGGCCGGACGGCACCCGGCGCCCGGCGGCGCCCCGGCCGCCCGTTCCGCGCCCGGCGGCGCGGCCGGCGGCGGCGCGGCCCCCGGCGGCTCCGCGACGAGCCGTGGTCTCAGCAGTGCCCAGGAGTCGGTTGAGGATGCCCATGGTGATCGACTACCCGGCCGCACGGACGACCCGTCCCGTTTCCGGATCGGTACCGCGCGTCGTCACGATCCGTGATCATCCCAGCTCAGGCCGACGCCCCCGACTGCGCCGGCGCCTCGCCACCCTCCAGGTCGCCCTCGGTGTCGAGGTAGGCCTGCCGCAGCCCGGCCAGCAGCGCCGGGTCCGGCTCGGTCCACATGCCCCGGTCGACCGCCTCGAGCAGCCGCTCGGCGATGCCGTGCAGCGCCCACGGGTTGGACCGCTCCATGAACTCGCGGTTCTCCGGGTCGAGCACGTAGGTCTCGGTGAGCTTCTCGTACATCCAGTCGGCCACCACGCCGGTCGTGGCGTCGTAGCCGAACAGGTAGTCCACGGTCGCGGCCAGCTCGAACGCGCCCTTGTAGCCGTGCCGGCGCATCGCCGACAGCCACTTCGGGTTGACCACCCGGGCGCGGAACACCCGCGAGGTCTCCTCGGTCAGCGACCGGGTGCGCACCTGCTCGGGCCGGGTCGAGTCGCCGATGTAGGCGGCCGGCGCGCGCCCGGTCAGCGCGCGGACCGTCGCCACCATCCCGCCGTGGTACTGGAAGTAGTCGTCGGAGTCGGCGATGTCGTGCTCGCGGGTGTCGACGTTCTTCGCCGCCACCGCGATCCGCCGGTACGCCGCCTCCATGTCCGGCCGCGCCTGCACGCCGTCGAGATCGCGGCCGTAGGCGTAGCCGCCCCACACCGCGTACACCTCGGCGAGGTCGGCGTCGCCGCGCCAGTCGCGGGAGTCGATGAGCGACAGCAGCCCCGCCCCGTACGCGCCGGGCTTGGAGCCGAACACCCGGGCCGTGGCCCGCCGCCGGTCGCCGTGCTCCGCGACGTCGGCGTCGACGTGCGCCCGCACGAAGTTCTGCTCGGGGGATTCGTCGAGCCCGGCGACCAGCGTCACCGCGTCGTCGAGCATGGTCACCACGTGCGGGAAGGCGTCCCGGAAGAAGCCCGAGATCCGCACCGTGACGTCGATCCGCGGCCGGCCGAGTTCCTGCAGCGGCACCGGCTCCAGCGAGGTCACCCGCCGCGACGCGTCGTCCCACACCGGGCGGACGCCGAGCAGCGCGAGCACCTCCGCGACGTCGTCGCCGGAGGTCCGCATCGCCGAGGTCCCCCACACCGACAGCCCGACCGAGCGCGGCCACTCCCCCGTGTCGGCCCGGTAGCGCTCCAGCAGCGAGTCGGCCATCGCCTGGCCGGTCTCCCACGCCAGCCGCGAGGGCACCGCGCGCGGGTCCACCGAGTAGAAGTTCCGCCCGGTCGGCAGCACGTTGACCAGCCCGCGCAGCGGCGAGCCCGACGGCCCGGCCGGCACGTAGCCGCCGTCGAGGGCGTGCAGCGTGGCGTCGAGCTCGTCGGTGGTCCGCTCCAGCCGCGGCACCACCTCGTCGACGGCGAACCGCAGGACGTCGGCCACGGCGGAGTCCTCGTGCCCGAGCACCTCCCGCACGACCGGGCCGACGGCGCCGATCGTCCAGCCGGCCTGCTCCATGCCCGAGACGAGCGCGTGCGCCTGCGCCTCGACGAGATCGGTGGCCGCGCGCCCGGCCGACCCGTCCTCGGTCAGCCCCAGCGCCTCCCGCAGGCCGGGCAGCGCCACCGCGCCGCCCCAGATCTGCCGCGCCCGCAGCACCGCCAGCACCAGGTCCACCCGGTCCTGGCCGGACGGCGGGACGCCGAGCACGTGCAGGCCGTCGCGGATCTGCGAGTCCTTGATCTCGCAGAGCCAGCCGTCGACGTGCAGGATCATCTCGTCGAACCGGTCGTCCTCCGGCCGCTCGGCCAGCCCCAGGTCGTGGTCGAGCTTGGCGGCCTGCAGCAGCGTCCAGATCTGCGCGCGCACCGCGGGCAGCTTCGCCGGGTCCATCGCGGCCACGTTGGCGTGCTCGTCGAGCAGTTGCTCCAGCCGGGCGATGTCGCCGTAGGAGTCGGCGCGGGCCATCGGCGGCACCATGTGGTCGACCAGGGTGGCGTGCGCGCGGCGCTTGGCCTGGCTGCCCTCGCCCGGGTCGTTGACGAGGAACGGGTAGACCAGCGGCAGGTCGCCGATCGCGGCGTCGGGCCCGCACGAGGCCGACAGCCCGACCGTCTTGCCCGGCAGCCACTCCAGGTTGCCGTGCTTGCCGACGTGCACCAGCGCGTGCGCCCCGAACACGGACCGCAGCCACCAGTAGGCGGCCAGGTAGTGGTGCGAGGGCGGCAGGTCGGGGTCGTGGTAGATCGCGATCGGGTTCTCGCCGAAGCCGCGCGGCGGCTGCACCATCACGACGACGTTGCCCGCGCGCAGCGCCGCGAAGACGACGTCGTCGCCGTCCACGAACAGCGAGCCGGGCGCCTCGCCCCAGTGCTCGACCATCGCGTCGCGGAGGTCCTGCGGCAGCGTGTCGAAGAACCGCCGGTACTCCACGGCCGGGATGCGCACCGGGTTGCCCGACAGCTGCTCCTCGGTCAGCCAGTCGGCGTCCTGCCCGCCGGCGGCGATGAGCGCGTGGAACAGCGCGTCGCCGTCGAGGTCGGCGACGCCGGGCAGCGCGTCGGGCCCGTCGAACGGGCCGATGTCGTAGCCCTGCCCCTGCATCGCGGCCAGCAGCCGCACCACCGACGCCGGGGTGTCCAGGCCGACGGCGTTGCCGATCCGGGCGTGCTTGGTCGGGTAGGCCGACAGCATCAGCACCACCCGGCGCTCCGCGGGCGGGGTGTGCCGGAGCCGGGCGTGCGCCACCGCGGTGCCGGCCACCCGCGCCGCCCGCTCGGGGTCGGCGACGTAGTGCGTCAGGCCGTCGGCGTCGGTCTCCTTGAAGGAAAACGGCACGCTGATCAGCCGGCCGTCGAACTCGGGGATGGCCACCTGGTTGCCGACGTCGAGCGGCGAGAGGCCGTCGTCGTCGGCCAGCCACTCCGCCCGCGAGCGGGTCAGGCACAGCCCCTGGACGACGGGCACGTCGAGCGCGGCGAGCTGGCCGACGTCCCAGGCGCCGTCGTCCCCGCCGGCGGACGCGGTGGCCGGGCGGGAGCCCCCGGCGGCGAGCACCGTGACGACGAGCGCGTCGGCGGTGCGCAGCACGTCGAGCAGGTCGGCGGGGACGCTGCGCAGCGAGCTCACGAACACCGGCAGCGCCTGCCCGCCGGCGGACTCGACAGCGCCACAGAGCTCGTCGACGAACGCGGTGTTCCCAGCCAGGTGGTGCGCCCGGTAGTAGAGGACGGCGATCCGCGGGCCGCTGCCCCGGCCCGCGCGCTCCAGCACGCCCCAGTCCGGGGCCACCGACGGCGGCTCGAAGCCCTCGCCGGTGAGCAGCACGGTGTCGGAGAGGAACCGGTGCAGCTGCACCAGGTTGTCCGGGCCGCCCTGCGCCAGGTAGGCGTGCGCCTCGGTGGCCACGCCCATCGGGACGGTGGACAGCTCCATCAGCTCGGCGTCGGGCACCTGCTCCCCGCCGAGGACGACGACCGGCGCCGGCCCGGCCAGCAGCGGCGCGAGCACCTCCTCGTACTGCCGCCGCACGCCGAGGATCCGGACGACGACGAGCTGCGCGCCCTCGGTCAGCGCCGCGATGCCGTCGGCACCGAGCCGGACCGGGTTGCCCAGCCGCCAGTCGGCCCCGCTGGCGCGGGCGGAGAGCAGGTCGGTGTCACTGGTGGAGAGCAGGGCGAACACGCAGCGTCCTCACTCGGGGTCCGCGCCCCGGGCCGTCGGGCACGGCAGCCGGAGTGTCTGGCTCCCCCGGTCGCCCGGGGTCACAGTGGCGGGACCGCGCCGGGCTCCCACCGGCTTCCTGCGCGCACTGCCGTGATGGGGAGACGGTACCGCCCGGGCCGGCCCGCCCCGGCCGCGTGGCCGGGGCGGGGCGGGGACCTCAGCCGAGGACCGGGACCGTGGTGGACGGGTCGCCGTCCGCGGCGGCAGCCAGGGCCGGCACCACCTCGTCCAGCAGGAAGGGCAGCGAGAGCGGGCTGCCGAAGCCGAGCGCGGCGGACACGTCACCGGAGTAGCCGCCGAGCAGGACCGTGCGGCCCTGGGTCACCACGTCGAGGGCGGAGAACAGCGCGTCCCCGTCGGCGGCGGCCTGGTCGTAGCCGTTCACCGCGAGCACGTCGGCGTCGAGCAGGTCCAGCCGCTCCTGGCTGACGTCGGTGCTGGTCTCCGGGACGGTGAAGCCGAGGTCGGTGAAGAACTGGGTGCGCAGGTCGTCAGCGCCGAGGAGGTAGTGGCCCGAGCCGACGCCGGTCAGGTCCACGGCGAGCGAGCTGCCGGCGAAGTCCGGGTTCTCCTCGACCGCCTGCCGGAACCGGCCCTCGACGTCGTCGACGAGCTGCTGCGCCTCGTCCTCGCGGCCGAGCGCCCGACCGACGAGGAGGGTCTGCTCCTGCCACGGGGTGGCGCCGTCGGCGTACTCGCCGGTCTGCGCGAGCGTCGGCGCGATGCCCGACAGCTGCTCGTAGTCCGCCTCGTCCATGAAGGAGTACACGCCGACGATCAGGTCGGGCTCGAGCGCGGCGACGGCCTCGAGGTCGATCTCCTCGCCGCCCACGGTCGGGATCTCCTCGTCCGGCAGCTGCTCCTGCGCCCAGGGACGGGTCGTGGCGTCGTAGTCGCCCAGGAGCTCGCGCTCGCCGACCGGGGTGACGCCCAGGGCCAGCACGAAGTCCTGGTCGTTGAAGCCGACGGTGACCACGCGCTGCGGCTCGGCGGGGATCTCGGTGGTGCCGAACCTGTTCTCGATGGTGACCGGCCAGGCGCCGTCGCCGCCGTCGGCGGCCGGGGCCGCGGGCTCGTCGCCGGCGGTCCCGCCGCAGGCGGCGAGCCCGGTGACGAGGAGGGCGGCGGCCGCGGTCAGCGACACACGCCGCACGCGGTTCCGGAGGGGGTGGGGCAGCACGGTCGGCTCCTGACCTCGGTGATCAACTCGTGGTCAGGTTAGCCTGCCCTTACTCCATCCCGGAGCCCGGTTCCCGTCCGGTCGCGTCCGGTGCCGGTCGGCGGCCGCCTGCATCGTCGGCCCGGTCGGGGGGCTGCTGGTCGCCGGTCGTCCGACCGAGGGCGTCGAGCACCGCCCCGCGCAGCCGGAGGTACTGCGCCCGGTTGTAGCCGGGCAGGCCGGGCGGGCGGACGACGACCCGCGGCTCACCCACGACCTCGTGCGGGGCGAACTGCCCGCGGGTGAGGTCGACCTCGCGGCCGCCGGGCAGCCGGTTCCACCAGTGCACGCCCTGCCGGGAGCCGTCGGTCCGGCGCACCTCGGCCAGCAGCAGCTCGCCGCCGAGCAGGTCGTGCACGGTGAGCGCGGTGGCGCCGCACTGGCCGCGCGCGGGGTTGCCCGGCGTCCAGTCGGCGAGGTCGCTGTCGTCGCAGGTCTCCCGGCACCAGGCCGCGCGCACGGCGGCGGTCACCTCGTCGAGCGTGGGCACGGGCGGCACCCTGGCACGGAGCACCGACACCGTCAGCGCAGCAGCAGCCGCTCCAGCGCGCCGGGCACCCAGTCGGCGTAGCGCTCCGGTGGCCAGCCGCAGCCGCGGACCAGCCGGGACTGCGTCTATGGGGAGAACACCGACCAGGCGACGTCGACGGCGGCCTCGACGTCGAGGTCGGCCCGCAGGTCGCCGGCGAACGCCTCGACCAGCGCGGTCGTGTCCGCGCGCCGCCGGCGCTCGTAGTCGGCGTACGCCGCCCCGACCTCCGGGTCGACCGCGGCCGCGGCGGCGAAGACGTCCTGCATCGGGAGCGTGGCGGCGGTCGTCCGCAGCGCCAGCCGGTGCAGCGCCGCCAGCCAGCCGGCCCGGTCGGGCGCGGCGAGCAGCTCGGCGAACGGGCCCAGCTCGCGGACGGGGCGCTCGTCGTCGGAGCCGACGAGCGCCCGGTCGACGCACGCGAGCAGCACCGCCGCCTTCCCGCCCTGCGCGAACACGGTCGGCACCGAGACCCTGGCGGCCGCGGCGACGTCGCGCATCGTCGTCGCCGCGTAGCCGCGCTCGACGGCCCGGTCGACCTGGCCGCCATGTACGTCGTGCACCGCGCCTTCCGCCGGGACCTCGACGCGTTCGCCGCCGTCGTCCCCACGGTGGCCGTCGCCGACCGGCGGCGGTGGCGGCGGCTGGCCCGCCGCTTCGCGCAGTTCGGCTCCTACCTGCACAGGCACCACTCCGGCGAGGACGTGGGGCTGTGGCCGCTGCTGGCCGAGCGCGGCGCCGACCGCGCCGTCCTCGACGCCCTGGAGGCCGAGCACGCGGGCATCGACCCGGCGCTGGCCGCGGTCACCGCGGGGCTGCAGGCCCTGGCCGCCGGCCGCGGCGACGCCGCCACCCGGGACGAGCTCGCCCGGCGGACGGTGGCGCTGCGCGACGGGCTGGGCGCGCACCTCGCCCACGAGGAGAGCGACGGGATGACCCGGGTGCAGCGGCACCTGACGCCGGCCGACTGGGACCGCCTGGACCGCGAGGTCTTCGCGAAGGAGTACCGCCCGACCGAGATCGTCGGCGCGCTGGGCTGGACGGTGTCGGCCATCCCGGACGAGGCGGTCGACCGCCTGCCGGTGCCGCACCCGGCGCTGCTCGCCGTCGCCCGGTTCCTCGGCCGGCGCGCCGCCCTGCGGGACGCGCGGTTGTTCGGGACCGCCCGGTGACCGCGACGACGAGCACCGCCCTGTCCCGCGCCGACCGCGCCGCCACGGTGCTGTCCCGGCACGTGGCGGCCCTGCACACCGCGCTGCTGCGCCGCACCGGCGGCCGGGTCGGCAACCGCTTCCGCGGCGGCGACGTCGTCCTGGTGACCTGCCGGGGCCGGCGCACCGGGCAGCCGCGCACGACGCCGCTGCTGCACGTGCGCGACGGCCGGGACCTCGTGGTGGCGGCGTCCAACGGCGGCATCGACGCCGAGCCGCAGTGGTGGCTGAACCTGCAGGCCGACCCGCGCGGCGAGGTGGAGGTGCGCGGCCGGCGGTGGGCGGTGACCGCGAGCGAGGTCGGCGACGCCGACCGGCCGCAGCTGTGGGCCGCGCTCATGGCGAACTGCGGCACCTACGACGCCTACCAGGCGAGGGTGTCCCGCCGGATCGCGCTGGTGCGCCTGTCCCCGGCGGGCTGAGCCTCAGGCGGCCAGTGGCCGGCCGAACTGGGTGCGGTACAGCTCGGCGTAGCGGCCGCCGAGGGCGAGCAGGTCCTCGTGCCGGCCGCGCTCGACGACCCGGCCGCCCTCCAGCACGAGGATGCAGTCGGCCGCGCGCACGGTGGACAGCCGGTGCGCGATGACGATCGCCGTCCGCCCCTCGAGCGCCTCGTCGAGGGCCGCCTGCACCGCGGCCTCCGACGTGGCGTCGAGGTGGGCGGTCGCCTCGTCGAGCAGCACCACGCGCGGGCGGGCGAGCAGCAGCCGGGCGATGGTCAGCCGCTGACGCTCGCCGCCGGAGAACCGGTAGCCGCGCTCGCCGACGACGGTGTCCAGGCCGTCGGGCAGCGCGCGGACCAGGTCGGCCAGCCGGGCGCGGGCGAGGGCGTCCCACAGGTCGTCGTCGCCGGCGTCCGGCGCGGCCAGCAGCAGGTTGTCCCGCAGCGACTCGTGGAACAGGTGCCCGTCCTGGGTCACCACCCCGACCGTGCGCCGGATCGAGGCGGCGGTCAGGTCACGGACGTCGACGCCGCCCAGCCGGACGGCGCCGGCGTCGACGTCGTACAGGCGCGGCACCAGCGAGGCGATCGTCGACTTGCCCGCGCCCGAGGACCCGACCAGCGCGACCACCTGCCCCGGCCGCACGGTGAACGAGACGTCGTGCAGCACGTCGACGCCGCCGCGGCCGTCGAGCCGGGGCGACGTCCTCCAGCGAGGCGAGCGACACCCGGTCGGCCGCCGGGTAGGCGAAGGTGACGCCGTCCAGCTCCACCGACACCGGCCCGTCGGGGACGTCGACGGCGCCGGGGCGCTCGCGGACCAGCGGCACCAGGTCGAGCACCTCGAAGACCCGCTCGAAGCTGACCAGCGCCGAGGAGACGTCGACCCGGGCGCTCGCCAGCGCGGTCAGCGGCGCGTAGAGCCGGGTGAGCAGCAGCGCCAGCGCCACCACCGAGCCCGGGTCGAGCGCGCCGGCCAGCGCGTACGTGCCGCCGAGGCCGTAGACCAGGGCGAGCGCCAGCGCCGAGACCAGGGTGAGCGCGCTGATGAACGCCCACTGCACCATCGCCGTGCGCACCCCGACGTCGCGGACCGCCCGTGCCCGGCCGGCGAAGCGGGCCGACTCGCGGCCGGGGTCGCCGAGCAGCTTGACCAGCGTCGCGCCGGGGGCGGAGAACCGCTCGGTCGTCTGGCCGGTCATCGCCGCGTTGGCCACGGCGGCGGTCCGGCTCAGCGCGGCCAGGCGGCGGCCGATCCGGCGGGCCGGGAGCAGGAACACCGGCAGCAGGAGCAGCGCCAGCACGGTCACCTGCCAGGACAGGGTCAGCATCGCCACGAGCGCGAGGACGAGCGTGACGGTGTTGCTGACGATCCCGGAGAGGGTGTCGCTGAACGCCCGCTGCGCGCCGAGGACGTCGTTGTCCAGGCGGGACACCAGCGCGCCGGTGCGGGTCCGGGTGAAGAAGGCGACCGGCATCCGCTGCACGTGGTCGAACACGGCGGTGCGCAGGTCGAGGATCAGCCCCTCGCCGAGGCTCGCCGACAGGTACCGGCCGACCAGCCCGAGCGCGGTGGCGAGGACGGCGAGCGCGGCGATCGTGACCGCGAAGCCGACGACGACCGAGGTGGCGGCGCCGTCGACGATCGCGTCGACGACCCGGCCGGCCAGCAGCGGCGAGGCCACCGTCAGCACCGCCTCGACGACGCCGACGGCGACGTAGCCGGTGATCCGCGCCCGGTGCGGGCGGGCGAAGGCGAGCACCCGCCGCAGCGTCGCCCGGGTGACGGCACGGCGGTCGGGCCGGGCGTGCGTCGCGCGGGACAGCGCCGACCACGCCGTCATCTCCATGCTCACGCGGCGGACGCTAGGACCTCCAGTCGACTGGAGGTCAAGCGTCCGCCGGCGATCGAGCAGGAACGGTCAGGCGGCGCCCAGGGCGTCGGCGACGCGGTGGTGGGCGACGGCCTCGTCGCGGCGGCTCTGCCGCTCCAGCGTGCGGGCCAGCGCGCGGCGGGCCCACCCGTTGGCCGGCGCGAGGTCGACCAGCCGGCGCAGCGCCGTCTCCGCGCGCTGCAGCTGGGCCGAGCCGAAGTAGCTGCGGGCCAGCAGCTCGAGGGCGGCCTCGTTGCCGGGCTCGGCCTCGACCAGCGGCTCGAGCAGGCGGGCGGCCTCGATGGGCTGCCCCATGGAGAGGTAGAGGTCGGCGCGGAGGAACTCCGAGTGCAGGTCGGGGCTGAACGGCTGGGTCACGCCGACGGAACGGCGGCGCGGCGCCCGCTCTTCCCGAGATCGCGACACGCCCGGGACGAGAAGGTCCGGAACCAACTGCATCCGGACACGACCGGATTGGGAACAACGGATGTCAGCACCACCGACCCGAGGAGCACGACCATGGCCCTGTCGCTGCACCGCCACCGGACGGCCGACCGCACACGCACCGCCGCGGCCCCGCCCGCCGCTGACACCGCACCCACCGGCGCCGCGCCGGCCCCAGCCGGGACCGCTGCCACCGAGAGCGCCCCCGCCGAGTCCACCTCTGCCGGCACCGCGCACGGCAACCGCGTCTACGCCGTCCAGCGCACCGGCGCGTTCGTCGTCGCCGGGATCATCGCCGTCTTCGGCGTCCTGGGCCTGGCCAACGGCCTGGCCTTCTTCTCCACCGAGGGCCAGCGCGTCCTCGGCATGTCGTCCAACGGCCTGCTGTCGGTGATCTCGCTGGTCACCGCCGCCGTGCTGGTCGTCGCCGCCTTCCGCAGCCCCCGCACCGCCTCGACGGTCATGATCGTCATCGGGGTGCTGTTCCTGGTGTCGGCGCTGGCCAACCTCGCGGTGCTCAACACCGGGCTGAACTTCCTGGCGTTCCGGCTGAGCAACGTCGGCTTCTCCGTCGCCGCGGGCCTGGTGCTGCTCCTGCTCGGCGCCTACGGCCGGGTCAGCGGCAACCTGCCGCCCGACAGCCCGTACGCCCGCGAGCGGGACGAGGTGCCGCCGGTCCCGGCCGACGAGTACCCGTCGACGCCGGCCGAGTTCGCCGCCGAGCGGGCCATGCGGGACGCCGAGGTCGCCGTCGTGCAGCACGTGGCCTCCTTCGACCAGTGCCGCCGGGTCGCCGCCATGGCGCAGGTGACCAGCCGCAAGGAGCGCCGCGAGGTGTGGATGTCCTTCGACCGGGCCCGCCGCGACGCCTGACCCCGGCACGATGCGGGGTGACCGTCCGCCTGGCGCACTGGCCCACCCCGCTCGACCCGGCACCGCGGCTCGCCGCCGCCCTCGGCCTGGGGCCGGGGGACCTGGCGGTGAAGCGGGACGACCTGACCGACCTCGGTGGCGGCAACGAGGTGCGCAAGCTCGAGCACCTCGTCGCCGAGGCGGCCGGGGACGGCGCGACCGTCCTGGTCACCAGCGGCGGCGTGCAGAGCAACCACGCGCGGACGACCGCCGCGGCCGCCGCGCGGCTGGGGCTGCGCGCCGTGCTGGTGCTGCACGGGACGCCGTCGGCTGCCTGTCCCGGGAACCTGGCGCTGGAGGGCGCGCTCGGCGCCCGGCTCGTGGTGGTCGGCGACCCGGACGACGTCGACGCCCGGGTGGCGGAGGTGGCCGCGGAGCTGCGGGACGCCGGCGAGGTGCCGGCGGTGCTGCCGCTGGGCGGCTCCTCGCCCACCGGCGCGCGGGGCTACCTGGCCTGCGCGGACGAGCTGCGGGAGCAGGCGCCCGACGCCCGGCACGTCGTCGTCGCGGGCGGCTCGGGCGGCACGATGGCCGGCCTGGTGGCCGGGCTCGGCGCCGAGCGGGTGCTCGGCGTCGACACCGGGGCGGTGCCCGACCCGGCGGAGTGGGTGGCGGCCCTGGTGACGGCGCTCGGCGGCGCGGCCGCGGGGCTGCGGCTGCGCCGCGACCAGGTGGGCGACGGCTACGGCGCCCGCACCGACGCGGCGGTCACCGCGCTGCGGACGGCGGCCCGCACGGAGGGGCTGCTGCTCGACCCCGTCTACACGGCCAAGGCGCTGGCCGGGCCGGCCGCCGCGGTGGCCGACGGCTCGGTCCGGCCCGGCGAGCGGACCGTGTTCGTGCACACCGGCGGGCTGCCGGGGCTGTTCGGGCACCCGGTGGCCGCCGAGCTGGCCGGTGAGGTGCTCGGGGTGTCCTGACCCGGGAGCGACGTAGCCTCGCGGGCGCGATGACGACGCCCCGACCCCGCGCCGACGCCTGCCCCGGCGCGCTGCAGACGCACCCCGCCGCCGACGGCGAGCTCGCCCGCGTGCGGGTGCCCGGCGGCCTGCTCACCGCCGCCCAGCTGCGGGTGCTCGCCGCCGCCGCGCGCGACCTCGGCGACGGCGTCCTCGAGATGACCAGCCGGGGCAACCTGCAGCTGCGCGGGCTGGCCGCCGGCGCCGCCCGGGAGCTCGGCGACCGGCTCGCCGGCGCCGGCCTGCTGCCCAGCGAGACGCACGAGCGGGTGCGCAACGTGCTGGCCAGCGCGCTGACCGGCCGCGCCGGCGGGCTGCTCGACGCCCGGCCGTGGGTGGCCGCGCTCGACGCCGGCCTGTGCGCCGACCCCGCCCTCGCCGCGCTGCCGGGCCGCTACCTGGCCACGCTGGACGACGGCCGCGGGGACGTGTCCGGGCTCGGCGGCGACGTCGGCCTGCTCGCGCTGTCGTCGTCCTCGGTGGCGCTGCTGCTGGGCGGGGCGGACAGCGGGCTGCGCGCCGCACCGGAGGACGCCGTCGGCCTGCTGCTCACCGCCACCCGCGCCTTCCTCGCCGAGCGCGCCGCCCAGGGCGGCACCGCCTGGCGGCTGACCGAGCTCGACGACGGGCCGGCCCGGGTGGCGGCGCGGCTGGGCGGCACCCCGGTCGCGCCGGTCGCCGTCCCCGCCGCACCGGAGACCGGCCCCGTGGGCGCGGAGACCCAGGCCGACGGGCGCACGGCGCTCATCGGGGTCGTCCCCCTGGGCCGGCTCTCCGCCGACCAGGCCGACCTGCTGGCCTCCCTGGCCGGCGAGGTACAGCTGACCCCGTGGCGCAGCGTCGTGGTGCCCGACCTGGCCGAGGACCGCGTGGACGACGCCGCCGTCGACCTGTACCGGACCGGCGTGGTGTTCGACGCCGAGAGCCCGTGGGCGCGGGTCACCGCGTGCGCCGGCCGGCCGGGGTGCGCGAGGTCGCTGGCCGACGTCCGGGCCGACGCCGCCGCGGCCGTCGCCTCCGGGACCGTGCCGGATGGCGTCCGCGTGCACTGGGCCGGCTGCGAGCGCCGCTGCGGCCGCCCCCGCGGCGAGGTCCTCGACGTCGTCGCGACGCCCGCGGGGTACCGGGTCGGCTGAGTCCGCGCCTTCGTAGCGCTAACGGCTCTCGTCGGGGTCCGGGTAGCGGGCGCCGGCGGCGACCTCCGTGCCCTCGGGGACGGACACCGCACGGCCGACCAGCGTGACGTCGCCGTCGCCGCCGATCGTGGCGCCGCGGCCGACGTCCACCCCGTCGTCGACCACCGCGCGGGTCACCGTCGCACCGGAGCGCACCCGCACGCCGGGCAGCAGCACCGAGTCGACGACGGTCGCACCGGCCTCCACCACCACGCCCGGGGACAGCACCGAGCCGCGGACGTTCCCGGAGACCCGGGTGCCGCCGGACAGCAGGCTGTTCTCGATCTGGCCGTCGTCGAGCACCCGCGCCGCGCTGTGCCGGCCGCCGCGGGTGTGGATCGGCCAGCCGGGGGCGTCGAGGTCGATCGGCGGCTCCTCCGACAGGAACTCCTGGTGCGCCTCCCAGTACGCCGGGACCGTGCCGACGTCCCGCCAGTAGCCCTTGAGCGGGTACGCCCGCGCGCCGCCGTCGCGGGTCTGCGCCGGGAGCAGGTGGGTGCCCAGGTCCTCCAGCCCCTCCTCGCCCACCTCCGACCGCAGCTGCTCCAGCCGGTCCAGCGTCGGCCCCGGGTCGAAGACGAACACCTCGTTGGTGGCGGTGGTCGTGGCCGGCTCGTCGGGCTTGTAGGCGTAGCCGGTCACCCGGTCGCCGTCGACCTCGACGATGCCGTAGCGCGAGGCGTCGTCGGCGGCGACCTCGGTGGTCACCATCGTCACCTCCGCGCCCGCCTGCAGGTGCGCCTCGGCGACCTCGCGGTAGTCGAGCTCGTAGACGGCGTCCGCGCTGACCACGACCAGCGCCTCCGGTCCGAACTGGCGGATGAGCTCGGCCTGCCGCCACAGCGAGTTGGCCGTCCCGGTGTTCCACCCGCCGCGCTCGGTGCCCTGGAACGGCGGGAGGGTCATCAGCCCGCCGGTGGTGCGGTCGAGGTCCCAGGGCCGGCCGTTGGCCAGGTGGTCGGCCAGCGACGCCGGGTGCTGCTGGATCGACACCCACACGTCGGGGATCCCCGAGTGCTGGCAGTTGCTCAGCGGGAAGTCGATCAACCGGTAGACCCCGGCGAACGGCACGGCGGGCTTGGCGCGGTGCTCGGTGAGCAGCTGCAGGCGCCCACCGGCACCACCGGCGAGGACGAGGACGAGCAGGCGGGGAAGGGCCATGCCGTCCGGCTACCCGCCGATGCGCCCGCGCTACCCCCGCGGACCGGCCCCGTAGCCTCCTCGGCGATGTACGAGTACGAGAAGGACGGCGCCGAGATCTACCGGCAGTCGTTCGCGACCATCCGCGCCGAGGCGGACCTGGCCGGGCTGCCCGAGGACCTCGCGCGGGTCGTCGTCCGGATGATCCACGCCTGCGGCCAGGTCGACCTGGTCGGCGACGTCGCCGCGAGCCCCGACGTCGTCCGGCTCGCCCGCGAGGCCCTCGACGCCGGCGCGCCCGTCCTGTGCGACGCGCAGATGGTCGCCTCCGGCGTCACCCGCCGGCGGCTGCCGAAGGACAACGACGTCGTCTGCGCCCTGGGCGACCCGCGCGTGCCGGCGCTGGCCGCCGCGCTCGGCACCACCCGCACCGCCGCCGCGCTGGAGCTGTGGGGCGACCGGCTCGACGGCGCGGTCGTCGCCGTGGGCAACGCGCCCACCGCGCTGTTCCACCTGCTGGAGATGGTCGCCGCGGGCGCGCCGCGCCCGGCCGCCGTCGTCGGCATCCCGGTCGGCTTCATCGGCGCGGCCGAGTCCAAGGAGGCCCTGGCCGCCTCCGACCTGCCGTTCCTCGTGGTCCGCGGCCGGCGGGGCGGCAGCGCCATGACCGCGGCCGCGGTGAACGCGATCGCGAGCGACGTCGAGTGAGCGCCGGGATGTCGGAGACGGCCGTTCCTGCCGCCGGGAGCGCCGGGTGACCGGGCGCCTGTACGGCGTCGGGCTGGGGCCCGGCGACCCCGAGCTGGTCACCGTCAAGGCCGCCCGGCTGATCGCCGCCGCCGACGTCGTCGCCTTCCACGCCGCGCGGCACGGCCGCTCGGTCGCCCGCGCGCTGGCCGCGCCCTACCTGCGCGAGGGGCAGGTCGAGGAGCTGCTGGTCTACCCGGTCACCACCGAGGGCACCGACCACCCCGGCGGCTACCAGGGCGCGATCGACGAGTTCTACGAGGCCGCCGCCGCCCGGCTGGCCGCGCACCTGGACGCCGGCCGCGACGTCGTCGTGCTCGCCGAGGGGGACCCGTTCTTCTACGGGTCCTATATGCACATGCACAAGCGGCTCGCGCACCGGTACCCGACCGAGGTGGTGCCCGGCGTGACCAGCGTCAGCGGCGCCGCGGCGGTCGTCGGGCGGCCGCTGGTGGAGCGGGACGAGGTGCTCACCGTGCTGCCCGGCACGCTGCCCGCCGACGAGCTCGCCGAGTGGCTGGCCACCACCGACTCCGCCGCGGTGGTGAAGCTCGGCCGCACGTTCCCGCAGGTCCGCGAGGCGTTCGAGGCCGCCGGCGTGCTCGACCGCGCGCTCTACGTCGAGCGGGCCACCACCGACCGCCAGCGCACGCTGCCGCTGGCCGACGTCGACCCCGCGACCGTCCCCTACTTCTCCCTGGCGCTGCTGCCCTCGCCGCTCACCGGGCCGGGGAACGCGCCGGAGCGTCCGGACGACGCGCCGCGCACCGGCGAGGTCGTCGTCATCGGCCTCGGCCCCGGCGCCCGCGGCTGGACCACCCCCGAGGTCGCCGACGCGCTCGCCGCCGCGGACGACCTGGTCGGCTACGGCCCCTACCTGGACCGGGTGCCGGCCAACCCGCGGCAGACCCGCCACCCCAGTGACAACCGGGTGGAGGCCGAGCGGGCCGCGCACGCGCTGGAGCTGGCCCGGTCCGGACGGCGGGTCGCGGTGGTCTCCAGCGGCGACCCGGGCGTGTTCGCCATGGCCGCGGCGGTGCTCGAGGTGGCCGCACAGCCGGAGCACGCCGGCGTCCGCGTGCGGGTGCTGCCCGGGCTGACCGCCGCGCAGGCGGTGGCGTCGCGGGTCGGCGCACCGCTCGGCCACGACTTCGCCGTCATCAGCCTCTCCGACGTGCTCAAGCCGCTCGACGTCGTCCTGGACCGGTTGCGCTCCGCGGCGGCCGCCGACCTGGTGCTCGCGCTGTACAACCCGCGGTCGCGGGCGCGCCCGCACCAGCTGGCCAAGGCGCTCGACGCCCTGCGCGAGGTGCGCGAGCCGGAGACGGTGGTCGTCGTCGGCCGGGACGTCGGCGGGCCGGAGGAGGAGGTCCGGGTGACGACGCTGCGCGACCTCGACCCGGAGACGGTCGACATGCGCTGCCTGCTGCTGGTCGGGTCCTCGCAGACGCGGGTGACGCCGGCCGGGCAGGTCTACACGCCGCGCCGCTACCCGTCCTGACGGGAATGCCGGCCGGGTCGGTGGCCTTGGCAACTGTCGTGCCCCGCCTCCCCCGCCCGGTCGCGTTCTGGTCGGTGGCCGGACTCCTCGTGCTGGTGCTGGCCGCCTCCGGCGTCCCGTCCCCGCTGTACCGCGTCTACCAGGAGCAGTTCGGCTTCGGCGCCGGCGTCCTGACGCTGGTGTTCGGCATCTACGCCTTCGCGCTGCTCGCCGCGCTGCTGGTGGTCGGCAGCCTGTCCGACCACGTCGGCCGGCGGCCGGTGCTCGTCGCCGGGCTGCTGCTGCAGGCGGTCGCGATGGCGGTCTTCCTCGCCGCCGACGGCGTGGGCTGGCTGCTGGCCGCGCGCACGCTGCAGGGGCTGTCGACCGGCGCGCTGACCGGGTCGCTCGGCGCGGCGCTGCTCGACCTGCAGCGCCCCTCGGCGCGCCCGCTGGGCGCGCTGCTCAACAGCGTGTCGCCGGGCCTGGGGCTCTCCCTGGGCGCGGTGGGCGCGGGCCTGGCGATCGAGGGCGTCGCGGAGCCCACGCCGTGGGTGTTCGGGGTGCTGACCGTGGCCTTCGTTCTGGGCGCCGGACTGGCGCTGCTGCTGCCGGAGACCTCCCCGCGGGTGCCCGGGGCGCTGGCCTCGCTGCGCCCACGGGTCGAGGTGCCGCGGCCGCAGCGGCGTGCCTTCGCCGTCGGGGTCCCGTGTCTGGTCGCACTCTGGGCGATGGGCGGGCTGGTGCTGTCCCTGGGGCCGTCGCTGACCGCCGGCGTCTTCGGCGTGCAGGACCACCTCGTCGGCAGCCTGCTCATCCTCTGCATGCAGGGCGCGGCCGCCCTCGGCGGCCTGCTGGCCCGTGACCTGCCGCCCCGCCGGGCGATGGGCGGGGGCTGCGTCGTCTTCGCGGTCGCCGTCGCGGGCCTGCTGGTCGCGCTGGCCACCGGGACGCTGTGGCTGTTCTTCGCGACCTCCGGGCTGGCCGGCCTGGGCTTCGGGGCCGCCTTCCTCGGCACGGTGGCCACGGTGACGGCGGGCGTCGCGCCCGGCCACCGCGCGGGCCTGCTGTCGAGCGTCTTCGTCGTCGGCTACCTGGCCTTCAGCATCCCGGCGATCGCCGCGGGCATCGCCTCGGGCGCGGTCGGGCTGCGGCTGACCGCGGAGGTCTACGGCGCCGTGGTGATCCTGCTCGCGTTGGGCGCGGCGGCGGGCCTGCGGCTGTCGCACCGGAGCGCTCCCGCCACCGTGCCCGCCGACGAGCCGTCGGAGCCGCTCGCCGCCTGAGGCCCCAGGCCGGCTGCCCCTCCGGTGTCCCCGGGGATCAGCACCGCCTTCGCGCCCTGCGGTCGGGTTCTCAGGCCGCTGACCTGCGGGAACTGTCGTACCCCGGCCGTAGGTTCGGGGTGTGCAGGAGGTCGACGACCATGTCTCGCCGGTGGAGCGGACGCTCGCCGGCTGGCTGCTCGAGCGGCCGGTCACGATCCCCCGGCTGCCGGTCTCCCTCCTCTCGCGGGAGCAGAAGGCGGCCGAGCTGCAGCGGGTCCAGTTGCGCAAGGCGACGGACGCCGCCTACGAGGCCGAACTGGTCCTCGGCCTGGCCGACGACTCCCCCGCCGATCTCGATCCGGCGCCGGGCACCCCCGGGGCGAGGCGGGGGTCGTGGGCGCCGGACACCGAGCTGCCCGGGGTGTCGGAGTTCTTCACCGCCGAACTCGCGGTGGTGCTCGACGTCGGCCGCGGTACCGCCGCCCACCTGGCGCACCGGGCGTGGACCTACCGGGAGAAGCTGCCCGCCACCTGGGCCGCACTGGCCACCGGCACCCTGGACGAAGCCCGCGCCAAGGCCCTGGTCGACGTCCTCGAACACACCAGCGCAGTCACCGCCCGCAGCATCGAGGCGGCGCTGCTGCCGGAGGCCACGTCGCTGACGGTGCGCAAGCTCAAGCACCGCGCCCTGGCGCTGCTGCAGGAGGCCGACGCCAACGCCATCGACCAGCGCCGGGAGACCGCGCAGCGGCACGCCGACGTGCGGCTCCACGACTGCCCGTTCGACGGCACGGCCACCCTCGCCGCCGACCTCCCCGCCGACGTCGCCGCCGCCTGCCACGCCGTCGTCGACGCACTCGCCCGGATGCGCAAGGCCGACGGCGATCCCCGCCCCATCGGGCAGCTGCGCACCCTGGTGTACGCCGACCTGCTGCAGCGGCCGTGGGAGATCGGCCGCCCGCCGGTCACCGCGCACCTGCAGGTCATCGCCCCCCTCAGCGCCCTCGCCGGCCGCAGCACCGAGGCCGGCCAGGTCAACGGGTTTCCGATCACCGCCGCCCACCTGCGCGAACTGCTGCAGCAACTGGACGGGCTCGGCATCCGGGCTCCCGAAGGCGGCTCGGTCACCCTGGCCCTGGTCGAGGACGACGGCACGCTGCGGGCCACCACCACCCTCGACCAGTTCCGCCGCCTCGCCCGGCGAGGTTGCCCCGACCACCCCGCCGAGGCCGACCACCTCGCCGACGCGGCCGCCCTAGCTGACGAAGGCCGCGCCGAGGACTGCGAGTGCGCGGTCCTGGACCGGCCCGAACCGACCGACGCCTACGCGCCGTCTGCGGCGCAGCAGCGGTTCGTGAACACCCGCGACCGCACCTGCCGCTTCCCCACCTGCGGCCAGCGCGTCGGGTGGGCCGACGCCGACCACGTCATCCCCCACGCCTGCGGCGGCCAGACCGACTGCGGGAACCTGTGCTGCCTGTGCCGCTCCCACCACCGGCTCAAGACCTTCGCCCGCGGCTGGCGCTTCCAGATGAGCGCCGACGGCACGCTGACCGTCACCACGCCCTCCGGGATCACCCGCACCACGTGGCTGCCGGGCATGAGGCCACCTCCGGCGACACCGGAGCCACGACCGTCAGCCGAACCGGACACCTCGACTGACCCGGACGACGACCCGCCACCGTTCTGACGGTGATCGTCCCGACGTCGGCTCGTCACACCTACGGCGAGCCGACGTCCGGCACCGCCGCACCACAGCCCGTCCCCTGTTGCCCTGAGGGTTCCGACCACCACGGCCGCGTCATGAGGACGCGAATCAGCAGCGTGTTCATCCACCACCGCGTGGACGGGGGTGCTGCAGTCCCGAAGCAGAACCCCATGGGGTGAGGCGCAGAGCTCCGACGCAGTGAGTTGCATAGCAGCAAGTTATCTTTCGGCTACGTTCAGTAGCGCGCCCGCGGAGTCCTCACCATCTCGCGTAGTCGGTTCGAGGATCGCCTGCGCATGCAGCTGGTGAACCCGTTGATCCCCGGTCGCGTCTGTAACACCAGGAGAGTGCATTGAGCCGCATCAGATCCACCGTTCTCCTCCCTGTCGCCGCGGGCCTGCTCCTCACTGCGTGCAGCTCCCCGCAGCAGGAGCCCGCCTCGGAGTCCGTGACAGGTGGAGCGGCCCAGCAGACCACCGCCCCGTCGTCCGCGCCGGTCGTGCAGCCGGACGCCCTGCTGGTGCTCCAGGGCGGGCTGGCTGCGGAGGGGTTCTGCGAGGAGCCGTTCGACGAGGCCTTGGCCACCACGAAGGGCGGCGACGATCTCACGTACATCCACAGCTACGAGCAGGTCCTGATGCCCGCGCACACGGATCTCCTGTGGTGCGCCGACGAGTTCGGCGACGATCACTGGGACACCCTGGTGCTCGAGTTCGAGGACCGGGCCCAGTTCGAGGCTGCCGCGCCGGTCGTGGACGACTACTTCGGGATCTACGGTCACGCTTACGGCAGCGCCGCGGACGCGGAGCAGCAGTGGCTGATGTTCACCTCTCGGCAGGATCGCGTCGCCCCGCTGATGCGGGTGGCTGCACAGGCCGGCGGAGTGTGGATCAACTCCCGGGACCCGCTCTGTGCGAACCCGCTGACCGGTGGCGCCGAGTGCGAGGCACGAATCGACCCGAACGGCTGATCCTCGGACTCCCGGCCCGGCCCGCACCCGCGGGCCGGGCCGTCGCCACGTCCGGGCCTGATGGCGCCCGGCTCCGACGGGCAGGTGTCTCGAGACAGGCCGCTTCCGACAACCGACGGCCGTGACACCCGACGGCCGTGACAGGCGACGGCCGTGACAGGCGACGTCGCCACGTCGGACCGCTCGGCGACGACGCGGAGCACGCGCCCGCCACGTCAGGATCGTGCGCGACCCACCGCGGCGCAGAACCGGTCGTGGTCGGCGCGCGCCTCCGACAGCGGCGCCAGCACCTCCTCGTCGGCCACCTCCGCCACCCGGGCGGTGAGCCGGCGCCGCGCCGTCCGCGCCTTGCGCCGGGCGCCCGCGGCCACCAGCGGCCGGCACAGCAGCGCCAGCAGCAGCCCGGCGAGCAGGCCGCCGGCCAGCAGCAGCGTGGGCAGCGGGATGCCCTGGACCCGCGGCAGCGGGAGGACGTCGTCGAGCTGCAGCAGCCCGAGCCCGGCCAGCGCGAGCAGCCAGAGCGCGCCGACCAGCGCGGTCAGCGCCAGGAGCCACTGCAGGCCCCCGACCGCGCGCTGCCACAGCGGCGTCCGGTCGCGGCCGAGGTCGGTGCCGGCGACGGCGCGGTCGAGCCGGTCGGGCAGCCGATCCTCGGTGTCCTCCGACGTGCGGCGCAGCTCGTCGCGCCAGGCCGGCGGCAGCCCGCGGCCGGCGTCGTCGCGGGCCCGGCGCAGCGCGGCGTCCATCCCGGCCCGCTGCACCGCCCCGGCCGGCGGCAGCGAGGTCCGGGAGCGCTCGTCGCCCAGGTTGAGCCGGCCCAGCGGGTCGGCTCGCAGCTTCGACGTCCACCGCAGCACCGGCCAGCCGGTGTGCGCCACGCCGCTGCGGACCGCCGAGCGCTCGACCGCGCCGACCACGGCCGGCACCCCCGCGGCGTCGGCGAGCGCCCCGGCGAGCTCCTCCCGCGCCGCCCGGTCCGGCCCGCGGTCGCGGCCGGCGTCGGGAGCGCAGTGGGCGGCCAGGGCCGCGGCGGCGCCCCGGGCGTCCGCGGTCAGCCGGTCGGTGGCGGCCTTCCGCGCGCCCACCCGGCGGCCCAGCTCGGCGCGCAGCTGCGGCAGGCCCAGGCCGCTGGACGCCGCGGTCGGCAGCACCGGCACCCCGGACAGGCCCTCCTCGTCGAGCAGCCGGCGCAGGTCGGCCAGGCACGCGGCGACCGCCGCCTCGTCGAGCCGGTCGACCTGGTTGAGCACCACCAGCAGCACGCCCGAGTGCCCGGCCAGCGGCGCGAGGTAGCGGGAGTGGACGGCGTCGTCGGCGTACTTCTGCGGGTCCAGCACCCAGACCAGGACGTCGACCAGCTGCACCAGCCGGTCGACCTCCAGCCGGTTCTCCAGCCGCACGCTGTCGTGGTCGGGCAGGTCCAGCAGCACCAGGCCGTCGAGCGCGGGGTCGGGGTCGGCGACCCGGTGCCGCCGCGGCACCTCCAGCCAGTCGAGCAGCCGGTCGGCGCCGTGCGCTCCGGCGGAGGGGTCGCCCCACACGCTCGCGTGCGCGACACCGGTGGTCGGCCGCCGCACGCCGGGCGTGCTCACCTCCGCCCCCGACAGCGCGTTGAACAGCGTGGACTTGCCGCTGCCGGTGGCCCCCGCCAGCGCGACGACGGTCGCGTCGCCCAGCGCCTCCCGGGCCCCGGCCTTGGCCAACAGCGACCGCGCGGTGCCCACCTCGGGCACCTCCAGCCGCCCGTCGGCGACCTCGACCGCCTCGCGCAGCGCGGCCAGCCGGTCGGCCAGCGACAGCCCGCGGCCCCTCACGCGGCGGCCCCCCGGGCCGCCGCCAGCGTGGCGACGGCGGAGCGCAGCCCCTCCGCCGCGGCGGGGGCGTCCGCGGCGACGGCGAGCAGCTCGTCGAAGCGGTCCTGCTCGGCGGCCAGCAGCCGGTCGGCGCGGGCGTCGAGGTCGGCGCGGGCCCGGGCGGCCAGCGAGCGCACCGCGGCGTCACCGAACACCGCCTCGAGCACCCGCTGCCCGAGCGCCGTCGTCCCGCCGGCGACGGCGAGCTCGGCACCCGACAGGCCCGCGGTGGACGCGAAGACGGCCACCATCACCACCGCGCCGGCCCCGTTGACGCCCCACGACAGCAGTCGCGCCTGCGAGCGCTTGCCCGCGCCCTCCTCGCGCACCAGGTCGAGCACGTGGCCCTGCCAGTCGCGCACCTCGTCGGCGGCCGCGGGCGCGAAGTCCGGCGACACCGACCCGAGGTCCTCCTCGCGCCCGGCGACCAGAGCCGGACCGCCGGGCAGGGCGCGCCACGCCGTCACCGTGCGGTCGGCGGCGCGGCCGGCCTCGGCGTGCAGCAGCGTCTCCACCCCCGACTCCAGCGCGCCGTGCAGCGAGTCCGCCGACGTCGGGCGGCCGGTGAGCGCGGCGCCCAGCCGGTCGCGCAGCCGGCCCACCCGGTTCTGCAGCGAGCGCATCCACTCGCCGGTGCCCACGAAGTCCTGCCAGCGGGCCAGCACCTCGCCGCGCAGCAGGCTGCCGTTGCCCACGCCCTCGCCGACCGCGTCCCGCGCCGCGTCGTAGGCGGCGTCGGCGGCGTTCCCGAGGGCGGTCGCCGCCGCGGCCTGCTCGTCCACCCCGTCCGCGACCGCGGCCACCCGCCCGTCCAGGCTCTCCAGCGCCCCGGCCAGCGTCTGCCGGACGACGGCGGCGCGCTGCTCCTGGTCGGCGGCCAGCCCGCGCAGCCAGTCGCGCAGCGGCGCCACCTGCTCCTCGGGCAGGAAGCCGTCGCGCAGCGGCCGCTCCTCGACCACGAACAGCCGCGCCGACGCCAGCCCGCCGCGCTGCAGCATCCCGGCGAGGTCGGCGGCCACCTCGGTCACCGCCTCGGGCGGCACCCGGTCCAGCACGACGGCCAGCGCGGTGCCCCGCTCCTGCGCCGTGCGCAGCAGGTCCCACGGGACGGCGTCGGCGTAGCGGGCCGCCGTCGTCACGAAGACCCACAGGTCCGCCGCCGACAGCAGCTGTCCGGCGAGGTCGCGGTTGGCCTCGACCACCGAGTCGACGTCGGGGGCGTCGACGAGCGCGAGCCCGGCCGGCAGCGCCCCGCTGGGCACCAGCCGCAGGCCGCCGGTGACGTCGCCCTCGCCGGTCGTGCGCGGCAGCCCGGGCAGCACGCGGTCGCCGGAGAACGCCGGCAGGTCGGCCGGCGAGCAGACGAGCACGGGGGCGCGGGTGGTCGGCCGGAGCACCCCGGGCGTGGTCACCCGCGCCCCCAGCACGCTGTTGACCAGCGTGGACTTGCCCGCGCCGGTCGAGCCGCCGACGACGGCGAGCAGCGGGGCGTCGAGGTCGCGCAGGCGGGGCAGCAGGTAGTCGTCGACCTGGTCGACCACCGCCCGGGCGGTCCGCGCGGTCGCGTCCCGCGCGGGGGTGGCCAGGCCGAGCGGCGCCGCGGCGACGGCGTCGCGCAGCTCCTGCAGCGCATCGGTCAGCGGAACGGGCCCGGTCACATGGGGTAACTAGCCAGGACGGCGGTCCGCTACCCGTCGAGCGCCGCGAGCGCGGCCGGCACCTCCCCCGGCGTCGCGACGACGACCGCCGCGCCGGCCCCCTCCAGCTCGCCCGGGCCGCCCGGTCCCCAGCCCGCGCCCACGCACGCCAGCCCGTGCGCCGCCGCGCCGAGCACGTCCTGCGCGCGGTCGCCGACGAGCGCGGCCGGCCGGTGGGCGGGGTGCGCGGCGAGCGCGGCGGCCACGACCTGGTCCTTGTGCCGCACCGCGCCGTCGAGGGTGGCGCCGTGCACGCTGCTGAACGCGGCCCGCAGGCCGGTGGCCTCGAGCACCCGGACGGCGAACACCTCGGGCTTGCTGGTCGCCACGGCCAGCGTCGTCCCGCCGTCGCGGAGGGTGGCCAGCAGCCCGGGGATGCCCTCGTACACGGCGACGTCGAGCAGCGCGCCGGCCGCGTAGTGCGCCCGGTAGGCGGCCACCGCCCGGCCGACGTCGGCCGGCGGGACCCCGAGCACCGTGGCGAAGCCGTCCTGCAGCGGCGGGCCGACCATGTCGCGCAGCTGCGCGGGCGTCGGCTCGGGCAGGCCGAGCTCGGCCGCGGCGACCCGCACCGAGGCGGCGATGCCCGGCGTCGAGTCGACCAGCGTGCCGTCGAGGTCGAACAGGACGAGCGGGGTCACCGCGCCAGTCTGATCGCGCTGGTGTCCACCCCTCCGAACGGCTCCACCACGACGTCCTCGACGTCCTCGGAGTACAGCGTCTGCGTCACGTCGACGAACAGCGGGACGACCGGCATGGCCTCCAGCACGACGTCCTCCGCCCGGTCGTAGGCGGCGAGCGCCTCCTCCTCGGTGGGGGCGGCGTTGGCCTCGGCGAGCAGCGCGTCGAAGGCCGGGTCGGCGTAGAACGCCAGGTTCGCCCCGGCCGGCGGGTGCGCCCGGGACGCGAACAGCGGCTCGAGGAAGCTCCGCGGGCTCGGGTAGTCCGCGGCCCAGCCGTGGCGGAAGGGGCCGGTCATCCCCCGCTCGGCGACCAGACCGAGGTACTCCGCGGGGGCGAGCGTCCCGTGCAGGAGGAACTCGACCCCGAGGTGGCTGCGCAGCTGGTTGCCCACGGCCTCGATCCAGGCGTCGTTGCCCGCGCCCGCGTTGAACCACAGCTCCACCGGCCGCCCGCGGTCGAAGCCCGCCTCGTCCAGCAGCGCGTTCGCGCGGTCGACGTCCAGGACGCAGTACCCGCAGGCGCCGTCCCGGTGCCCGGGCACCCCCGGTGCGACCAGCGCGTCCGCCGGGCGCCGGGTGCCCGCGAACAGCGCCTCGGCGATGGCCGCGCGGTCGATCGCCAGCGACAGCGCCCGGCGGACCCGGGGGTCGGCCCAGCGCTCGTCGTACAGCGGCAGCGCCAGGTGGGTGAGGCCCGCGGTCGGGGTGCCGACGACGCGGACGCCGTCGTCGCTCCGCACCCGGGCGGCCACGTCGGGCGAGGCGCCCGGCAGGACGTCGAGGTCCCCCGCCAGCGGCTCGGTGTACCCGGTGTCCTCGCCGACGTGGACCCGGTACTCGACCGCCTCGGCCGCGGCCGGGCGCGGGCCCGCGTAGTCCTCGTACCGCCGCAGCGTGATGCCCCGGCCGGGGACGAACTCCCCCTCCGCCCGGAACGGCCCGTTGCCGACCGGCCGGCGGCCGAAGCCGGCCGGGTCCTCGAACCAGGCCTCCGGGAGCGGGAACAGCACCCGCTGCCCGAGGGTGACGGGGAAGGAGGCGAAGGGCGCGGTCAGCGTCACGGTGAACGTCCGGTCGTCGACGACGCGCAGCCCGCTCATCTCCCGCGCGGCCGGTTCCCCGCCGTCGGTGCCCTGCAGGTCCGTGTAGCCGACGACGTCGGCCAGGGCGTAGGACCCGCCCATCGCGTTCGGCGCCCAGGCGGTGGCGTTCCAGGCGTCGACGAACGACGACGCGGTGACCGGCGAGCCGTCGTGGAAGGTCCAGCCGTCGTGCAGCCGGATCGTCCAGGTGGTGTCGTCCGCGGACTCGACCGACTCGGCGACGCCGGTCCACCGGATCCCGCCGTCCGGGCCGTACTCGACCAGCCCCGTCCACAGCGACTCGAGGACCTGCCCGCCGGACTCCTCGGTGGTCGCCCCGGGCACCAACGGGGCGACCGGCTCACCGATCGAGATCGTCACCGTCCCGGCCGCCGGGCCGTCCGGCGGCGACCCGTCGCAGGCCGTTCCGCTCAGGAGGGCGGCGACGGCGAGCGCCACGAGGCCGGGAGGGCGTCCGGGCGGCACGGGGCGGCGTCCTCCCCTCACGAGCGGTCAGGGCAGGCAGTGTCCTCCCGCTGCCGGGACCGGCGGGGTCACCGCAGCACGGCGTCGAGGAACTCCTCCACGCGCCCCCGCAGCTCGGCGGCCCGCTCCTCGCCCACCTCCACCGGGTCGCGGTCGCGCAGCCACGGCGGGATCTCGGCGCGCGCGCGGGCGGCGCAGCCGAGGTCGGCGCAGACGTAGGTGCCGACCGTGTTGCCGTTGCGGCCGGCCTCCCCGGCGCGGCGCGCGGTGAACAGCGAGACGGCGTCGCCGGAGTGCGTCGACCGGCACAGCAGGCACATGACGGTGCGGCGCACCGACATCCGGGTGTCGGCCGCCCGCAGCGCGATCCCGACCGGCTCCCCCTCCCGCTGGACGACGAGGTAGCCGCGCAGCGGCGCCTTCGGGTCGCGCCAGCCGAGCACCTCGAGCTCGTCCCACGGCAGGTCGGCGAGGTCGCGCGGCAGCGTGGCGGAGTTCGCCTCGCCCTTCGAGCAGTTGACGAAGGAGCGCCGCACCTGCTGCTCGGTCATCGGTTCCACGAGGGGCCATCCTGCGTTCCGGCACCGTCGCGTCTCAACGGGTTATCCAGGCCACCGCCTCGTCCACCGTGCGCACCACGTCGACGCCCGCCGGCAGCGGCGGCCTGCGGACCAGCACCACGGGCAGCCGGAGCTGCCGGGCGGCGACCAGCTTGGCCTCGGTCATGTGCCCGCCGGAGTCCTTGGTCACGACGACGTCGACGCCGTGCTCCCGCAGCAGCGCGACCTCCTCCTCGACCGTGAACGGTCCCCGCGCGAGCAGCAGCACCGCGCCCGCGGGCAGCGGCTCGTCCGGCGGGTCGACCGAGCGCACCAGCACCCGCCCGGGCAGCGCCGCGAACGCGCCGACGCCCTGCCGGCCGGTGGTGAGGAAGACCGTGCCGGCGTCCCGGACCGCCGCGGCCGCCTCGGCCAGCGAGTCCACGTACGTCCACCGGTCCCCCGGCCCCGGCGTCCAGCCCGGCCGCTGCAGCCGCAGCAGCGGCACGCCCTGCCGCCGCGCCGCGGCCGCCGCGTTCGCGGTGATCCGGGCGGCGAACGGGTGGGTCGCGTCGACGACGGCCCGCGGCCGGTGGGTGGCCAGCCAGCCGGCCAGCCCGTCGGCGCCGCCGAACCCGCCGACCCGCACGCCGCCCTCGGGCAGCACCGGGTCGGTCACCCGCCCGGCGAGGCTGGAGAGCACGTCCACCCCGCGGGCGACCAGCGCCGCGGCCAGCCGCCGCGCCTCCCCGGTGCCGCCGAGGACCAGCACCTGCCCGCTCACGGTGCCCGCCCGGGGATCATGGGCCGGTGAGCAGGGACGGCGCCTCCGGGCTGCGGCACGGCTGGACCACCGGCGCGTGCGCGACGGCGGCCACCACCGCGGCCTACACGGCGCTGCTCACCGGCGAGTTCCCCGACCCGGTGACCATCGACCTGCCCAACGACCGGCACCCGTCGTTCGCGCTGGCCCGCGAGTCGCTGGAGCCCGAGGCGGCCAGCGCCGCGATCGTGAAGGACGCCGGCGACGACCCCGACGTCACCCACGGCGCGCTGGTCGGCGTGCGGGTGACGCACGGCGAGCCGGGCAGCGGCGTCGTCTTCCGCGCCGGCGAGGGCGTGGGCACCGTGACCAAGCCGGGCTTGCCGCTGGCGGTCGGCGAGCCGGCGATCAACCCGATGCCGCGGCAGTTCATCCGCGAGCACGTCGCGGCGGTGGCGGCACGGCACGGCGGCAGCGGCGACGTCGTCGTCGAGGTGTCCATCGAGAACGGCGCGGAGCTCGCGCGGAGGACGTGGAACCCGCGGTTGGGCATCCTCGGCGGGCTGTCGGTGCTCGGCACGACCGGCGTCGTCGTCCCGTACTCGTGCTCGTCGTGGATCGACTCGATCCGCCGCGGCATCGACGTCGCCCGCGCGGCCGGGCACACCCACGTGGCCGGGTGCACCGGGTCGACCAGCGAGAAGACGGTCCAGGAGCTCCACGGCCTGCCCGAGGACGCCCTGCTCGACATGGGCGACTTCGCCGGCGCGGTGCTCAAGTACCTGCGCCGCCACCCGGTGCCGCGGCTGACCGTGGCCGGCGGCATCGGCAAGCTGGCCAAGCTCGCCGACGGTCACCTCGACCTGCACTCGGGCCGCTCCCAGGTGTCCTTCGACTCCCTCGCCGCCCGGGTGGCGTCCGCGGGGGGCTCCCCGGCGCTCGTCGAGGGCGTGCGCGGCGCCAACACCGCGCTCGACGCGCTGCGGCAGTGCCAGGCGGCCGGGCTCCCGCTGGGCGACCTGGTGGCCGCCGGCGCCCGGGAGACCGCGCTCGGCGTGCTGCGGGGAGCCCCGGTCGAGGTCGACGTCGTGGTGATCGACCGGGCGGGGGCGATCGTCGGGCGCACCTAGGAGCGACATCTCGTCGTCGAGTAGAGGTGGCTGTCGGGGAACTGCTCCGCGGTGAGCACCGGGCCCACGACGACGACCGCCGTCCGCTTCACGCCCGCGGCCTCGACCTGCCCGGCGATGTCGGCGAGCGTGCCGCGCAGCACCAGCTCGTCGTCGCGGCTGGCCCGGGCGACGACGGCGACCGGGCCGTCGGGGCCGTAGTGCTCGGCCAGCTGCGGCGCGAGCTCGGCCATCCGCTGCACGGCCAGGTGCAGCACGAGCGTGGCGCCGGTGGCGGCGTAGGCGGCGAGCTCCTCCCCCGGCGGCATCGGCGTGGACCGGGCGCTGGTGCGGGTCAGCACGACGGTCTGCCCGACGCCGGGCACGGTCAGCTCCCGCTTGAGCGCGGCCGCCGCGGCGGCGAAGGCGGGCACCCCCGGGACGACGTCGTAGGGCACCCCCGCGGCGTCGAGCCGGCGCATCTGCTCGGCCACGGCGCTGTAGACCGACGGGTCACCGGAGTGCAGCCGGGCGACGTCGTGGCCGGCCTCGTGGGCGGCGACCAGCTCGGCGGTGATCCGGTCGAGGTCGAGGTCGGCGGTGTCGACCAGCCGGGCGCCGGGCGGGGCGGTGTCGAGCAGCTCGCGGGGCACCAGCGCGCCGGCGTACAGGCAGACCGGGGCGCTGGCGATGATCCGCGCCGCCCGGAGGGTGACGAGGTCCGCGGCCCCGGGCCCGGCCCCGATGAAGTGCACCGTCACGGGAGGTCCTTCGTAGCGCTAATGGCTGCTCACCACCGGGTCACCGACCAGATCGTCACGGGCATCGCGGGCTTCCAGCCGGTGAACGACCCGACCGGCTCGGCGCGCTGCACCTCCACCCGCACCAGCTCCCCGCCGACCCGCGCGTGCCACTGGGCGAGCACCGCCTCGCTCTCCACCGTGACCGCGTTGGCCACCAGGCGGCCGCCGACCGGCAGCGCGTCCCAGCAGGTCTCCACCAGCAGCGGCGTGGTGAGGCCGCCGCCGATGAACACCGCGTCGGGGGCGCCCAGCCGGGAGAGGACGTCCGGCGCGTGCCCGTGCACCACCCGGAGGTACGGGACGCCGAGGCGGCCGGCGTTGCGGGCGATCCGCTCGGCCCGCTCGGCCGAGGCCTCCACCGCGACGGCGCGGCAGGTCGGGTGGGCGCGCATCCACTCGATGCCGATCGACCCGGCGCCGGCCCCGACGTCCCACAGCAGCTGACCGGGGACGGCGGCCAGCCGGGCGAGGGTGACCGCCCGGACCTCGGACCTGGTCAGCTGCCCGTCGGACTCGTAGGCGCCGTCGGGCAGGCCGGGGGTGGTCGGCAGCGGCGCGGTGCCGCGGTCGGCCCGGCACTCGACGGCGGTGACGACCAGCGCCGGCGCCGGCTGCGACCAGGTGGCCGCGGTACCCGTGCGCACCTCCTCGTCCGGGCCGCCCAGCCCGCCGAGCACGGTGACCAGGCTCTGCCCGTAGCCGCGATCGGACAGCAGCCGCGCCACCTGCGCCGGCGTCTCGCCGTCGGACCCGAGCACCAGCAGCCGCCGGCCGGGCTGCACGTGCGGGTGCAGCAGCTCGATCGGCCGGCCGACCAGCGTGACCACCTCGGTGTCCTCGACCGCCCAGCCCAGCCGGGCGCAGGCCAGCGACACCGACGACGGCGCCGGCAGCACCCGCACCCGCCCGGCGCCCAGCAGGCGGGTCAGCGTGGTGCCGATGCCCGACAGCATCGGGTCACCGCTGGCCAGGACCACCAGTGCGCGGCCGGCATGCGCCTCGACCAGCCCGGGCAGCGCCTCGGTGAGCGGCGAGGGCCAGGGCACCCGTTGGGCGGCCACCTCCGGCGGGACCAGGTCGAGCTGGCGGGAGCTGCCGAGCAGCACCTCGGCCCGCTCGACCTCCGCCCGCGAGGTCGGGGCCAGCCCGTCCCAGCCGTCCGCGCCGATCCCCACGACGACGATCGGGGTCGTCCCGGCCTCCTCCACCGCCTCCGCGACCCCGCTCACGCCGGCAGCTCGCCCTCGGGGCCGGCGGCCTCGGCGAGCAGCCGCTCGCGCAGCTCCTCGGGCAGCCGGTCCACGTAGACGACGCCGTCGAGGTGGTCCACCTCGTGCTGCAGGCAGCGCGCGGCCATGCCGGTGGCCTCGATGGAGACCGGCGCCCCCTTCACGTCGACGCCGTCCACCCGGGCGCGGAAGGCGCGGGCGAGCTCGGCGTAGGGGCCGGGCACCGACAGGCAGCCCTCCTCGGTGACCTCCTCGGCCGGCTCGTCGCCGACCGGCTCGAGCAGCGTGAGCCGCGGGTTCACCGCGTAGCCGACGACGTCCTCCCCGTCGGCGTCGGGGCAGTCGATGACGAACACCCGCGCGTCGACGCCGATCTGGTTGGCCGCCAGCCCCACCCCGTCGGCCTCGCGCATCGAGGCGAACATGTCGAGGACCAGCCGGCGCAGCCGCTCGTCGAACTCGGTGACCGGGGCGGTCGGGCGGTGCAGCACCTCGTTGCTGCCGTAGGTGACGATCGGCCGGGCGACGCCGTCGTAACGGCCGGGCAGGCGCATGGCCGCGATCCTAGGAAGCGCCCTCGGCAGGATGGGCGCCGTGCTCCACCGCCGAGGCCGCAGCCGCCGAGACCTCCCCACCGCCGTCGGCCTGGCGCTCGGCGCGGCCGCCGACCTGCTGCTGGCCGATCCCGCGCGACGTCACCCGGTGGCCGGGTTCGGCACGGTCGCCGCGGCGCTGGAGCGGCGGGCCTGGCGGGACTCCCGCGCGGCGGGTGCGGGGTACGCGGCGGTCCTCGTCGCGGGCGCGGCGGGGCTGGGGGCGGCCGTCGACCACGCCACCCGCGGCCGGCCGGCGGTGCGCACGGCCGCCGTCGCCGCCGCCACGTGGGCGGTGCTGGGCGGCACCTCGCTGGGCCGGGCGGCGACGGCGATGGCCGGCGCGCTGGAGGCGGGCGACCTGCCCGCGGCCCGGGCGCTGCTGCCCACGCTCGCCGGGCGGGACCCCTCGGCCCTCGACGAGGCGGAGCTGGCCCGGGCCACGGTCGAGTCGGTCGCGGAGAACACCTCCGACGCCGCCGTCGCGCCGCTGGTGTGGGGCGCGCTGGCCGGGCTGCCCGGGCTGCTCGGCTACCGCGCGGTCAACACCCTCGACGCGATGGTCGGCCACCGCTCCCCGCGGTACGCCCGGTTCGGCTGGGCCGCCGCCCGCGCCGACGACGCCGCCAACTGGCTGCCCGCCCGGCTCACCGCGGCGCTGACCGTGGCCTGCGCCCGGTCGGCCGGCGGGTCGGCGCGCGGGGCGCTGCGGGTGTGGCGCCGCGACGGCGCCGCCCACCCGAGCCCCAACGCCGGCCGCTGCGAGGCCGCGGCGGCCGGCGCCCTGGGACTGCGGCTGGGCGGGCGCAACGTCTACGGCAGCCGGGTGGAGGACCGGCCGGTGCTCGGCGACGGGACGGCGCCGGCCGGCAGGGACGTCACCCGGGCGGTGCGCCTGTCGCGCGCGGTGTGGCTGGCCGCCGCGGCCCTCGCGGCGCTGAGCAGGACGGCCCGCGGCCGCTGAGGGGCCCGGGTCCGCGGCCCGCGCCCGTGGAGCGCACCGCGCGGCGCCGACGGCACGGGGAAGCCGGACGGGTCCACCCGGGGGTGGCTGGCCGGCGGGTCGGCCGGGCCGCGGCCGCCGCGGACGGCGACCACCAGCGTGGCCACCGCCAGGGCGGCCAGGGCCAGCAGGAACAGCAGGACGAGGACGGCACCAGGAGTCATGCACAGGACAGTGGCACCATCCGGCCTGGACGGAAGCGGTCCAATCCGGCATGGTGGCCTGCATGCCACCGAGCATCGAGCAGTCCACCGCTCCCGAGCTGGCCGGACTGGTCGGGCCACTCGGCGACCTGGCGGGCCCGCGGTACGCCGCGCTGGCCCGTCGCATCCGCGAGCTGGCCGCGCTCGGGCAGCTCGCGCCGGGTACCCGCCTGCCGGCCGAGCGCGACCTCGCGGCGGCGCTGGCGGTCAGCCGGGTGACCGTCGCCTCGGCCTACCGGCTGCTGCGCGAGGAGGGGCACGCGAGCACCCGGCACGGCGCGGGCACCGTCGTCGAGGCACCCCCGGCCGACCCGGTGTGGACCGCCCCGACCACCGATCCGGCCCTGCTCGACCTCGCCCACGCCGCGCCCGAGGCGGCACCCCAGCTGCTGCCCGCCTACCGGCAGGCGCTCGAGCGGCTGCCCGCCGTCGCCGCCGGTCACGGCTACGCGCCGGGCGGGCTCCTGGAGCTGCGGGCGGCGGTCGCCGACCGGTACACCGCCCGCGGCCTGCCCACCGACCCCGACCAGGTGGTGGTCACCGCGGGCACCGGCGACGCGACCGCGCTGGTGTTCGAGACGCTGCTGCAGCCCGGCGACCGGGTGCTGGTCGAGCACCCCACCTACCCGGGGGCCCTGGGCCTGGTCACCACCGCCGGCGGCCGGTGCGTCCCGGTGGCCGTGGACGCCGCCGACCCCGACGCGGTCGTCGGCGCCGCGCACATCGCCGTCCGGCAGAGCAGCCCGCGGATGGCCTTCCTCATGCCCGACTTCTCCAACCCCAGCGGCGCCCGCCTGTCCGCCGCCGGGCGCCGCCGCCTGGCCGCGACGCTGTGGCAGCAGTGCGTGCTGACCGTCGTCGACGAGGTCACCGCGGAGCTGCACCTCGACGACGGGCCGCTGCCCCCGTACGCCGCAGGCCTGCCCGACGCCGCGACGATCACCGTCGGCGGGCTGTCCAAGGCGGTGTGGGGCGGCCTGCGGGTCGGCTGGCTGCGGACCGACGCCGCCCTCGCCGCGTCGCTCGGCGCCGCGCTGGGCCGCCGCCAGCTCTCGGTGGGCCTGCTCGACCAGCTGGCCGCGGCGGCCCTGGTGCGCGACCTCGACGCCGTCCTCGAGCAGCGGCGGGCGCTGCTGCGCGAGCGCCGGCAGGTGCTGCTGGCCGAGCTGGCGGGCCGCCTCCCGGCCTGGACCGCGACGCCCCCGCGCGGCGGCCTGTCGGTCTGGTGCGCGCTGCCGCCGGGCAGCAGCTCCGCCGCGCTGGCGGCGGCCGCCGCCCCGCTCGGGCTGCTGCTCGCCGAGGGCCGCGCGTTCGGCACCGGCACCGCCTTCGACGACCGCCTGCGGGTGCCGTTCACCCTGCCCGCCGCGGACCTGCGCAGCGCCGTCGCCACCCTCGCCGCCGTGGACGGCGCGCTGCGCAGCGATCCGGTGGTGCGCCATCCGGCGCGGCCCCTCACGGTGGTGTGACACATACCAGATCCCGGCCGTC
Source organism: Geodermatophilus sp. SYSU D01045 (assembly GCF_054050295.1). Classification (NCBI taxonomy): domain Bacteria; kingdom Bacillati; phylum Actinomycetota; class Actinomycetes; order Geodermatophilales; family Geodermatophilaceae; genus Geodermatophilus; species Geodermatophilus sp. SYSU D01045. The sequence goes on from NZ_JBJGZB010000015.1 coordinate 144,041, forward strand.
CGGTGACCGTGCGCCCCCGGCTCCGGGGGACTACCGTCATGGAGGTCCCCGAGCGGCCGGGATGTCCCCCGGCGTTCCGCAGATGGTCGAACAGCCGGCTGCGCGGCGCTCTTGCCGGGCCACGCCCGGCGCGTGTCTCCCCCGGAGCCCGCCATGACGTCGACCCAGTCGCGTGTCGCCCCCAGACACCACCCACCGGCCGCCCGGCCGGCCCCCCCGCCGCCGCTCCCCCGGCGGCGCCCCGCCGTCGCCGGCCGGTGGCGCTACGAGCGCGCCAGCGGGGACTGGTGGTGGTCGGCGGAGATGGCCGCCCTGCACGGCCTCGCCGACGGCGGCCCCGGCCCCTCCACCGAGGTGCTCGTCGCCGCCCAGCACCCCGACGACCGGGCGCGGACCATCGACGCGCTCTCCGCGGCGGTCACCGGGGCGCAGGCCTTCTGCCTGCAGGTGCGGCTGCGGTCCGGCGACAGCCACCGGCCCGTGGTCTTCCTCGGCGAGCCGCGGACGGACGACGACGGCCGGGTGATCGCGGTCGAGGGCCTGATGGTCGAGGCCCCGCAGCCGGCGGTGCCGTCGGCCGAGGAACGCGTCGCGGCGCTGGAGACCGAGGTGGCCCAGCTGCGCACCGCGATGGCCAGCCGGGCGCCGATCGAGCAGGCCAAGGGCGTGCTCATGCTCCTCACCGGGTGCGGCGACCAGGTGGCCTTCGACCTGCTGGCGCACATCTCCAGCCACGTCCACCGCAAGGTCCGCGACGTCGCCCTCGACCTCGTCGCCTCCGCCTCGGGAGCACGCCCCCTGGCGCCCGAGGTGCGCGCGATCCTGCGCGACGCCTGCCCGCCCCCGGGACACGTCGAGCGCTGACCCCCGCCCGCGCGGCCCTGCCTCCCGGACCGCGCGGGCGACAGGGGAGGATGCCCGGGGTCCGGGCCGGCGGGCAGACGCCGGCCCCGGTCCTGGGAGGGGGCGGACGGCGTGTTCTACCTGCTCGCGCGGTTCCTGCTGCGGCCGCTGTTCCGGGTCGTGTTCCGGCCGCGGGTCACCGGGCGGCAGCACGTGCCGGCCACCGGCGCGTTCATCATCGCCAGCAACCACCTGTCGTTCATCGACAGCATGGTCATCCCGCTGTCCGCACCGCGCCGGGTCCGCTACCTGGCCAAGGACGAGTACTTCACCGGCCGCGGTCCGGGTGGCTGGTTCACCCGCACCCTGTTCACGGCGCTGGGCGCGATGCCCGTGGAGCGCAAGGCCTCCCGCGCGGCGCAGGAGGCGCTCGACACCGCCCTCGGCGTGCTGCGTGCCGGCGAGGGCTTCGGCATCTACCCCGAGGGCACCCGCTCCCGCGACGGCCGGCTCGCGCGCGGCAAGACCGGCGTCGCGTGGCTCGCCCTCACCGCCGACTGCCCGGTGGTGCCCGTCGCCGTCGTCGGCACCGACCGGGTCCAGCCGGTCGGCGCCCGCTGGCCGCGGCCGCACCGCTTCTCGATCGAGTTCGGCGAGCCGATGACCTTCCCCGAGTACGCCGGCCAGGCGCGCAACGGCCGGGCCCGCCGCGAGGTCACCGATCGGATCATGGAGACGATCGCCGGGATGTCCGGGCAGGAGAAGGCGGGCTGGGGCAGCCCGCGCCCGGCCGCGTGAGCGGGGCGCTGCTGGTCGCCGGGACGACGTCGGACGCCGGCAAGTCCGTCGTCACGGCGGGCATCTGCCGCTGGCTGGCCCGCCAGGACGTGCGGGTCGCGCCGTTCAAGGCGCAGAACATGAGCAACAACTCGGTGGTCACCGCCGACGGCGCCGAGATCGGGCGGGCGCAGGTCATGCAGGCCGCGGCGGCGCGGGTCGAGCCCGAGGCGGCGATGAACCCGGTGCTGCTCAAGCCCGGCGGCGAGGACGCCAGCCAGGTGGTGGTGCTCGGCCGGCCGGTCGCCGACGTCACGGCGCTGTCCTACCGGCTGATGAAGGCGGCGCTGCTGGAGCAGGCGCTGGCCTGCCTGGCCGACCTGCGCGACCGCTTCGACGTCGTCGTCTGCGAGGGCGCCGGCTCCCCCACCGAGATCAACCTGCGCGCCGACGACATCGCCAACATGGGCCTGGCCACCGCCGCGGGGTTGCCGGTGGTCGTCGTCGGCGACATCGACCGCGGCGGGGTCTTCCCCTCCCTCTACGGCACCGTCGCGCTCATGCCGCCGGCCGACCAGCGGCTGGTGGCCGGGTTCCTGGTCAACAAGTTCCGCGGCGACGTCCGGCTGCTGCGGCCCGGCCTCGAGCAGCTCACCGCGCTCACCGGCCGGCCGACGCTCGGCGTCCTGCCCTGGCTGCCCGGCGCGGCGCTCGACGTCGAGGACTCCCTCGGCATCCCCACCGGCGTCCTCACCGCCGGCCCGCCGCACGGCGAGGAGGTGCTGCGGGTGGCCGTGGCCCGGCTGCCCCGGCTGTCCAACTCCACCGACGTCGACGCGCTGGCCACCGAGCCCGGCGTGCTCGTCCGGTTCGTCACCCGCCCCGAGGAGGCCGCCGACGCCGACCTGCTGGTGCTGCCCGGCAGCCGCGCGACGGTGTCCGACCTCGGCTGGCTGCGCGCGACCGGGCTGGCCGACGCGGTGGCCCGCCGCGCCGCCGAGGGCCGGCCGGTGCTCGGCATCTGCGGCGGGCACCAGATGCTCGCCCGCACCATCACCGACGACGTCGAGTCGCGGGCGGGCACCGTCCCCGGGCTGGGGCTGCTGCCGGCCGACGTCCGGTTCGCGCGCGAGAAGACGCTCGGCCGCCCGTCCGGGGAGGCCCTGGGCCACCCGGTGCGCGGCTACGAGATCCACCACGGCGTCGTGACCTACTCCGGCGACGCCGAGCCGTTCCTCGACGGCGGCCGGGCCGGGTCGGTGTGGGGCACCACCTGGCACGGGGCGCTGGAGAACGACGGGTTCCGCCGCGCGTTCCTCACCGAGGTGGCGCGGGCGGCGGGCCGTCGGTTCGTCCCGGCCCCGGAGACCTCGTTCGCCGCGGTGCGAGAGCGGCGCCTCGACGCCCTCGGCGACCTGGTGGCCGAGCACGCCGACACCGGGGCGCTGTGGCGGCTGCTGGAGGAGGGCCCACCGGCCGGCCTGCCGCTGCTCCCGCCGGGGGACGCGCTCACCCCGCGCTGACCCCGGCAGGACGACCCCCGGTCCCCTGCGTTCCGGCGCATCACGATCCGCCGGATGGACCACGTGGGCTTCGTGGTCGAGGACCTCGCGGCCGCCGTCGCGTCCTTCGCCGAGTTGGGCCCGGAGCGCGAGGGCGACGCGACGGTCGAGGGTGAGTCGGTGACCGGCTCGTCGGGCTCGACGGCGTGCGGGCGGACATGGTCGTCCTGCGGACCCCCGACGGGCACGGCCGGCTCGAGCTGTCGGCGTTCCACACGCCGGTGGCGACCGGCACCGCGCCGAGGGAGCCGGTCAACACCCCGGGCATCCCCCGCCTGACCTCCGCCGTCGACGCCGTCGACGACGTGCTCGACCGCCTGCGCCCCCACGGCGCCGAGCTCGTCGGCGAGGTGGCGCGGTTCGGGGACGCCTACCGGTACTGCTACGTCCGCGGGCCCGCCGGCGTCGTCGTCGGGCTGGTCGAGGAGCTCGGCTGACCGACGCCCCGGGCCGGCGGTGGGCTCAGCCCCCGGCGAGCGCCGCCTCGAGGCGCTCGCGGACGTCGTCGGGCCACGGCGTCGACGCCCCGCCGGCGGTGCCGACGTAGGTGTTGCGGACGACGCAGCACACCCGCTCCCCCACGCGGACGGTGAACCGCACCGTCACGCTGGTGCGCCCGAGCCGCTCGGCCTGCGCGTCGACCTCGACCGTGTCGCCCCAGCGGGCCGACGACGACCACTCCAGCGCGCTGGCCTTGACCACCGGGTCCACCCGCGGGGCGATCTCCTCCCACGGCAGCCCGACCGACGCCCACCACGCGGTCGACGCCTCGTCGGCCCAGACGAGGTAGTGCGCGTTGAAGACGACGCCCTGCTGGTCGCACTCGACGAAACGGACCGGGGAGCTCCACGTGACCGGCACGGCGCGACGCTAGCGGGGGCTACCGTCGACGGGTGCAGCCCGACCCGGTCCTCGCCTCCTACCGCCCGCCCTCGCAGCTGGTGCGGGACAAGGAGATCGACCACCTCGACGTGCACTGCCAGGCCCTGATCGGTCTGTCGCCGTTCCTCACCCTCTCGACCGCCGACGCCGACGGCTGGCCGGAGGTCTCCCCGCGCGGCGGCGACCCGGGCTTCGTCAAGGTGCTCGACGAGCACCGGCTGGTGCTGCCCGACCGGCCGGGCAACAACCGGCTCGACAGCCTGCGCAAGGTGGCGGTCAACCCGCGGGTGGCGCTGCTGTTCTTCGTCCCCGGCGTCGAGGAGACGCTCAAGGTGTTCGGCACCGCCGAGCTGCTGCCCGCCGACGCGCTCGACCTCGAGCTCACCGAGTTCGGCCGGGAGCCGCGCTCGGTGATGGTGGTGACCGTGCAGCGGGCCTACCTGCACTGCGCCAAGGCGGTCATGCGCTCGGGCCTGTGGGACCCGGCCCGCCGGGTCGACCGCGGCGCCCTGCCGCCGTTCGGCACGATGATCCGCGACCACTGCGGGCTGGAGACCCCGCTGCCCGACGACGCCACCATCCGCGCGGGGCTGGCGCAGGAGCTCTGACCGTCCTGTCACCGCGTCCTGCCAGGCTGCGGCCATGGCGACCGACTTCCAGGTGACGATCGACGCCGCCGAGCCGCACGTGCTCGCCGACTGGTGGGCCGAGGCGCTGGGCTGGCAGGTGGAGCCGCAGGACGAGGCGTTCATCCGGCGCACGGTCGAGGCCGGGCACGCGCGCGAGGACCAGACGACGACGCACCGCGGCGCCCTGGTGTGGGCCGCCGGCGCGGCCGTCACCTCGCCGGACCCCGGCCGGCCGCGGGTGCTGTTCCAGGCCGTGCCGGAGGCGAAGTCGGCCAAGAACCGCGTGCACCTGGACCTGCGGGTGGGTGACGAGCGGCGCGAGGCCGAGGTGGCGCGACTGCTCGGGATGGGCGCCACCGAGCTCTGGCGGGCGTCGCAGGGCCCGTTCTCCTGGGTGACCATGGCCGACCCGGAGGGCAACGAGTTCTGCGTCGCCTGAGGGCCTAGACGGGCAGGTCCCGCGCCAGGCGCCGGCTGGCGACGGCGCGCCGGGCCACGCGGCGGACCCGGTTGCGCCGGGGCCGGCGCTCGGTGCCGAGGTACCGGGCGTCCTCGACGAGCTGGAACGCGGCGAGCACGCTGGCGCGCGGTTCCCGCGACAGCGGGACTGCGGGGATCACAGGCTGGGCCGAGGTCATGGGAGCCCCCTCTCCCGGGACGCGGTGCTGGCGTCCCGTGACGCAATGGTGCCCGCGATCGACCCGCTGTAACCGGAACCGGGGCGGATTGGTACCGGTGTGACGAACGAGGCAGACGGGACGGCGTGTCCGCTGGCGCCTCCGTACGGTTCCTGTCCATGGACCGCCCGCGCCGCCTCGTGGCCGCCGTCCGCTCGCTCGTGCGCACCGTCGCCACGCCGTCCGCCCGCCGCGCCGCGCGCCGCCCGGCCCCGGCGCCGCCGCCCGCCGCCCGGCCGGCGGGGATCGACGTCGGCTACCGGCCGCGGGCCGACGGCCGGCCCGACCCGGGCGAGGTCGTCTGGGCCTGGGTGCCCTTCGACGAGGGCGACGGCCGGGGCAAGGACCGCCCGGTGCTGGTCGTCGGCCGCCGCGGCGAGGACCTGCTCGGCCTCATGCTGACGAGCAAGGACCACGACCGCGACGCCGCCGACGAGGCCCGGTACGGGCGCAGCTGGATGGACGTCGGCACCGGCGCCTGGGACGGCCGGGGCCGGCCGAGCGAGGTGCGGCTGGACCGGCTGCTGACCCTGGACCCCGCGCGGGTGCGGCGGGAGGGCGCGGCGCTGGACCGGGCGCTGTTCGACCGGGTGGTCGACGCCGCCCGGCGCACGCAGGGCTGGTGAGCGCGGCTCAGTCGCTGTGGCGCGGCTGGGGCCGTGGCTGCCGCAGGTGGTAGACGCCGGCCTGGCCGGGCAGCGGCTGCAGGTCGTAGCGCGAGACCACCTTCGGCCCGCCGTGCAGGTGCACGTGGGTGACCGTGGGCAGCGGTGCGCCGTGCCGGGCGGCGCGGATCTCCACCCGCCCGTCGAGCGGGCCGCCCACGAACAGCAGGACGGCGTCCTGCTCGTCGGCGGTGGCGTCCACGACCGCAGTCTCCACGTCGGACAGCTCGGTCTCCTCCTCCGGCGCACGGCTCACCCGGTCGAGGGTAGGCGCCCGGTGCCACCGGTCAGGACGGCCGGCGGCGCAGCCTGCGGGCGATGAGCGGCGCCGCGAGCAGCATCACGAACAGCCGCAGCACCTGGACGGCGAGCACGAAGGTCGCGTCCGCGCCGGTGCCGGTGGCCGTGGCGAGGACGGCGTAGAGGCCGCCGGGCGTCGTCGCGAGGTAGGCGTCGAGCTCGCTGACGCCGGTGGCCGCCGAGAGGACGACACCCAGCCCGGCGCACGCGACGACGAGGCCGACGATCACCGCCAGCGCCGGCAGCAGCGCCCGGCCCACGGTGCGCAGGCTCGCGACGGTGAACCGCAGCCCCACCTGCAGGCCGATGAGCACGAACGCCGCCGCCTCGACCGGGCCGGGCACGGTGGCGCCGCCGGAGAGCCCGCCGAGGTCGGCCGCGGCGGCCACCAGCAGCGGCCCGAGCAGCGCCGGCACCGGCAGGTGCACCAGCCGGGCCAGCACCGCGCCCGCCACGCCGCAGGCGGCGGTGAACAGCAGGCCGGCGGGCCAGCCGGGCCCGGCCTCCACCGCGACCGCGCCCCCGGCGCCGGGGTCCGCGCCGTAGACCGTCGTCGCCACGACCGGCATCGCGACGACGATGAGCAGCACCCGCAGGTACTGCAGGACGGCGACCATGCGGTCGTCGGCGCCGAGGTCGCGGGCCATGGCGGTGATGCCCGACGCGCCGCCGGCGATCATCGCGAACGCCCCGGTCACCGGGCTGATCCCGGGCTGGCGGCGCAGCAGCAGCCCGGCGCCGACGGTGAGCAGCAGCGTGGCGACGGTGACCAGGAGGACCGGCGCCCACTCCTCGCCGATCGCGGCCAGGGTGTCGGGGTCGACCAGCGCGCCGATCGAGACGCCGACGACGGCCTGCGCCGCGGCCGCCGCGGGCCGCGGCACGTCGAGCGGCACGCGCCCGGCCAGGCCGCGCACCAGGCCGGCGAGCAGCCCGCCGAACAGCGCGGCCGAGGGGACGCCGACGCGGCCGAGCAGCCACCCGGCGACCGCGGCTCCGGCGAGGACGAGGGCGGCGTCGGCGAGTCCGCGCGGGTCGGGGCGGGGCGCCCTCACAGACCGGCGATGCGGCGCAGCTCGGCGACGTGCGCCTCGAAGGCCCGGCGCCCGTCCCGGGTCAGCGACAGGCTGGTGCGCTGGCGGGACGCGACGGTCGCCTTGCTGACCCCCACGTACCCGGCCTCCTCCAGCTGCTTGACGTGCTTGGACAGCACCGAGTCGCTCACGCCGACCCGGTCGCGCACGGTGGCGAACTCCATCGTGTCGACGGCGGCCAGCAGCCCGCAGATCTGCAGCCGCGGCGGCGGGTGGATGACGGCGTCGAAGTGCGGCGCGACCGCGGTCACAGCCCGCTCCGGAGCGCGGCCACCCACCGGCGGCCCCACACCCGGCTGAGCACGCCGGCCGCGACGCCGAGCACCGCGCCGGCCACCACCATCACCCAGTGCCGGCCGTACCCCTCCGCCAGGACGAACGCCGGCACGAGGACCACCAGGACGAACGCGCCCCAGGCCGCCGCCACCCGCGGCGGCGTGCTCACCCACACCCCGGTGGTCCGCCGGTAGGCCGCCACCAGCGCGCCCAGGCCGGCGGCGAACAGGACGAGCGCCGGGAAGGTCACCCACAGCGAGTCGAGGGCGTAGCTGGCCAGGAAGGCGAACAGCAGCAGGCCGAGCGCGACGTCGTACCACCACGGCTGCAGGACCCGGTCGGCCAGCGCCTCCCGGTCGGCCTGCAGCGCGGCGAGCTGTGCGGCGGCGGTGTCGCGGTCGATCGCGTCGTTTTCCACGTCGGAAAGTGTGGACGGTCTCTTTCCGATCCGTCAAGTCACCGCCCGGCCTCCCGGTCCGCCGGATCGCGTGGTTCCATGACCGGGCCACAGCGACGGCAGTGGAGGAAGCCCGGTGCGACTCCGGCGCGGTCCCGCCACTGTGACCCGGAGACCTCGACCGCGAGGTGCCGGGGAGTCAGGAACTCCCGCCGTCGCCTCCTGCCACCTCCGGGCGTGGACACCCGGGGAGAGGACCCGTGCACCCGCATGACGTATCCCTTCGGTGCCGTCGTCGGCATGGACAACATGCGGCTGGCCCTGCTGCTCAACGCCGTCTCCCCCGCCATCGGCGGCGTGCTCGTGCGCGGCGAGAAGGGCACGGCCAAGTCGACGACGGTGCGCGCGCTGGCCGCCGTCCTCCCGCCGGTCGCCGTCGTGCCCGGCTGCCGCTTCGCCTGCGACCCCGCCGCCCCCGACCCGGCCTGCCCCGACGGGCCGCACGACCTCGGCGTGCCCGGCGCCACCCGCCCGGCCCGGCTTGTGGAGCTGCCGGTGGGCGCGTCGGAGGACCGCGTCGTCGGGTCGCTGGACCTCGAGCGGGCGCTCACCGAGGGCGTGAAGGCCTTCGAGCCCGGCCTGCTGGCCGCCGCGCACCGGGGCGTGCTCTACGTCGACGAGGTCAACCTGCTGCACGACCACCTCGTCGACCTGTTGCTCGACGCCGCCGCCCTGGGCACCGCCTACGTCGAGCGCGAGGGTGTCTCGGTGCGGCACGCGGCGCGGTTCCTGCTGGTCGGGACCATGAACCCCGAGGAGGGCGAGCTCCGCCCGCAGCTGCTCGACCGGTTCGGGCTCACCGTGGAGGTCGCCGCCCCGCGGGACCCGGCCGAGCGCGCCGAGGTGGTCCGCCGCCGGTTCGCGTACGACGCCGACCCGGCCGGGTTCGCGGCCGCGTGGGAGGTGGAGGAGGCCGAGCTGGCCGCGCGGATCGCCGGCGCCCGCGCCCGCCTGCCGCACGTCGTCCTCTCCGACGACGCGCTGCGCCAGGTGACCGCGGTGTGCGCCGCCTTCGACGTCGACGGGCTGCGCGCCGACCTGGTCACCGCGCGCACCGCAATCGCGCACGCCGCCTGGTCCGGCCGCGACGCCGTCACCGAGGACGACGTCCGCGTCGCCGCCCGGCTGGCCCTCCCCCACCGCCGGCGCCGCAACCCGTTCGACGCTCCCGGCCTCGACGACGACACCCTCGAGCAGGCGCTCGAGGACAGCCGCCCCGACGACGACCCGCCCCCTCCCCCGGACGGCCCCGGCGACGGCGGCGCTCCCCCGCCTCCCCCGTCCGGCAAGGGCGACGACGACGGCGGCGGCCCGGACTCCCCGGGGGGGGGGGGGGGGGGGGGGGGGGGGGGCGGGGGGGGGGGGGGGGGGGGGGGGGGGGGGGGGGGGGG